>DATAFP010000204.1:0-2878 GCA_036257415.1 Gemmatimonadales bacterium
CGAGATCGACGGGAGGAAGTAGGTGAGCGACCGCATCTACAACTTCAGCGCGGGACCGGCCACGCTGCCGGAACCGGTCCTGAAGCAGGCCCAGCAGGACATCTGGAACATCGCCGGCAGCGGGATCGGCGTACTGGAGCACAGCCATCGCGGCAAGGTCTTCGACAAGGTCGCCGACGAGGCCGAGCAGGCGTGCCGCGAGCTGGCCGGGATCCCCGACAGCTACAAGGTGCTGTTCCTCCAAGGTGGCGCGTCGCTCCAGTTCGCGATGGTGCCGATGAACCTCCTGCCCAAGGGCGGCACGGCCGATTACCTGGTCACCGGCATCTGGTCACAGAAAGCGGTCAAGGAGGCAAAGCTGATCGGCAAGGTGCACGAAGCCGCCTCCAGCGCCGACCAGAACTTCTCCTACATCCCGGCCCAGAGCGCCATCCGCTACTCGGAGCGGCCCGCGTACGTTCACATCACCACCAACAACACCATCTTCGGCACCCAGTGGTCGGCGGAGCCCGTGCTGCCCGCCGATGTCCCGCTCGTCGCCGACACGTCGAGCGACATGTTCAGCCGGCCGATCGACGTGTCGAAGTACGGCCTGATCTACGCCGGGGCTCAGAAGAACCTCGGGCCCTCGGGCACGGTGCTCGTCATCATCCGGGACGATCTGGTGGACGCGGGCCCCAAAGAACTGCCCAGCATGTTGCAATACCGGATCCACGCGGCGGAGCGGTCGATGTACAACACGCCCAGCACGTTCGGCATCTACCTGATGGGCGAGGTGTTCAAGTGGATTCAGGGACTCGGCGGGCTCCGCGCGATGGCGGAGCAGAACGCGGAAAAAGCCAAGGTCCTTTACGACTACCTGGATCAGAGCGACTTCTTCCGCGGCACCGCGCGAGTCGACAGCCGGTCGCTCATGAACGTGTGCTTCCGCGCCCCCACCGAAGATCTCGAGGCGAAGTTCGTGAGTGAGGCCGCCAAGCGGGGGCTCGACGGCCTCAAGGGTCACCGATCGGCGGGCGGCATGCGGGCCAGCATCTACAACGCGTTTCCCCGCACCGGCGTGCAGGCGCTGGTGAACTACATGAAGGACTTCGAGCGGGCCAACCGGGGGGCCGCGGCGACGGCCTAGGCCCTCGGTATGGTCGTCACATCGTGCGCGCGGCCGGGCCGCGGATCATGAACGCGGCAACGGCTCCGAGCACCAGCATGAGCATCGTGTCGAACACGATCTGCTTGACCGCGAGAGCGCTCGGTATCGGCTGCACGACGTAGTAGATGATGTAGGTGGGAATGACGGTGAGGAACGCCACCGCGAGGCCGAAGCGCAAGCCTTGTGGAAGCCACGGCGTGGGCTCCACCCCACGGGAGTAAATCCAGACCAAAGCTCCTGCCAGCATGACGTGCGCCAGCAGCATCAGCGAGAAGAGCCGCTGCACGTCAGCTTCGGGCCGGAACAGGTTCGGGAGCTGCGCGTAGTCATCGTGCAGCAAGGTTTCGTGCACCACGAAGCTGCCGGCCATCCAGACGATGAACACAACCAGCCACGCCAGAAGAAGCTTCCGGTTCATGGTTCCTCCCGAGGTTGTCGCTGCAATCGGGCGCGAATCGTCAGCGCCCGACCGGGCGCGGTCCAGCAACGGTGGCGGCGGGGACACCTCGGACGAAGCCGATGAAGTCGACCGGCGCCGGGTCGAGCCCTGCCTCGCGAAGCATCAGGTTCACCTTGCCCCGGTGATACTGCCCGTGGAGCGCCACATGGAGCAGGATGTCGCCGACCGGCGTGGTGAACGCCAGGCCGGCGCTGTTGACGTAGGAGACGCCGCGCGCGACGCCGGCATCGGTCAGGTTGGCGAGGTACTCGAGGTAGCCCGCCCGCACCGCCCGGGCGAGGTCCGCGATCTCGGGGAGCGAGAGCTCCGGCCAGACCGCCGCCGCGGACGGGCGGCCTACCAATCGGGACAGCCATACCTCTTCGGCGCCCAGCACGTGGGCGTACTCACGAACGGCCAACGGCGGCGGGGCGGCCGCGCGTTCGAGCCGGGCCAGCAGCGCAGCATCGGCCCACTCCCCGTGGTCCCAGAGTCGGCGTAACTGCTGCAAGGCGTTCATCCAGGGTTGCTCCGGTTCGGTTGGTCCGCCGCCAGCGCCCGGCGGACCGCGTCGAGCAGCGCCTCGGGCGACGCCGGCTTCTGCAGGAACGCCGCACCTTCCGGCAGGCCTTCCCCGGCGGCCACGCTCTCGCGGGGATAGCCCGATATCCATATCGCCGGCAGGGTCGGATACCGTTGCTTCAAACGCGCGGCCAGCTCGCGCCCCGCCATCACCGGCATCACCACGTCGCTGACGACGAGGTCCACGCCACGCGACGCATCGGCGAGGCGTTCGAGTGCCTCGCCGCCGTGCCGGGCCTGTACCACCTCGAAGCCGGCCTCAATGAGGGTGCGGGCGAGGAGCTGCCGCACCAGCTCCTCATCCTCGACCACGAGAATGCGCCCGCCCGAGGCAGCCCCGCTTGCCCGGCCGGCTTGCGCGGGAGTGACCGACTCGGGGGGCGTCGCGAGCGGGAGCAGCACATGGAACGTCGCGCCCAGACCGGGCGCCGATTCCGCCCACACCGCGCCACGGCTCTGGCTGACGATTCCGTGGACCGTCGCCAGCCCGAGCCCGGTGCCTTTGCCGACGTCCTTGGTGGAAAAGAACGGCTCGAAGATCTTGTCGATGATCTCGGCCGCGATACCGATACCGCTGTCTGCGACTTCCACCAATACGTAATCCGCCGCCGGCATGCCTTTACTCGGATAGTTTTTGCATTCATCGGCGGGAATATTGGCGGTGCGCACGGTGAGCTTGCCGCCATCGGGCATCGCATCGCGCGCGT
>DATAFP010000244.1:0-3679 GCA_036257415.1 Gemmatimonadales bacterium
GATCGACCCAGGCCTCCTGCTGGGTAATCGCCATCGCGTCCGTCCGTGTGGCTGGGTAGTGGGTACGGATCTCAGAGCCGATTCGATCCTTGAGCGGCGTGATGATCTTGCCGCGCGCGGTGTAGTCTTCGGGATTCGCCGTGAACGCGAGCAGCACGTCGAGCGGGAGGCGCACCGGATAGCCTTTGATCTGGACGTCGCCTTCCTGCATGATGTTGAACAGGCCCACCTGCACCTTGCCGCTCAGGTCGGGCAGTTCGTTGATGGTGAACAGACCGCGGTTGGCGCGGGGTAGGAGGCCGAAGTGCATCGTCAGCTCGTCGGAGAGCAAATGACCGCCGCGCGCTGCCTTGATCGGGTCCACGTCGCCGATGATATCGGCGATGGTCACGTCCGGCGTCGCGAGCTTCTCGACGTAGCGTCCCGAGCGATGCACCCAGCCGATCGCCGTGGCATCCCCGCATTCGGCCAGCCGGTCGCGGGCGAACTTGGAGATCGGGGCGAACGGATCGTCGTTCACCTCGCTGCCCGCGACGATGGGGACGTACTCGTCGAGCAAATCCACCAGCTGGCGCAGGATCCGGCTCTTGGCCTGGCCGCGAAGCCCCAGCAGGATGAAATGATGCCGCGCCAGCAGCGCGTTGATGAGCTGGGGCACGATGGTATCCTCGTAACCGACGATACCGGGGAAGAGCGGTTCATCCCGCGAGAGTCGCAGGAGCAGATTTGCCCGGATCTCGTCCCGGACCCGCCGGCCGCGCAGCGGCGGCTCGGCCCAGCGGCTGTTCCGAAGCTCCCCGAAAGTGCGGGGGTGATTCAACGTCGAAGTCACGCGATCTCCTGAGATGGATGCTGTGCGTCCCTGCCGGACACCCGTTGTAATCTAGTTCCGGCCGGGCTCCGTTCGGCTTGACAAACAACCACCGGCGTATAGGTTCGCACGCCAAGAAGTCCAGCTACAGAGTGGCGCCATCGCCCGGGTTGCACGCGCCCTATCCTACAATTTTGTAAGGAGTGACGCATGAAGAAGCGTATATGGCTGGCTGCGTTCCTGGTCCTGGCTGCCGCCTGTGGCGAGAAAAAGGCGCCTGAGGCGCCTGCCACGTCGGAGACCATGACTCCGGCCGATACCGGCATGGCCATGCCGGCGGACACCATGGCCCGGGACACCACCAAGTCGATGTAAACGCGGCGCGCCGCGCTGTCGGACGGGCCCCTTCACCGGGGCCCGTCGTCGTTTCATGGTGCCAGATCGTCCGGCGCGAACGGCAGCGCGAGCACGGTGGCGGTCTGACCCCCGGCGACGACCTCGGTGCCCGGATCGATCTCGCGCCGGATCAGGCCGAGCCCCACGCGCCGGTCGTCCAGCGCGAGGGTCGAGCGCACCGAACCGACCTCGCGCTCACCGGCAGTGATGCGTTGATCGGCCAAGGGCGCCGCGCTCCGCCACACCAGCCCGCGGAGGTGGCGATTGGCGTGCCCGCGAAAGTGGAGCCGCGCCACGGTCTCCTGCCCCACGTAACACCCTTTGGTATACGACACGCCCCCGATCTCGTCGTACCGCACTTCCTGCGGAAGGGTCCGCTCGTCGATCTCGGCGCCCAGCGCCGGCCAGCCGGCGACGATGCGCGCCGCGTCGAGGTCTTCCGCAGTGCCGGCGCTGGCTCCGGCGTCCGTCATGGCCGCGACGAAGTGCGCCACGGCCGGCGGGGGCCCGAGCGCCAGCGTGGCGAACGGGGCGCCCTCCGGTGCGAGACCTACGGCGAGCCGCCCCACACCGGTCTCGAGGGTGGACACGCGCCCAGCCGCTTCGGGCAACGGCTTTAGGTTGGACCGCGCGAGGGTGGCGAACGCCTGCCCGCCGATGACCCACGCAGCCTCGACCTCTCCAGTGGCATCGGAGACCTTCGCCAGCCGGGGCGGGAGATTCCGCGCCAGCAACTCGCGGGTGGCGTCGCGTCCCCGCAGAGGTCCGACCAGAGCGAACCGCTCGGGGAGCCGGAGTACCCAATGGTCGACGACGATCATTCCCTTTGGCGTGAGCACGGCGCCGTACACCAGGCTCCGCTCTCCCGGTTTTACCAGATCGTTGGTGAGGAGGCCCTGCAGGCAGGTCAACGCGCCCGGGCCTTCCACCCAGAACACCGCCGGCTCTCCCCGGACTACGGCGGCTCCGTGACGCAACCGCTCCAGACGGTCGGGATCGTAGGCGAACTCGGCGAGGGACATGGTGGGAGTATAGATGGGCGGATGGGCAGATGGTCAGGGGTGAGCTGCAGGCGACGGTGTAGCGTCACTGCGCCTCGGAGCATTCCAGCATCCGCCCATCAGTACATACCTCCCTGAGCATACGATCTATCCAGGAGCTCCACCGGGTGCACCACGGGAATCGTCATCCCTACAGCGCGGAGGCCGGCACCGATCTGCATTACACAACCGGGATTGCCGGTGGCGACCGCATGGAGCTCGGGCACCTCCGCGCGAAACGTCCGGATCTTGTCGGCCAGCACCGCTTGCGAGAGCGCCGGCTGCACCAGCGAGTAAATCCCCGCGCTGCCGCAGCAGCGATCGGCGCCCGGAAGGAGCCGGAGGGTAAGGCCGGGAATCGCATTCAGCACGGCGAGCGGGGCGGCGTGCACCCGCTGGGCGTGCTGCAGGTGGCACGGCGCGTCGTACGCGACCGTGAGCTTGAGCGCAGCCCCGGGCAGCGGCCCCCGCTCGGCGAGCAACTCGCTCACGTCGCGCACACTGGCGCCCACCCGCGCTGCCGTGTCGGTGCCGAGTAGATGGCCGTAGTCCTTGAGCAGGGCGCCGCAGCCCGCGCTGTTCACGCCGATGTAGTCGGCCACATCCGCGAGTGCGGCGACGTTGCGCGCCGCGAGCGAGCGCGCGGTGGATCGATCGCCCGCGTGCTCGTGGAGCGCGCCGCAGCAGACCTGTCCCGGCGCTTCGACCACCTGGTACCCATTCGCCTCGAGCGTGCGCCGGGTGGCATCGTGGACATGGGTGAAGAGGGTGTCCATGATGCAGCCGCGAAAGAGGGCGACGGTTGGGCGGATGGGCGGGCTGTCTGATGGACCGACACTGCGGATCCGACGATCAGTCGCCTGGACCATCCGGCCATCGGGCCATCGGCCCATCCGACTCGCCGCAAGCATTCCCATGCCAAACCCTAGCCGCCCGCCACCCGCGAGCAGGCCGGGAATCGCGGTAGCCCGGAGCGCACGCGCCAGCGTGAAGAGCGGACGCCAGGCGGCTTCGCGGGCGAAGACCCGCAGGATGGCCCGCGCGAGCGGAGGAAGCCGCCGGGCGCGGTACAGTCGTTCGCGCGCCGCCTCGAGCCCGCGGCCGTAGCCCACGCCGGATGGGCACGCCGGCTCGCAGCCCCGGCATCCGAGGCAGGCATCGAGGTGCTCGATCAGCGCTGGATCGTCGGCCGGCAGCTCGCCCCGCTCCAGGGCGCGCATGAGCACGATCCGCCCTCGCGGACTGTCCGCCTCGTCGCCGGTCGCGAGGTACGTCGGGCATGCGGGGAGGCAGAAGCCGCAGTGAACGCACGGATCGAGCGATGCGAACGGGTTGTCCCGCTCACCCGCACTCGTACTCGTACTCGTACTCGTCACGTTTCTCTTGTCTCTCGTCTCTGTCAGTCTTCACTGCTCTCCAACGCCACCGCCAG
>DATAFP010000254.1:0-12895 GCA_036257415.1 Gemmatimonadales bacterium
CGAAGTGTTCGGCGGTCCCGCGTCCCTGCTCGCCGAGCACACCGGTGGCATGCGAATCGTCCACGACCAGCACCGCGTCGTGCCTGCGGCAGAGGTCCACCAAACCAGGAAGCGGCGCGATGGCGCCCTCCATGGAGAACACGCCATCGGTGATCACCATCCGCACCCGCCGGTCGCGCGCCGCGCGGAGCTTGTCGTCGAGATCCGTGAGGTCGGCGTGGCGGTACACACCGGTCTGGCACTTGGTGATCGCCTTGGCGAGTCGGAGGCCGTCGATGATCGAGGCGTGGTTCAGCTGGTCGCTGAGCACGATGTCGTCCTCGCCCAGCAGCGTTCCGGGCACCGCTTCATTCGCGTTCCAGCAGCTCACAAAGCTGAGTGATGCCTCGGTCCCGACCAGGCGGGCGCACGCCGACTCGAGCGCACGATGGATTGTGAAGGTGCCGCAGATGAACCGCACGGAGGCCGTGCCCGCCCCGAAACGGTCGAGCGCGGCTTTTCCCGCAGCGACCACGGCGGGTTCGGCCGCGAGGCCGAGATAATTGTTGGACGAGAGCACGATGATCTCGCCGCGTCCCTCCATCCGCACGACGGGACCCTGCGGCCCCTCGATATAGTTGAGCCGCTTGTACACGCCGTCCCGGCGGAACTGCTCCAGCTCGGTCTCGAGGCGACGCTCCAGCGCGCTCTTTTCCGTCACGCTCATGTGCCGATCTCCAGGATCACCTTGCCCGCCTGCCCGTCGCGGATGACGCGTATGGCGTCGTCGATCCGCGCCAGCGGGTACCGATGAGTCACCACCGGCCGGGGATCGAACCCCGCGCGCAGGAAGCGGCTCATCTGGTGCCAGGTCCCGTACATCTTTCGGCCGGTCACCCCGTACAGCGTGAGTCCCTTGAAGATGACGTCGCGGGCAAAGTCCACCTCGGTGGGACGGCTCGGCGTGCCGAGCAGGTGAACCCGGCCTCCCAGCCGGGCCGCGGCGAACGCCTGCGCGTGGCCGGCCGGGTGGCCGCTCATCTCGCAGACCAGGTCCACGCCGTCGCCCTGGGTGAGGTCGCGTACCCTGGCCGGGACATCGTCGTCAGTCGGATTCATGACGACGTGCGCGCCCATGCAGCGCGCCAACTCCAGCCGGCGGGGATTGAGGTCTGTGGCAACCACCAGGGCCGCCCCGGCCGCGCGGGCGACGCCGGCCGCGAAGCAGCCGATGGGGCCGCAGCCGACGATCAGCACCGTGGCTCCGGACACCGGCGCCTCGAGCACGGTGTGGAACGCGTTGCCCAGCGGATCCATGATCGCGCCGACGTCGGTGGGGATGCCGTCGAGCCGCATGACGTTCGACGCCGGCATCGCGATGTACTCGGCGAAGGCGCCGTTGCGGTCCACACCGATGATCTGGGTACGCTGGCACAGGTGCGCGTTGCCGGTGCGACACTGCAGGCAGTGTCCGCAGACGATGTGGCCCTCGGCCGTTACCGGATCGCCGACGGCGAGCAGCCCGCCGCCCGCGGCCTCCGCGCCCAGCTCGGCGATCTCGCCGGCGAACTCGTGGCCGACGACCACAGGTGGGCGAAGCCGGGCGCGGGCCCAGCTGTCCCACTCCCAGATATGCAGGTCGGTGCCGCAGACCCCGGCGTGATGGACCCGAATGAGCGCATCATTCGGTCCGCAGGCCGGCACGTCGACGTCGCGAAGTGCCCAGCCTTTTCCCGGAGCCTCCTTCACCACGGCTCGCATCAGACCTCGAGATTCAGGGCGTCGAAAGCTATACCGGCGCGGCTGCGTCGGGGTGAGACCAGAGCGAAATCGGAGGTGCGGCAGGTGGATGAATCAGGAGCCCGACGCGCGCTGGGCGGAGCCGGGAGTCTCCGCGCTGGCCCGCTGTCGGGCGAGAACGATACCTCGGGTGCGGGCGCCGCGGCGGTGCGGGCGGCCGACTTCCTCGCGTACCCAGCCGTCGTACAGGCCGAGCAGGGCGTCGGGTGCGAAGCGGGTGGCGCCGGGAATCAAGACGTGGACGCCGTTGGCGCAGGTGCGGCACTGAATGTGGCGGACGAGCGACTCGCGGACCGGGGGATCGAGCTCGCCCAGTGCGCTGACGTCGAGCACGGCGATGGCGCTGCCCTCCTCGAGCGGTGGCAGCCAGAGCGCGAAATCCACGACGTACGCTTCGAAGGCGGACGCCATGGCCTCGCTCTCGAACCGGGTCTCGATCCGGGTCACGCTTCCCAGATCGCCGGCCATGAAGGTGACGCCCATCTCGTGCGCGGCCAGCAGGCATGCCGCCGACTCGGCGGCCGGGCCCACGACCACCGCCCGGTCGCCGATCTCGACCCGGCGCAGCAGGCCGGCGACAGGACTGTCGGGCTCCAGGCCCCAATGGGTCGGCTCGCGCTGGGCATCGCGCAGCGCGCGGATATGCTTGGCCCACTGCCGGAATGACTTGAGCTTGAGGCGCCGCTTGATGAGCTCGTCGACGAGGTCCACCATGAGGACCTCGGTGAGCACGAACTGACCCTCGCTGCCATCGAAGACTTCGGCGTTGGCCTCGTCGCCAAGGCGCATCAGCTCCTCGCGCGGCAGCGAATTCTTGTAGGCCTCGATGCGTTCGAAGGAATATTCGTCGTACTGCTGCCGGAGCGAGCGGCGTTGCCGTCGCCGGCGCTCGACGCGGAGAGCCTCGGCAGCCGTCAGCATTCTGCGGCGGCGATCGCGGACTGAGCCATCGTCGGTTCCTGGAGCGGAAACAGCTGCTGCAACGGAGAGCACTGGACGAATTCCCGCCCATAAAGTGGGAACATGGGTGGTACCGTGTCAATCGGCGCGGAGCACCGCGCCTTTCAGGTACCCGGTCTCGGGGATGGTGACGATCTCGGGATGATCCTCACCCTGACCCAGGATCGCCTCGAGCGAGAGCCGCCGTCCGCTATCCCCGGCCGCGGTGCTGAGCATCGCGAGGAAGTCGGCCCGACCGACGTGGAACGAGCAAGACGCCGTGAGGAGCGCGCCGCCGGGAGCGAGAAGGCGCATGGCCCGGAGGTTGATCTCCCGATACCCCCGGAGTGCCTGAGGGACGCCATTACGCGACTTGGCGAATGCCGGAGGGTCGAGAACGATGGTGTCGAATCGCTCCCGCGCCCGCTCGAACGCCCGGAGCGTCTCGAACACGTCGCCCACCCGCCATTCAATGTTGTCGAACCGGTTGAGCGCGGCGTTTTCGGCGCCGCGGGCGAGCGCTTCGGCGCTGCTGTCGAGGGCGAGCACCCGGCCGGCACGAGCTGCGAGATGAAGCGCGAAGGAGCCGTGGTAGGCGAAGCAATCGAGCGCGCGTCCGCCCGGCGCGGCGAGCGTGCCCGCGCGCAGGCGGTTGGCGCGTTGGTCGAGGAACGCACCGGTCTTCTGACCGGTCCACGGGGCCGCGTAGTAGCGCACGCCGCCCTCGCGGACCTCCACCCGCTCGGGGACAGTGCCGCGGACCAGGCCGGTATCATCGGGCAATCCTTCACGAAGCCGAACCGGCGCATCGTGCCGGACCAGGATGCCTTCCGGCCGGAGCACGTCATGCACGGCGTCGAGCACCTCGGCGCGGCGGGTCTCGAGGCCGGCGGACAGCAGCTGTACCACGATCCAGCGATCGTACCGGTCCACCACCAGCGAAGGCAACGCGTCCCCCTCGCTGTGAACCACGCGGTACGCGGTTGCGTCGATTCCGGTTCGGCGTGCGAGGGCGGACTTGAGGCGGTCCTGCCACCAGGCGCCGTCGACTGGCCGGTCGGTCCGCTCCAGAAGCCGGAGCCTGATCTCCGAGCGCGGCGAGTAGAGCGCCCGGCCGATGAAGCGCCCGCGGGGGTCGAGCACTCTGACGAGCCCCGGGTCGGCTGGCTGATCGCGGACGTCGCTGCGGTAGATCCAGGGGTGGCCCCGCACCCACCGCTCGGCGCCCCGGGCGGTGACGCGGACCTCGATCACGCGCGGTCGGGCCGGAGCACGGTAGCCCCCCGGAGGTAGCAGTGCCGGATCTCGGCGCGGGAACGGATCGTGTAGGCGTGCACCAGCAGCCGGATACAGCGAGGCAGCGACCCGGGGACCGGGATCTCGGTCGCGTGGAGCAGGGCCACGATATTCCAGCCAAAATCCTCGGCGGCGCGGGCGGGAAACGCGGCGTCGATGTCCCGCGTGACGGTGAAGAACGCGCTGACGATGTCGTCGGGCCGGAGGTCATTGGCGTCGATGATCGCACGCAAGAGCTCGTCGGTAGCCGAGAGGATCTCAGTCGCGTCGTTGCGCTCGACGGTCGTCGCGCCGCGAATGCCGTGAAGGCGCCGCTCAGGGGGGTCGGACATGGCGGATAATCTAGCGGCGGCTCTCCGGCTGATGCTCGTGACCGACGACAGGTTGATCGAGGGCCGCGACCTGGTGGCGGTTGCGTGCGCGGCGGAGCGGGGCGGGGCTACCTCGGTGCAGCTCCGGCTCAAGCAGGCCTCTCCGCGAGAGCTCACCGCGGCGGCTCGCGCACTGATCACCGCGCTCCGGATCCCCGTCCTGGTCAACGACCGGCCCGATGTCGCGATCGCCGCCGGCGCGGCGGGCGTGCACGTTGGGGCCGAGGACCTTGCGGTCGCCCTGGTGCGGCGAATCGCGCCGCCGGACTTCTTCGTCGGCGCGTCGGTCGGGAGCGCCGAGGAGGCTACCGGCGCCGCGGAGGCCGACTACTGGGGGGTGGGTCCGTGGCGGGCCACGGCGACGAAGGCCGACGCAGGCGCCGCTCTGGGCGTGGATGGCTTCGCCGCCATCGTGTCCCTCTCGGGGGGAGTACCCTGCATCGCCGTCGGTGGCGTACAGCCGGAGGACGTCGCCGCCGTTCGCGCCGCCGGCGGCGCCGGGGTGGCCGTCGCGGGCGGTATCCTCACGGCCGACGACATCGAGACAGCGGTACGCCGCTATGCCCGCGGCTAGCACACGGAAGCGCGCGGCTCCGTGCGGTCACTCGCTCGCGCGGAAGGCGCGACGCGAGGCAGCGACGTTCCGGAGGTGCTCATTGTACGTCGCCGCGAAGCGATGCCGACCGTCGGGCATCGCGACGAAGTAGAGATAGGGCACCTTCGCGGGATAGAGCGACGCCTCGATGCTGCGACGCCCCGGTGAGTTGACCGGGCCCGGCGGCAAGCCGGGATGGAGGTAGGTGTTGTACGGTGATTGGAAGCGGTAGTCCTTGGTGTACAGTCGAGGCTTTCGAGTGCCGGTGGCGAGCAGGATGGCGTACTGCACAGTGGGGTCGGCCTGCAGCGCCATGCCGATCCGCAACCGATTGTGGTACACCCCCGCGATCACTTCGCGCTCGTCGTCGGCCCGGGCCTCACCCTCCACGATCGATGCCAGCGCCATCAGCTCCAGCTGGGAAAGGCCGAGCGTGTCGAGCCGCGCGTTCCACTCGGGTCGCCACGCGGCCTTGAAGCTCCGCGCCATGGCACGGACCACCTCTCGTCCGCTCGTGCCGAGCGGGAGCGCATAGGTCTCCGGGTAGAGGAACCCTTCGAGCGACTTGCCGGGGAGTGCGAGCGCCTGGACCTCGGCGGGGTCGCGCGCGGCCGCGACGACGGACTCCGCCGGGATGGCGAGCTGGCGCGCAGCCTGGATCGCGATCTCGGGGATGGTCAGCCCTTCGGGTGCGGTGAACCGCGCGGTCGCCGTCTTGCCCGACGCCAGCCGGGTCAGGATCTCGGTCATCGGCGCCCCGCGGGGGAGATCGTACACTCCCGCCTGCACCGAGCGGTCCAGCCCCTTGAATCGGGCAACCAGGCGGAACACCAGCTTGTTGCGGATCAGACCGTGCGCGTACAGCGTGTCGGTGACTGCCCGGAAACCGGCCTGAGGTGGAACGGTCACCCTCTCCGGCGGGCCGGCAGGCGAGCTCCCGCAGCCGATCAGCCCGACCACCAGGACGCCGCGCAACGCAACCGCCGTGCGGCCGCCCCTCATTCCGCTCGGGCCGGCCGGCGGGCGTCGAGATAGTTCTGGAGCAGCACCGCGGCGGCCAGGGCATCCACATCCGCTTTCCGCCCGCGCGTGCTCCCATTCTGCTCCCGCACGGCGCGGAGGGCGCGAGCGGTGCTCATCCGCTCATCCCAAAGCTCGACGGGCAGCCCCGCTCGACGCGCGATGGTCTCGGCGAGCCCGCGGGCCTCGAGCGCGCTTGTTCCCTCATCACCTTCCGGCGTCAGCGGTAATCCAACCACCGCTCCAACCGCGGCGTGATCGGCTGCGAGCTCGAGCAGTCGGGGCAGGGGAATCCGTTTACCGCGGCGGCGCGTGAGCGTTTCGAGCGGCGATGCCAGAATCTGCGACTCGTCGCTCAAGGCGAGGCCTATCCGCACCTCGCCCCAGTCGACGGCGAGGATCCGACCCTGGTGTGGGATCATTGGGAAAAAGTAAGCAGTAAGCGGTGAGCGGTGAGCGGTCACCGGGCAAGCGTTGGGGGCCCGGTCCGCACCGGAGCCCCCGCTCACCGCTTACGGCTGACCGCGTACTATTGCGCCATCGTCGCGAAGAATTCCTTGTTGTTCTTGGTGCGCTTCATGCGCTCCAGCAGGAACTCCAGCGCCTCCACCGGCGGCATGTCCGCCAGGAAGTTCCGCAGCAGGTACACCCGGTTGAGCTCGTCCTTGTCCATGAGCAGCTCTTCCTTACGGGTGCTGGTCCGCTGGATGTCGATCGCCGGGTAGATGCGGCGGTCGGCTAGGCGGCGGTCGAGCACCAGCTCCATGTTGCCGGTGCCCTTGAACTCCTCGAAGATCACCTCGTCCATGCGGCTGCCCGTGTCGATCAGCGCCGTGGCGATGATGGTGAGCGAGCCGCCCTTGTCGATGTTGCGCGCGGCGCCGAAGAACCGCTTGGGCTTCTGCAGCGCGTTGGCGTCCACGCCACCTGACAAGATCTTGCCGGAGTGCGGCACGACCACGTTGTGCGCGCGGGCGAGCCGGGTGATCGAGTCGAGCAGGATGACGACGTCGCGCCCGTGCTCGACCAGCCGCTTGGCTTTCTCGATCACCATGTCGGCCACCTGGACGTGGCGGTCGGCGGGCTCGTCGAAGGTGGAGGAGATGACCTCCGCCTTCACGTTCTCCTCCATGTCGGTGACCTCCTCCGGCCGCTCGTCTATGAGCAGCACGATCAGGATGATCTCAGGATGGTTCTCGCTGATCGAGTTGGCGATCTTCTGCATCAGGATCGTCTTGCCCGCCTTCGGGGGCGAGACGATCAGCCCGCGCTGCCCCTTGCCGATGGGAGACAGTAGGTCCACGACCCGCATGGAGAGGTCGCTGAGCTTGCGCTCGAGCCGGATCTTGGAGTCGGGATACCGCGGCTTCAGGTTGTCGAAGGCGATCCGGTGCTTGGTGCGGTCCGGCTCCTCGAAGTTGACGCTCTCGACCTTGAGCAGCGCCAAATACCGTTCGCCTTCCTTCGGCGGACGGACCTGGCCCATCACCGTGTCGCCGGTCCGCAGATCGAAGCGCTTGATCTGGCTCGGGCTGACGTAGATGTCGTCCGGCCCGTAGAGGTAGTTCCAGTCCTGGCTCCGCAGGAAGCCATACCCCTCCGGCAGGATCTCGAGCACGCCCTCGCCGCGAATGACCGTGTCCTGCTCGAGCAACGACTGCTCGATGCGGAAGATCAGATCCTGCTTGCGGAGGCCCGAGTAGTTCGAGATGTTGAGTTGCTCGGCCAGCTGGTGCAGTTCCGCGACGGACTTCTGCTTGAGCTCAGCGATATCCACGGACAGAACTCCAGACGGGGGAGCCCGGACGACGGGACGACAGGCGCGACGAATGGACGCGGTACAAAGCGGGTTAGGTTGGAATGGTGTCGGTGTTTGCGGCGCGCTCCGCGGCGGCGGAGCGGGTTAATCGGGGTGCGCTGGGGAGAAGCCGGTAATCCTCGAAGCGACTTATCATAGGCCGCGTCGGAGGGAGCGTCAAGAGGGTTCTTGGACGAGCTGACCGGCAGCTTCGACGTCTGGCGCGTGGTCCGGCTGGGAGGCCGGGAGTTCACCGACGCCGTGGTTGCCGAACCCCACCGCGGCCCGTCGCCGCCATTGGCCGCGGCGCTGGCCGATTGGCCGGGCCGCTGGTACTGGGCTGATCGGGCTGGGGGACACCTGGTGCTGATCCGCCCCCTGGGGCCCGAACGCAGGGAGCGGTGGCTGATCCATGCGCTCCTGTTCGCGCTCACGGTCCTCTGTTCCCTCGGCGCGGGACTCGCCCTCCTGGGCGAACCGCTGCCCACCACCGGCCCGCTGGGCGGGACCGTCCAATTCGTCCAGGAAGTCATCGATGGCGGCTGGCGCTTCATCGCCGCTGGCTGGCCCTTCGCCGTCCCGCTGCTGGGCATCCTCCTGGTCCACGAGTTGGGCCACTACGTCGCCGCGCGCCGTTACGCGATCGATGCCTCGCCCCCCTATTTCCTCCCGGTTCCACCAACATTCTCGCCGATCGGCAGTCTGGGTGCGTTCCTGCGGCTCCGATCGCCGGTGCTGGACCGCCGCCAGCTGCTGGATGTCGGGGCCGCCGGGCCGCTCGCCGGCTTCCTCGTGACCCTCCTGGTACTGGGCTGGGGCTATGGGCTGTCGGAGCGCATGGAACCGGGGCTGGATCCAGTGCGGACGTTCGTGGTGCTCGCCGGCGAGCAAATCCCCCTGGGCGACTCACTGCTCACCCTCGCGTTCCGCACGCTGTTCCACCCGGACGTCGCCAGTCTCGAGCTCAGTCTGCCCGGGTTCGCCGGATGGGTCGGCGCGTTCGTGACCGGTCTCAATCTGCTTCCCCTGAGCCAGCTCGACGGCGGCCACGTGGTGTACGCCCTGTTCGGCCGCCGGCAGGCCACCGTGGGTTTGCTGGCGCTCTGCGGCCTGCTCATTCTTGCCCAATATTCCTGGAACTGGTACATCTGGGTGGCCTTCGCCTTGCTGGTCGGCGGCGGGCGATGGGCGCATCCATCGGTGATCGACCCGGCTCGCGAGGTGGAGCCGGAACGCCGGCGCATCGGGTGGGTGGCGATCGCCGTCTTCGCCCTGACCTTCGTGCCGATCCCGTTCGCGGCCGGCAATTAGGCCGCCGCTCGACTTGCCTAACTTACACTAGTTTCTATCTTTACCTAAACCATTCCAAGACGGCAGGTGGATGGCACCGCAAACCGTCCGTCCTTCCACCCGGGATTTCCGGGAGCCAACCCAGCACCCCCTCGACCCCGTCCGCATTGCGGGTCAGACGATTCACCTGTCTCTTACCATTCGCCGTGACAATGACGGCGTCTGGCGCGGACGCCTGCGCTTTGGCGACGACTACCACCCCGGACGGCAGCTGAGCACCGCGGAAATTTTCTGCGGGGAATCGGAAGAAGAGCTCTGGCTGGCGGTGCACCGGCTCCGGGAACACCACATCCGCGATTTGTATCGGTCCCTCGACAGTGCCGACCCATGACCGACTCCGAGCGTCTCAGTAAGCTGCGACACGACATCTCGAACCCGTTGTCGGCCCTGCTGGCGGAGACGCAGCTCCTGCTGCTCAACGAGAAGCATTACGACCCCGAGATCGCGACCAGCCTGCGCGAAATCGAGGCGCTTGCCATCCGCATGCGCGCCATGCTTCGGGAGATCTGACCGGGCTCAGCCTGCCGCGCGCACCTTTCCGACCGCGCCGATCTTCTTGCTCCAGAGTAGTGGGCCGCGCCGCTGTTTCGCGGGACTGAACAGTGAGCTCTACCTCAACGCGTTTCGCGAGCTGGCCGGATCGGCCGCCGTTGCCGCGGCGCGCGTCCCGTTGACGAGGTAGATGGCCAGAAAGCCCAGGCTCGCCACCGCGGCGGCGGCCCGCGGTGCCACTCCGCCGCCGGCAACCGACAGAAACCCCTCGATCAGCCCTGCGATGGCGAGCAGGACCACCGCCATGCCGATCATCCGGACCGCCACCCGGGCGCGCACCACCAACGCATCGCTTCGGCTGAGATCGCCCGGCGCCACGATCGCCAGACCGAGTATGAGCCCGGCGGCCGCAGCGATCCAGATCGCGGTCAACTCCAGCACGCCGTGCCCCACCACGAACTCGAGCAGGTATCCCAGCAGGCCCTGATTGGCGAAATGTCCGGCGAACGTTCCCAGCATCAATCCGTTGAAGCCGAGCAGCACCAGCGATCCCACGCCCGCGAACATGCCGCCGGCGAGGCAGGCGACTGCCACGCGAACGTTGTTCATAATGATGAATGACGCCACCAGCGGCCGCTCCGAGAGGATCACCTCGCCGTACTTGCGACCTCCGGCCGTTTGCAAATGACCGGCGTCGGCCCGGCGAAGCATCTCATCGGGCAGCAGCTCCTCGGCCAGAGCCGGGCGGTCACGGATCAATCGGTATCCGATCGCGCCGGTGGCGGCGAAGATGGCGAATGTCAGGAGCACGGTGCGCCTCGCCTGCACTACGGCCGCGGGAAACTCCCGTGATACGACCTGCCACAGCGTGCGCCAGCTCGACCGCTCGTCGCGATAGAGCGCATTGTGGCCCGCCGCTACCAGTCGCTCCAATTCGCTGATCGTGGCCCGTTCCGCCCGGTAGGTACGCGCCCGTGCAAGGTCCGCGGCTGCCTCGCGATACCGCGCGGCGAAGTCGGGCAGCTCCTCGGGGCGGAAACTGTCGAGTCCCTCCGTGCTCGCCCGGTCGGCGAGCCGGCGAAATTCGCTCCAGCGTGCCGCCTGACGCGCCACGAAGCGGGCCCGGATGCCCGCGGTGCCGGCGAGCGGGCCCCGCCGCCGCTCGGTCTCGCGCCGGTGGAGCTCCACCAATTGCGCCGTCGTGTCGCCGCCGGTTGCGAGGTGCGCGGCGAACCGGTCGGCGAGCGACGTGGCCAGCCGGCCGCGGACCTCGGCCTCGAGCTGCGCGGCACGCGCGACGAACTGTGCCAGCACGGCGAACTCGTGGTCCGTGAGCACCGGCGCCGCCGCGGGGACGCTTTCGTCCAGCCGGATCCCGGTCAGCGACGCATCCATCGGCTGATCCCGCACGACGACCGTGCCGGCCGCGAGGTCGCCCAGCCGTTTTCCGAGCGGCTGGAGCGCCATGAGAAGCAGACCCCCCAGGTAGGGCGGGGGAAGGAAGTCGGCGAGGCGCAGCACGTTTCGCGTCACCGCATCGGCCAGGGTCACCGGATGGCCGGTGTCGCGCACCACCCGAATGCCAACCCACCTCTTCCCGGGTGTGCGCCCGCCCCGGAACCCCTCGAAGAAGACGTAGTACCCGATCCATCCGAGGAAGGCACCGGAGGCGATGACCGCGCCGATCCACCGTCCGGTGGCGATCATGCCGAGGTCAATCAGCACGATGGCCAGGATCGCCGCCACCAGCGTCAGGCCGGCGACGATGCCGGTGTCGATGACCGCGGCGAGAAGACGGGAACCCACCCCCGCGATCTCGAGGTCGAGGACCACATTCTCCGGGGTTTCGACTTCCAGGTGTTGGCGGAAGTCGCGCGTCTGGCGCACGTTGGGCTTAATCACTGAATTCGGAGTCTACCCGGGATCAGTGCCGCTGGCCATCTTTCTTCGTCCCCCGTCCTCGCAATGGAGCCGTGAATGTCCAGCGCCGTCCTGCGCCCGCTATCCATCGGCGAAATCCTCGACACGTCGTTCCAGCTGTACCGGCGGTATTTCGTCACCCTCGCCACTATCGGCGTGTTGTGCACCGCCATTCCGCTCATGCTGGACGTCTACATCGAGGCGTCGGGTGGCCGGCTCGCGAACCTGGGGATGGCCCTGTTCAGCGCCGTGCTGCTCATGGCGCTCAACTCGGTGGCTACCGCGGCGACCGTATTCGTCGTGTCCGAGGGCTACCTGGGCCGGGAGGTCGGCGCCAGAGACGCCCTGCACCTCGCCGCGCCATTCGCGGGGCGACTGATACTCGCGCAACTGGCGTACAGCCTGCTGGCGTTCGTAGGCACGCTCCTCTTCATCGTTCCCGGACTGATCGTGCTCGTCGGTATGTCGCTGACGCCGCCGTCGCTGGTCGTGGAGAACCTGTCGAGCACCGCGGCATTGGGGCGCTCGTGGCGGCTGACGAAAGGCGCCCGCTGGAAGCTCGTCGGCATCTTCATCCCACTGTTTCTCATCCTTGTGGTCCCGATGATCGCGATCACCGTGCTCGTCGGCGTCGTCGCCGGGCTCCTCGGCCTGGGCTCTCCCAGCGATTCCGGCGGCACCGCCGCGGTGCTGGGCGCCGCCTTCGCGGGGCTGGTCCAGATGTTGGTTTACCCTCTCTTCAACTGCGCCCTGACTGTCGCTTACTACGACCAGCGAATCCGCAAGGAAGGATTCGACCTGGAGCTGCTCGCTTCCCGGCTCCGCGCCGCGTAGGCGTGCCGGGACGACCGAGCTGAGCCCGGTGCAGACGCCGACGTCGGACGCCACCCTTCGCGCCGCGCTCGACTCGGTGTTCGCCGGACCGGCGTATCGCTGGGTGGAACGGCCGGACCCGGTCCGGCTGATGCGAGAATGGTACGGCCGGCTCGTCGAATGGCTGGTCGCCCTTCGTGAGGGCAGCCCGCTCCTGTACCGGGCCCTCGTCGCCACGCTCGTCGTGGTGCTGGTTGCCGTGCTAGCGCATGCCGCGTGGGTCTTCTGGGTCACGCTGCGTGGGGCGACCCGGGTCGCGGACGCAATCGGGCCGGCCGACGCGCCCGAACGTCGAGATCCTCGCGCGCTCTGGAGCGACGCCGACCAGGCGGCTCGTGAGGGTCGATCGGCGGACGCACTCCGGCTCGGCTTTCTCGCCCTTGCGCTCGATCTGGACGCCGCCGGGTCAGTGACCTACACGCCGGGCAAGACTCCGGCGGAATACGCGCGCGAAGCCCGGCT
>DATAFP010000014.1:0-16626 GCA_036257415.1 Gemmatimonadales bacterium
AAGGGGATCTACCCGCAGAGTGATCCGATAGCTGCCAGCGCACGTCTCCCGCTGCTGCCCGGGACCCGCCTCCACTTGGGCTTCGCCCTCGCCGTCCTGCTCGCGGCGGGGCTCGCGTACGGTATGCGGCGGACGTGGTGGGGGTTCGCCCTCATCGCGTCCGGCGCCGGCCCGCGCGCCGCAGCGCTCAGCGGGCGCATCCCGGTGCGACGGGTGACAGCGGCGGCTCTGCTCGCGTCCGGGGCAGTCGCGGGCCTCGCGGGAGGGGTCGAAGTCGGCGGCGTGTCCTACGCGCTGTTCCAGAACCTCTCGCCCGGTTACGGGTTTTCCGGCATCGCAGTGGCGCTGTTGGGGCGGCTCGACCCGTTGGGGGTGCTCGCGGCAGGAATCCTGTTCGGCGCCCTCGAAGCCGGCGCCGGCGCGATGCAGCGTGAGGCCGGCGTTCCTGCAGTGCTGGTGTATGTCGTGGAGGCCGTGGTGATCGTGGCCGTGCTCCTGGGGGAGGCGGCGGTGAGGCGCCGATCGGCGGGGGTCCCGACACCCGAGACCACAGGCTCTGCATGACCGATGCTCTCGATGCGGCCGCCGTCGGCGGATTTCTCGCCGCCGCCGTGCGCGTGGCAACCCCGTTGCTCCTTGCGGCGGTGGGCGAGACCATCACCGAGCGCGCCGGGGTGATCAATCTGGGGATCGAAGGCGCCATGCTCGCGGGTGCACTGGCGTCGGCGCTTGCTGCGGCCGACGCCGGGCCGTGGGAAGGACTTGGCTGGGGGCTCGTTGCGGGCGCGATCGTCGCCGGGCTATTCGGCGGCATCGTGGTGGCGGGCGCGAATCAGATCATCGCGGGGACGGCCGTCACGCTGGCGTGCGTCGGCATCACGGGCGCGGTACACCGCGAATGGATTGCGAGCGGAAGTGCGGTGAGCGTCGTGCCGACCATCCCACCCGCACCGCTGCCGCTGCTGGCCAGCCTCCCCGTCATCGGGCCAGCGCTCTTCATGCAGCCGCCGCCTACGTATCTGGCGCTCGCGCTGGTGCCGATCACCGCCTGGGTGTTGTTCCGAACCCGGGCCGGGCTCGCGATCCGGGCCACGGGAGAATCCGCCGAAGTGGCCCGGGCGGCCGGTGTTCCCGTTCGCTTGTTACGTCTGGTCGCAACCATCGCCGGGGGATCGCTGGCCGGGTTGGCAGGGGCGAGTCTCGTTCTTGGTCAGGTCGGCAGCTTCGCCGAGCGCATGACTGCGGGCCGAGGATATGTCGCGATCGCGATCGTGGTCCTGGGCCGCTGGCATCCGTTGGGCGTCGCGGTTGCGGCGCTCCTCTTTGGTGCGGCGACCGCGCTCCAGTTCGTGTTCCAGGCGCTCAATCTTGCCGTCCCCTACCAACTCTTCCTCGCGCTGCCGTACGCGTTGACCCTGCTCGCGCTGGCTGGTGCGGTCGGGCGCACGCGGGCTCCGGCCGACCTCGGCCGGGACCTCAGGTGAACGACGGGCATCAGACCAAGGTGTTGTCGCCGGACCGCCGGAGATCCTCACGGGCAGCAGCAATGCGTGCGCGCACCTGATCGCGCAGCTTTGGCACATCTTTCGTGCGGAGACCGGCGGTCTCCACCGGCTCGAGTACTCTCACCTCCGCGTGTGAGCGTCCGAAGAGAAATCCACGTTTCGGCAGCGCCGGGCGGGTTCCGCTCAGCGCAAGCGGCAAGATCGGCACCCCGGTATCGACGGCGAGTCGAAACGCACCGTCCTTGAACGGCAGCATCTCACCCGTGGTCGAGCGGGTGCCCTCCGGGAAGATCATGACGGAGACCCTCCCGGCCAGCACCTTTCGGCATGCCTGCAGCGCCTCGACGGCGCTCCGGCCCTCGCCCCGCCGGACTGGAATGTCCCCGGCCAGCCGCATCAGCCACCCGAGGAACGGAATCCGGAACAACTCGGCCTTGGACAGCCACTTCATCTCCCACGGCAAGTGGCTGATCAGCAGGATGTCGGCGAACGACTCGTGATTCGCGACCACGACGTACGGCCGGCGGGGGTCGGCCGGCGGCGTGCCCGAACAGCGGAACCTCCACAGCGGGTTCAGCCCGGCGGCGACGACGGCGATCTTCCGGAAGATCAGGCCAACCGTATACCGACCTGGATCCGAGCGCGCCGTGAAGAGTCGGGCCAACGCCATCGCCGGCAGCCACAGCACGATGCACAGCCCGAGCACGATCCAGGTCCACACCGAGACCAGCGCTTGCCAGAGACGAGCCATTCCACCGTAGAAGAGAGGGTCGGCCGGCGCCCCGCTGGTGCGCTGGCACACAGCGACTGCCGGCGGCGCGCGGTAACCTAAGCGCGACTCCACGCCACAGGACAGGGGCACTTCATGGAGACGGGACCCCGCTCTTCGTTAGAGCCTGACGTCGACGTCACCCCCGCGCCGCCGAGCCCCGTGACCGGGGCGGAGCCGGACATCGGCCGCATGGGAGCGGCGCTCCGCGAACGGGTGGAGATCACCTCACTCGCCATCACCGGCCTGTTCGTGCTGGCTTTCTTCTACACCCTCTACTTCGCGCGCGCCTTCTTCGTTCCGGTGGTCCTCGCGGTGATGCTCGACTTCCTGTTGAGCCCGCTGGTCCGAGCGCTCAAGCGCGTCAGGGTCCCCGAGCCGCTGGGCGCGCTGATCGTTCTGGTCGGCATGCTGGTGGTACTGGCGACCGCGGTCTACAGTTTCGCCGACCCGGTCCGCGAGTGGTTGGCCAAGGCCCCGGTGACCTTCGCCCAGACGAAGGAGGAGCTGCGGCAGCTCCGCCGGCCGGTGGAGCAGGTCACCAAGACGGCGGAGCAAGTGGAGGAGGCCACCAAGACGCCGCAGACGACCGCGGCGACCGAGGTGGTGGTCAAAGGGCCAAGCCTCAGCGAGCGGTTGTTCGGTACAACTCAATCGATCATCACGGTCACGCTCGAGATCGCGATCCTGCTCTATTTCCTGCTCGCCGCGGGCGACCTGTTCCTGCAGAAGCTCATCAAGGTCCTGCCGCAGCTCAAAGACAAGAAGCGCGCCGTGACCATTGCGCGAGAGACCGAGGCGTCGGTCTCCGCGTACCTCTTTGCCATGACGCTGCTCAACATCGGCGAGGGCGTCGTCGTGGCGATTGCGATGTCGCTTCTGGGTGTTCCGAACCCCGTGCTGTGGGGCGTGCTGGCGGTGGTGCTGGAGTACATTCCCTACCTGGGCGCGTTCGTACTCGCGGGCATTCTCGCCGTCGTGGGCCTGGCGACGTTCGACGGGTTCTGGCATGCCATGCTGGTGCCCGGCGTCTACATCGCGATCAACTTCATCCAGGGCAACTTTCTCACACCCATGTTCCTGGGCAAGCGGCTCACGCTCAATCCGGTGGCGATCTTCGTCGGCCTGCTCTTCTTCTGGTGGATCTGGGGCGTCCCGGGTGCGTTTCTGGCGGTGCCGATCCTGGCCACCTTCAAGATCTTCTGCGATCACATCGAGACGCTGCAGCCGATCGGGGAATTTCTGGGCAATTGACCGATGACGAATGAGGAGCTGCGAGCGCTGGGCACCCTCTGTCACTGCCTCGATATCTCGCGGGTACGGCTGCACCGGGGCGAGGGCGGGCGCCTGTCCGGCGCGTTGCGGCGGGTCGTTCTTCGACTGAGCCGAGGGCGAGGCATCGCGCTGGGCAATCACGTTTTCCTGCCGGATCAGTCGGCCCGATCGATTCCGGTCATCGCGCACGAGCTCACTCACTGCGCGCAGTATCAGGCCTGGGGTCCGCTGCGCTATTACGCG
The DNA here is from genome assembly GCA_036257415.1 of Gemmatimonadales bacterium. Lineage (GTDB taxonomy): Bacteria > Gemmatimonadota > Gemmatimonadetes > Gemmatimonadales > GWC2-71-9 > DASQPE01. Next base: position 3,793 of record DATAFP010000014.1, read on the forward strand.
CGTGGCCTCGCGGAGCGGGTGCGCGAGGTTTCGTGGCGTCTCGGGCTGGGCTGCAGTCCGTATGCCTACGAGCTCGATTCCCAGAAGCCGTTCGAGCGATACGGAATGGAACAGCAGGGGCAGATCGTGGAGGATTGCTACCGCGGTTCGGCGGAAGCCGCCGCAATCTCGCCGTACCGCCCGTCCTGAGGCGTCTCACTTCCCTCGCAACGCCTGGTCGAGATCTGCGATGATGTCGTCCGGATGCTCGAGCCCCACCGACATCCGCAGCAGTCCTTCGGGTGCGCGCGTGTGGGGACCCTCCACCGACGCTCGATGCTCGATGAGGCTCTCCGAGCCACCGAGGCTCGTGGCCCGAGTGACCAGGCGGAGCCGGCCAGCCATCGCCAGCGCGGCCGCGCGGCCGCCGGGCAGCTCGAACGACAGCATCCCGCCGAACGCCGACATCTGGCGTGCGGCCACGGCGTGTCCGGGATGCGAGGCCAGCCCCGGGTAGTGCACGGCGCTGACGGCGGGATGGCCGGCGAGGAAGCGGGCAACCTGCAGTGCGTTGTCACAGTGGGTACGCATGCGACAGGCGAGCGACCGAGCGCCCCGGTGCACCAGCCAGCAATCGAACGGCGAAGGCACCCCGCCGACCAGCGTCTGCGCCAACCGCACCCGGCCGAAGAAGTCGTCGTCCGCCCGGGCCACGACGACGCCTCCCTGCACGTCGCTGTGGCCGCCCAGGTACTTGGTTGTCGAGTGCATGACGAAATCCGCGCCGAGGGCGATCGGGCGGAGCAGCGCGGGGCTGGCCCAGGTGTTGTCGCACGCGACCAGCGCGCCGGCTCGGTGCGCGCGCTCGGCGACCGCCGCCACATCGGTGATGCGGAGCAGGGGATTGGACGGCGTTTCGATCCACACCAGACGTGTGGGCATCTCGAGCGCGCGGTCGAGCGCCGCATCGTCGGTGAGGTCCACCGGCGAATGCACCAGCCCCCATCGGGCGAATACCTCGCGCAGCAGCTTGGGCGTTCCATAGTAGGCGTCGTCCGGCGCGATGACCCGGTCCCCCGGCGAAAGTGCCTGAAGGATTGCGTGCGTCGCCGCCATGCCCGACGCGAACGCAGCGGCCACGACCCCGCCTTCCATCGCCGCCAGGGATTCCTCCAGCCGCCGCCGGTTGGGGTTGTCATCGCGGATGTACACGAAGCCACTGGGAAAGCTCCCGTCCGCCGCGCGCTCGAAGGTGGTCGAGAGATGAATCGGGGGGCTGACCGCACCGGTGGAAGCGTCGGGGGCGTGCCCGGCGTGAACCACAAGCGTCTCAAATCGCATCGTAGAGCTCCGAGGAACGGACCGCCGCGACCTCAGCTGCCGAACAAGCGGGTGATCGTCCGGCTCAGCAGGATGACCAACGCGACCGCGCCGACTGCCAGCACGGCCATCAGGACGATGACGACCGCGAGGACGCGCCGGCTCGCGCGCCGGGCCACCACAGGTTGACCGAGGTGTTCGTGCAGGAGCGCGAGATTCTTGGCGTCGGCCTTCCAGACGAAATCGAACAGATCACCGATGCCGGGCACGGCACCCACGGCGGTGTCGATGCCGATGTTGAGCAGCATGCGGAGCAGAACGCTTCGCGGCACGCCGAACCGCGCCGCCTCGACGATGATATATCCGGCCAACATGGTGCCGATGGCGTCGCCAACACCGGGAATGAGACCGAGGATGGGATCGAGACCGACCCGGTAGCTCGTGCCCGGAATCGAAATCGCGTTGTCCAGGAGTGACGTTACCCGGCGGAGCCGTTCCAGGCGGCGGCGCTCCTCCGGCCCGAGCGGGAGCGGCGCGCTCACGCGGGGACGCCCGACTCGGCCATATCCAATGCCATGAGGTCGTCCTCCAGCGCTCCGGGCGTGTGCTCCCACGAGCAGCTGCCGATCCGCGCGAATCCATACTTCCGGTAGAAGGCGATCGCCCGCGGATTGCGCTGCCACACCGCGAGCCACAACGTCCGTCCGCCAAGGCCGCGGGCGTGGGAGACGACTTCGTCCATGAGCCGCCGGGCGACGCCTCGGCCATGCCACTCCCGGTCGACATAAAACCGCGCGAGCTCGACCGGGGCGATCGCGGACCCTACCTCGGGCACGCGCCCCGCACGGAGATAGGCATAGCCGGCCAGCTTGCCGTCCGCTTCCGCCACAATCCAACGGGCGGCAGGATCCTCGAGTTCGGCGCGCAGGCGCTCGGGAACGAACTGTTCGGCGAGCACCCGCGCCAACAGCCCCGGCTCCATCACGTCCCGATAGGCGTCGCGAAAGGTGCGGTGTCCGAAGTCGGCGAGCGCCGGGGCGTCGTTCGCCGAGGCCACGCGGAAGACAAGGGCGTCGCTCACCCCCGGAACTAGACCCGGGCGCTCGCGGCAGGCAAGTGGCGAGGATATCATGCGCAACAACCGCGACCGGAGAAGTGCGATGCCCGACGGCCTGCGCGTGTCCGTCCTCATTCCTGCGTACAACGAAATCCAAACCATCGAGGAGGTGGTGGACCGGGTGCGGGCGGTTCCGCTAGCGCTCGAGATCATCGCGGTCAACGATGCGTCGACCGACGGTACCGGCGCAGTGCTGGACCGCCTGCTGGCTGAGGGTCGGCTGGATGCGGTGGAGCATCATGCGACTAACCGGGGGAAAGGCGCCGCAATTCGCACCGGGATCAGTCGGGCCACGGGCGACGTGATCGTCATCCAGGACGCCGACCTGGAATACGATCCATCCGAGTTGCCGCTCTTGCTCGAACCGATCGCGGAAGACAGGGCCGACGCCGTGTTCGGCTCCCGGTTCCTCGGCGGTCCCCACCGGGTGCTCTACTTCTGGCACTCGATGGGGAACAAGCTCCTCACGCTGCTGTCGAACATGTTCACGGATTTGAACCTGACCGACATGGAGACGTGCTACAAGATGGTGCGCACGCCGCTCATGAAATCGTTGGTGCTCACCAGCGACCGGTTCGGCTTCGAGCCGGAACTGACGGCCAGGCTGGCGCAGGCCCGTGCGCGCATCTGGGAGATCTCGATCTCCTACTCCGGCCGGACTTACGCCGAAGGCAAGAAGATCGGATGGAGGGATGGCGTGGCCGCGTTCGGCCACATCGTGCGGTTCAACCTCGTTCAACCGAAGCGCGGGCCAGCCGTGCCGCCGCCCCTGGACTGACCGACGCGAACGCTGCCCGCACGTTCCGCCGCATGCCGGCAAGGCCAGGGCGGGAAAGCGGCGTGTCACCGAATCGCCGGGCGAACTGCTCGTCGGTCATCCGCTCGAACTGACCGGCGTCGCCGGGGCGAACGTCCCGCCGCGGCTGGAACGCGGTCACCCCGGTCTCCGCCGCAAAGCGATGATTCCACGGACATGCGTCGCTGCACGCGTCGCAGCCGAACGCCCAGCCCTCGAAGCGGGATGCCAGCGCGTCCGGGATCGGGCCCTTGTGCTCGATCGTGAGATACGAGATGCAACGGGTCGCGTCGAGCACGCGGGGGTCGACCAACGCCCCGGTCGGGCACGCGTCCAGACAACGGGTGCACGACCCGCAATGATCCGTCGCGAACGGCGTGTCGGAAGGAAGGGCGAGGTCGGTAAAGACGGAGCCGATGAAGAAGAACGAACCCACGCCCGGCCTCAGGAGCATGGTGTTCTTTCCGATCCATCCGAGGCCCGCGCGCTGCGCCAATTCGCGTTCGGGCACCGGTCCGGCATCGGAGAACGACCGCGCGAAGCTCGCGCCGTTCGCGCGGAGAAACGTCGCGAGCGTGTCGAGTCGCGCGACGGTGACGCGATGGTAGTCTTCGCCCCGGGCATACCGCGCTATCCGGGGTGCGTCATCGTCGCCGGGTCGGTCGGCCGAGTAGTAGTTGTCGAGCACGATGACCGCGCAGACGGGGCGCGGGTCGATCAGTGCGGGCTGCTTTCGCTTTTTGGCCTGGCGATGCATGTAGCGCATTGTGCCGGCGTAGCCCCTGGCGAGCCATGCATCCAGCGCGGCGCCATGCGGTGTCGGTGCGAGATCCGCCACGCCGCAAGCGATGAAGCCGAGCTCGAGGGCACGGGCCTTCACCCGCTCGACAAGTGTCGTCATGGAACGGTGGTGCGGGCCGCCGAGCCGGGCGGTGAGGTCATCGCGTCCGGGGGCCGGGTGGGGAATTCGCGGACCGGCTTGGTAGGCGACACCGGCCCGATCTCGCCGCTGATGATCCTGGCGCCGCGCCGGTAGGTGACGTAGGAGTACGCCCACTGGATCAGCACCAATAGCCGATTCCTGAAACCGATCAGGAAGAAGATGTGAACGAAGATCCAGGCGAGCCAGGCGAACAGCCCGCCGAAATGGAGCCGTCCGATATCGGCCACCGCGCGGCCCCGGCCGATCACCGCAAGCTGCCCCTTGTCCCAATAGCGGAAGGGTGGGCGCCGAGACGAATCCGCCCGCCCGGCGATCTCCTCGCGGAGAAGGCGCGCGACGTACTGCCCCATCTGGATCGCGACCGGGGAGACGCCCGGCAGTGTGCCCTCGCCCCGGGCGAAGTGGGCGGCGTCGCCCAGGACGAACACCTCCGGATGTCCGGGGATGGTGCAGTCCGGCCCCACGATGGCGCGGCCTTGCCGGTCGAGTGGAGTGCGGAGCGTCTTGAGCAAGGGGCTCGCGACATTGCCGGCCGCCCACAGCACCGTGTGTGTGGGGATGGACCACTCGCCTGCCTGCACCGACCACTCGCGTACATCGGTCACCATCGTATTGACCCGCACCTCGACGCCAAGGCGTCGGAGAGCGTTGACGGCGCTGTCGCTCAACGCGGGGGGATACGTGGGAAGAATGCGGGGGCCCGCCTCGATCAGCATGACCGTGGCATCGCGTGGATTGATTTGCCGAAAATCGCGCTGCAGGGCGTAGTTCCGGATCTCGGCGAGGGCACCGGCCAGCTCCACGCCGGTCGGGCCGCCGCCCACAACGACGAACGTGAGGAACGCGTGCCGGCGCTCGGGCCGGATCTCGCGCTCGGCCTCCTCGAACGCAAGCAGCACGCGGTTCCGGATCGTGATCGCGTCTTCGAGGCTCTTGAGGCCGGGTGCGATCGGTTCCCAATCGTCTCGGCCAAAATACGAATGCCGGGCGCCGGTCGCGACGATCAGATAATCATACGGCAGGCTCACCCCGTCTGAGAGCAGCACCTCACGGGTCTCGACATCCACCGACACGACGTCACCCAGCAGCACCTCGGTGTTCTTCTGCCGTCGCAGGATGGAGCGAATGGGATTGGCGATGTCGCTCGGGTCAAGCGCGGCCGTGGCCACCTGATAGAGCATTGGCTGAAACAGGTGGTGGTTCCTGCGGTCGATGACGGTGACCTGCGCGCCGCTTCGCTTGAGATTCTTCGCGGTATACAGACCGGCGAATCCTCCGCCTACGATGACGACCCGCGGCCGCGAATCAACGATGCCGGCCACGAGTGTCGCGGGAGATGGCGTCCTCGTCATAGGCCCATCGTTTCCCGTCGCCAGCGCGCGAAGCGCACGACGTCGTCGGCCGGCGGCACGGCATCCTCATCGGCGTAAGCGGTGTACATCCGCCAGCGGAGGTAGTCTCGATCCGGCAGGGGAAGAAACGGCGCCCGTCGCCACCACTCGCGCCGTCGAAAAGCCCAGACGGCACGGAGGAGGTCCAGCGCGAGCCTCGGATCGCGCGCCGCGCGAGCGGCGAGCCCAACCGCGAGCGACCGCCAAGACGAGGCACCCATGTCGGTATAATAACGACCGGGAGGGGTATATTGCCGGACGATGACGGCCGCATCCGCACCCGCTCCGCGCACCGCCACGCTTCGGGAACAGTTCCCGGTGTTTCGGTACCTCCGCTACCTCAATAGCTGCTCGCTGGGTGCGTTGTCGCTCCGATCGCGCGAGCGGGTCAACGAGTACCTGGACCTCTGGGAAACTCGGGGCGCGTCGGCCTGGTACGACGTCTGGTGGGCAGCACTCGCCGAGCTGCGCGAACGTTACGGCCGGGTGGTGGGCGGCGCCGGCCGTGACGTCGCGCTCGTGCCCAACATCTCGGCGGCGCTCAGCGCGGTCGCTGAATCGCTCGACTACCGCCGCCGCCCGCGCGTGGTGGTCACGAGCCTGGACTTTCCCACCGTCGCGTATCAATGGTTGGCCAAGCAGAGCGAGGGGGTGGAAACCGTCGTCGTGGAGAGTCCCGACGGCATCGAGGTTCCCCTCGAGCGCATCGAGAGCGCGGTGAACGACCGCACCGCCATCGTCGCAACTAGTCACGTGTTCTTTACCGCGGGCGCGATTCAGGACGTCCGTGCCGTCGCGGAAATCGCGCACCGGCGGGGAGCACTCTGCCTGGTGGACGGATACCACGCGGTGGGTCAGTTGCCGGTGGATGTGCAGGCGCTCGATGCCGACTTCTACTGCGCCGGCGGGCTCAAGTGGCTCCTCGGCGGGTCCGGAATCGCGTTCCTGTATGCCCGCCCGGAGCTCCAGCGCGCGCTGGCGCCCCGCGCGACCGGCTGGTTCGCGCATCGAGATCAGTTCCGCTTCGACCCCCGGAAGCTGGAGCCGCACGACGACGCCCGGCGATTCGAGAGCGGGACGCCCGCGATGGCGGCGGTCTACGCGCAACTCGGCGGCCTCGACGTGCTCGACCAGGTCGGCCCGGGCGAAGCCCGCGCGATCACCATGCGATTGGCGGAGCACCTGATCGACTCGGCACGCGCCGCAGGTCTCACGCCCCACGTGGCGCCTGATCCGGCCCGGCGGTCCGGCATCGTGAGTCTGCCGAGCAACGATCCCGCCCGAGACGTGCGGCGGCTGGCCGACGCCGGCATCGTGACCGACGCGCGCCCGGGGCACGTGCGCGTCTCGCCTTACTTTTACAACGAGCCCGACGACACCCGCGCGCTCGTGGAGCTGCTCAAGCCGTGAGTCCCCAGCACACCAAGCCATACCGTGCGCTCGGCGAAGGCAAGCCGCCGACCGACGACGAAGTCCTGTTCGAGAGCCCGCCGCCGCGCGATGCCATGGAAATGCACAAGGCATCGGATTCGTGGCGCGCGCTGCGCATCCTGGGTGAGTTCGTGTGGGGCTTCGACAACCTGTCGGACGTCGCCGATGGTGTGTCGATCTTCGGTTCGGCGCGGACACCGCCCGGTGACCCCCAGTACGAGGCCGCGGTCGAGACCGGGCGCCTTCTCGCCCAGGCCGGCATCCCGGTGATCACGGGCGGCGGGCCGGGGATCATGGAGGCCGCGAACAAGGGCGCCCGCGAAGCGAACGGCGTGTCGGTCGGCTGCAACATCGAGCTGCCGTTCGAGCAGGGCACGAATCCGTACGTGACAAAGAGCCTCAATTTCAAGTTCTTCTTCGTCCGGAAGACCATGTTCGTGAAGTATGCCACCGCGTTCATCGTCTTTCCCGGCGGCTACGGCACCCTGGACGAGCTGTTCGAGGCTCTCACTCTCATCCAGACCGGCAAAGTCCGCCATTTTCCCGTGGTGCTGTTCGGAAGCGCATACTGGGGGCCGCTGATAGACTGGCTCAAGTTCACTGTGGCGGCGGAGCGGAAGATCAACCTGTCTGATCTCGATCTGTTCTGCGTCACCGACGATCCGGCGGAAGCCGTGCGCATCGTGATGAAAGCCCGCAAGAAGAAGCCGGCCGACAAGGAGCGACTGCAGGGATGACGCGTCCGTCGCACGACTTTCTCCGGGGGGCACGGATCGATCCGTCGCCGATCGACGGGCGCGAAACCACCGCCGATCTGATCGACAACGCATTCCTGGCCTACAATGGCGGGCGGCTTCGGGAGGGATGCCACCTCTTTACCCGGCGGATGCTGGAGCCCGACGTCACGGTCGGGATGACGCTCACGGGAGCCATGACGCCGGCAGGACTGGGGATGAGCTCCATCATCCCGCTCATGGAAGCCGGCTTCGTGGATTGGATCATCTCAACCGGCGCCAATCTTTACCACGACGCCCATTTCGGTCTTGGGCTCGCGATGCACCGCGGTACGCCGCACGCGGACGACGTGGAGCTCCGCGACAAGGGCGTGGTCCGGATCTACGACATCTTCTTCGACTACTCGGTACTCCTGTCCACCGACAAGTTCGTGCGTGAGGTGAGCGCCCGCGACGAGTTCCAGCGCTCGATGAGCTCGGCCGAGTATCACTGGCTCCTGGGCGGCTACCTGCGGGAGCGACAGCGCGCGCTCGGGCTCACACGCAAATCCGTGCTGGCTGCCGCGCACGAGCTGGCCGTGCCGATCTACACCAGCTCCCCAGGCGACAGCTCGATCGGGATGAACGTGGCGGAGCAGGCGCTCGCCGGATCCAAGCTCCGGTTCGACGTCAGCGCCGACGTGAACGAGACCGCGGCAATCGTGCTCGAGGCGAAGCGGAGCGGCGGCAAGAGCGGCTGTCTGATCGTCGGCGGGGGAAGCCCCAAGAACTTCATGCTCCAGGCCGAGCCGCAGATCCAGGAAGTTCTCGGCATCGACGAGCGGGGCCACGACTACTTCCTTCAGATGACCGACGCGCGCCCCGACACCGGCGGCCTCTCGGGCGCCACCCCCGCCGAGGCGGTGAGCTGGGGTAAGATCGACCCCGACCAGCTGCCCGGCACCGTCGTCGTATACCTGGACAACTCCGTCGCACTGCCGCTGCTCACCGCATACGCTCGGGCCCGCCACGAGCCGCGGCCGCTCAAGCGCCTCTACGACCGCCGGGGGCAGATGATGGAGCGTCTGCTCACCGAGTACCGCGCGGCGCTCGACTTCCGGGACCAGCGGGCCGAGGCGTCGCTCGCGCACATGCATCCGGCCGCGGGCGGGACGGAGACGATCGCGCGCCGGTGAGGATCTCCCGCACCTACCGCGCGTACGCTCTCGGGCTGCTCGCGTTCATCAATCTCCTCAATTACCTCGATCGCAACGTCATCTTTGCGCTATTCGAGCCGATCAAGCGCGACCTGGGCCTGAGCGACACGCAGCTCGGCTGGCTCGGCTCCGCCTATATCCTGGTGTTCTCGGTGGCGGCCCTCCCATTCGGCGTGATCAGCGACCTCCGATCCCGGCGCGCGGTCATCGCCGGAGGCGTGGCCGTCTGGAGCCTGTTCACTTTCCTGGGTGGGCTGGTGCGGAGCTACTGGCAGCTCTTCACCTGCCGCGCCGTGGTGGGGATTGGCGAGGCAGCGTTCGGGCCCGCCGCATCATCGCTGGTCGCCGACTATTTCCCGGGAAAGGGCCGGGCAGGCGCGATGGGCGTGCTCGCGTCCGGAATCGCCCTGGGCGGCGTTCTGGGCATCGGGCTGGGTGGAGTCCTCGAGGAACACTACGGCTGGCGGATCGCGTTCGTAGTGGTGGGAATGCCGGGCCTCCTGTGCGCGTTTCTCGCCGCCCGGCTCATCGACCCCACGCGCGTGCCGACCCAACTGACCATCCGGGGGTATCTCCGCAACGTCGAAGGCGGAATCTCGGCGCTGTTCAAGGAATTCGGGTTCACGGCCCTCGGCGTGATTACCGGCCTGGGCGTGGCGTACGTGCTGGACAGCGTGTACGGGGCCACCTCGCGGCTCGACGTCGCCGCGTTCGGCGCGGCGGTCGGGCTCGGTCTCGCGTTGGACATCGCGCGCTGGGTGCGGCTCGCGCGGAGGGGCCAATTCCGGAACACGCCGTTCGGCGCGGGCGTCGGAAGCGCGTTCGACGACATCGTAGCCGCCGGACGACGGGTACTCAGCACGCCGACGCTGAGCTTCGTGTTCGTGGCCGGCGCGATGATCTCGTTCGGGATGAACGGCATCGTCGGCTGGGGACCCACGTTCATCGCCCGCGAGTTGGGCCTCTCCTCGTCCGAAGCGGCGACACTCCTCGGCAAGTGGGGGCTGGTTGCGGGCACGGCCGGGACCCTGGCCGGCGGGGCGCTCGCCGACTGGCTCCGCCGGCACACGGAGCGTGGCCGGGTGATCGCCGTATCCCTCGGTCTGCTCATCGGCGGTCCGCTCGCGCTCTGGCTGCTGGCGGTGCGGGACCCGGCGCTGTTCACGCCGCTGTTCTTCACCGCCTTTTTCTTCCTGTCCTGGTACAACGGGCCGCTCACCGCGGTGATCTTCGACGTCGTGCCGCCCAGGGTGGGAGCAACTGTGGCCGGCACCTATCTGTTGTTCATCCACCTCGCCGGCGACGCTATCGCGTTCCCGCTGGTGGGCTTTTTATCGGACAACTTCGGCATTGACCGGGCCGTGTACGTGCTGCCCAGCGTGGCGCTCCTGGGTGGGATCGTGATGCTCGGCGCGATGCGGACCGTGGGCCGCGACATGGTGCGCACCAGCACTCAGCGAGAGCCGGCGGTCTCGACCACCTGACGCAGCTCCCGGATCGCCTGCGGCGACCGGGGGCCCGGCCGGCTGAACTCGGAGCCGTCGGCGTGGACAAAGCGCCGCGCGCGAACCGCCGGCACCACCTGCCATTCCGGCCTTCCAGCAATGTCCGGGCTGGTGGCGCCCAGGGTGAGAATGAGGTCGGGGTTTCGCGCCACCACTCCCTCGATGTTGATCACCGCGGACGACGCGGCGACGTCGTCGAAGACGTTGCGGACCCCGGCGCGCGCCATCAACTCCGTCAGGAAGCTGCCTCGCCCTACGGTCATAGGCGGCTGATCCCAGACGAGCAGAAACCCGGTGCGCGCGGGGCTGCGGGGCGCGGCCGCTTCCGCCAGTTCACGCTCGAACGTCCGGGCGATCGAATCGGCGGTATCCTCGTGGCCGGTGACGCGGCCCAACAGGCGCGCAAGACGGGCGACGTCGGAGAGCTGATCGGTGCTGAGACTCATCGTCGGGATCCCCAGCCGCCGAAGCTGTTCACCGGCCGCGCCGCGGTCGGCCGACGCATAGAGCAGCACCAGATCGGGCTGACGCGCCGCGACGGCCTCGAGGTTGGGGCCGATCCCGTCGCCGACACTGGGGATGGCCTGCGCGGCTGGAGGATAGTCGCACCAGTTGGTCCGACCGACGACGGCATCCCCCGCGCCGATAGCGAACAACAGCTCCGTCGTGGCCGGCACAAGTGAGACGATGCGCCGTGGCGGGGCACGCAGTGTTACCGTGTGCCCGAGGTCGTCCACCACCGTGATGGGCGCGAAGCTGACCCCGGCGGCCCGGGCGCGGCACCCGAGGCCAACCGCGGCGGTCAGAACGCCAAGAAGGAATGAAAAGGCCGATCGCGGCATGACGGGTAAGCTTGCGCTCCGAAGGACGGCCCTGTATAGTCGCCCCTACAACAATCGTACGCGAGCGCTGATCCTCGGAAGCCGGTGCAATTCCGGCGCGGCCCCGCCACTGTAACGGGCACACGTACCTCGCTCAGGCACGCCACTGGGAAACCGGGAAGGCGAGCGAGGGCCCGAAGCCAGGAGACCTCCGTGCTCGCGCCACCACACTACCCTCGGGGGAGGGACCGGTGGCGACCAAGGCCTTCAGCATCCGGCCCGCGTCCGCCCATTCTCGGTCTTCCGGGAATGGGCGGTTCGCTTGACGACCACCAACGCCGCGCTGGCGCTCGTCCTGGGAACGACACTCGTCGCCTGCCGCTTCGATCGCGCGCCGGCGGGCGGCACCGCCGTTCGGGTGGTGGACGACGCCGGCGACACCGTACGCCTGGCGGCGCCGGCGCAGCGCATCGTTTCGCTCATCCCCACGACTACGGAGATTCTGCTGGCCGCCGGGTTAGGCAAGAGGGTCGTCGGCCGGACCGAATGGTGCGATTGGCCCGCCGAGGTTGTCGCAATCCCGAGCGTGGGCGGCGGATTCCCACCCAACGTCGAAGCGGTTGTCGAGCGGGATCCCGATCTCGTCGTGGCCTATCAGACCGAGGCCACGGCGCCGGCCGCGGCGCAGCTCCGGTCATTGGGTGTTCCGGTCGTCCGGCTTCGGACCGACCGGGTGGCCGACATCGCGCGTGCGGCCCGGGTGCTCGGTACCCTCGTCGATGCAAGCGACCGCATGGATGTGCTGGTCCGGGACTTCGAGCGCTCACTCGCTGCAGCGTCAACCGAGCCCAGCGCCGGCGCCGTCACCGGGCCAGTACTGCTCCTCGCCTGGGCGGATCCTGCAATCGCGCTCGGCGCCGGAGCGTTCATGAGCGAGCTTCTCGAGCTTGCCGGCGGGCGAAACGCATTCGGCGATGTCCGGTCATCGTCCGCGCCCGTGTCGCTCGAGTCCATCGCCGCGCGCGATCCGGAGCTCGTTTTCCTCGCCGACAGCGCAGCAGCCCCGCTCCTGGCTCGTCCCGAATGGCGTGTGGTCGGCGCGGTCCGGGCAGGGCGGGTGCGCACGCCGCTCGCGCCCTCACTCACGCGAGCCGGCCTCCGCGCTCCGCTGGCGGTCCGCCAGCTCCGCGCGTCTCTCACCTTCAACCACCCCAAGGCACGTCCATGATCCGCCCCAGTTTCCCGTTCCTCGCGGCCACGCTGATGGGCGCCGGCGTCGTGGCACCGATCGCCGCGCAGGAACCACGGGACACGACGTCGCTCGCCGAGATCGTCGTCACGGCCGACCGATACCCGGTGCGCGCCGATTCGGTCGCGGCCAGCATCACGGTGCTGACCGGTGACGACCTTCGGGCACAAGGCATCCGCTTCGTCGGCGAAGCGTTGAGACAGGTGCCGGGAGTGCAAATAGTCCAGAACGGATCGTACGGCGCCACGACCTCTCTGTTCCTGCGCGGCGGCCAGAGCGACTACGTCAAGGTGCTGGTGGACGGCGTGCCGGCCAATCAACCGGGCGGGAGCTACGATTTCTCAGGGCTCTC
>DATAFP010000025.1:0-4237 GCA_036257415.1 Gemmatimonadales bacterium
CGCGCTGGTGACCGGCCATACCGCGGCGATGCACATGGCAACCGCGGTCGGCACGCCGCTGGTGGCAATCGCCGGCCCGACGGTGCGCGAGTTCGGCTACTACCCCTACAACGCGGCGCGCGCCATCGTGCTCGAGCGCGACCTCCCCTGCCGGCCGTGCGCCCGGGATGGCGGGCCCGAGTGCCCGCTGCAGCACCACTTCTGCATGCGTGAGATCTCCCCGGAAGCTGTGTTCGCCGCTTTGGCACGGGCGCTGGCATGATCGGCTGGGATCCCGCGGCCACCGTGCTTCTCGAGCTGATGCCGCGAGCGGCGCGCGGGCCAAAGCGCGACGGCATCTTCGCGCTGTGGCTGACGCTCCGGATCGCGCGCGATGTACGGGGTGGAACCGCCGGGCTCGAGCGAGCTCATCGCCGCCGGGTGGGCGCGCTCGAGCAGCGACTTTCCAGCCTCGCTGTTCCGCCGCCACTCCGAAGGGCACTCGCCGCCGCAGTTGCCGAGCTCATCGAGCCAGACCCAGTCCGCGCGGCGCGGGCGCTCAGCCAGCTGGTCGCTCCGGCCCGCGAAACTGCCGGTGCAGACGCGGCCGACGCCGTTGCGCTCGCGGCGCGGGCCGCTCGACAGGCGTCCGTATGAGCGCCCGCCGGCCGACCGGCCGCGCCCGTCGCAGCACGGCGCTTCGATCACTGATGGATCGGATCGACGCGACGGCCGGAGGCGAGGCGGCCCCCGATACCATCCCCAGCGGATTTCCTTCGCTCGATCGGCTGCTTGGCGGCGGGTTCCGTCGCCAGGACCTGGTTGTGCTGGGCGGGGACGTCGGCAGTGGGAAGTCGGCGCTCGCGCTCGCGATGGCGATGCGAAGCGCCGCAGGCGGCACCACCGCCTTTTTTCTCTCGGGGGAGATGGACGAGGCCCGGCTTCGCGAGCGCGCACTCGCCATTCAAGCCAAGGCCTCGGTGGACGACATTCGGCAGGGTCGGCTCGACGAAGCGGCCCGCGCAGCGGTCGGCGCCGCCGCGGTGCAGCAGCGCGAGCTCCGGGTACACCTCGCGGCGCTGTTGGACGGACGGTTCGGCGAGGTGGAAGCCGCGCTCGCCGCCATGCCGACCACCGCGCTGTTGGTGGTTGACGCGCTCCAAATGCTCGATCCGCCCCGAGCATCGCCGCGCCAGGAAGAACGGGTGGCTGTCGCCATCCGTTGGCTCAAGTCGCTCGCCATCCGGAGCAATGTCGTCGTGCTGGCGGTGTCCCACCTGCCGGTGCTCCGAGCGGCCCGCCCGGACCCGCGCCCCACGCTGCAGGATTTCGGCGGCCGAGGCGCGGTGAAGCAGCAGGCCGACGTCGTGTTGGGCCTGTTCCGCGAGGAGATGTACCGCCCCGGCCAGGGGGTCGAGGGCGCCACCGAGCTGCACGTGCTGAAAAATCGAAACGGGCCGACCGGTTTCGCAGACCTGTACTTCCACCAGCGCTGGCTTCGATTCGAGGACCTGCTGGACCGGGATTGATCTTCGGGTTATGTTTGGCCCCAAATTCGGGCGGGACAAGGAGTTGCCATGGCGGGTCACAGCAAGTGGAAACAGATCAAGCGGAAGAAGGCCGTGACCGACTCCCGGCGCGCCTCTGCTTGGACCAAAGTCATTCGCGAGATCACCGTGGCCGCCAAGGCTGGCGGCGGCGATCCGGACGGCAACCCGCGTCTCCGGCTGGCGCTGGATGCGGCCCGCGGCGTGAACATGCCCAAGGACAACGTCGAGCGCGCCATCAAGAAGGGCACCGGCGCGCTCGAGGGCGAGAGCTTCGAGGAGCTGACGTACGAGGGCTACGGTCCCGGCGGCGCCGCCATTTTCATCGAGGCCACCACGGATAACGCCAACCGCACCGTCGCCGAGATCCGGCATGCCTTCAGCCGAAATGGCGGCAATCTTGGCGCGAGCAATTCGGTCGCATGGATGTTCGATCGCAAGGGCCAGATTTACGTCGATGCCGCCCGGCATGCGGAGGATGCGACCCTCGAGGCCGCGCTCGAGGCCGGGGCGGAGGACTTCGTCCGCGACGGCGACCAATACGTCATCACGACCACGCCACCGGCCCTTCACGCGGTGCAGGACGCACTCCGCGCGCGCAGTGTGACGGTCGATTCGGCCGAGCTGGCGATGGTGCCGAAGAACTCGGTACGGATCGAAGGGGCGGATGCGGAGCGGATGCTCAAGCTGATGGAAACGTTGGAAGAGCTGGACGACGTCTCGAAGGTCTTTTCGAACTTCGACATCGACGCGGCGCAACTGGCGGAGGCGGACGCCTGACTCGACCGGCCGCATGAGGGTGCTGGGAATCGATCCGGGCACCGGCGTCCTCGGCTTTGGCGTCGTGGACGCGGGCCCCGCCGGCGCCCGACTCGTCGAATGCGGCGTGCTCTCCACCAAGGCACGCGACCCCCTTCCCGCTCGCCTTCGACTTATCCACGACGGCGTCCGTGAGCTCATCGCTCGGCACCGGCCAGACGCGATGGCGGTTGAGAGCGTGTTCTATGCCCGGAATGCCCGCACCACGATGGTCATGAGCCATGCGCGCGGGGTGATCCTCCTGGCAGCGGAGGAAGCGGGCGTGGCCCTGGCCGAGTACACGCCCGCGATGGTCAAGAAGACCGTGGTAGGCCGCGGCGCCGCCTTGAAGCCTCAGGTGGGATACATGGTGGCGCAGCTTCTCCGGCTCCGAGCCCCGCCGTCGCCACATGACGCGGCCGACGGTGTCGCGCTGGCGCTCACCCACGTCCTGCGGGCTCGGCGGCCGGTCGCTGCCGTGGCCGGCCGATGATCGCCACGGTCACCGGCGTGCTCGCCGGGCACGAGGGCGAGACCGTCATCGTGGAGACCGACGGCGGCGTCGGCTACGCCATCGCGGTCCCGTTGCCCGTGTTCGAACGGTTGCCCCCCGCCGGGGGGCGGGTGCGACTTCACACCGAGCTGGTGGTGCGCGAGGACGGCTGGTCGCTCTACGGGTTCGACCGGCCGGTCGAGCGCGCGATCTTCCAGCGGCTCCTCGGCGCCAGCGGCTTCGGCCCGCGACTCGCCCTCGCGCTGCTGTCGGCCCTGGGTCCCGAGCGGACCGTGCGGGGCATCCGCGAGCGCGACATCGCGGTGCTGAGCACCGTGAGCGGCATCGGGCGCAAGAAGGCCGAACGGCTCATCCTCGAGCTGCACGATCGGTTCGACGACCTGCCCGAGATGCCCGCGCCGCGCGCCGCTCCGGCCGGTGCCGACCAGGCGGTTCGCGCGCTGACTGGCTTGGGGTATGCGCCGGCCGCGGCCGAGGACGCCGTGCGCAGCGCCTTGGCCAACGGCGGCGACCCCGAGACTTCAGCGGTGGTGCGACGGGCGCTGCAGGTGCTCGCCGCCCGGAAGTGATCGCCGCCGACACCGACCCGAGGATGCGATGAGCGTACCCGCCGTGACCGCCGAGTGGAACTGCACCCGGTGCGGCACCACGAACCGCAAGCTCGTGCCGCTCGGCGTGGCCCGCGCGGTCGATCGGTGCACCCATTGCAAGACACCGCATACCATCGCGGCCGACGACCGGCCGGTGCGGTGGGTGGCAATTACCAGTGATGGGTGACGGGTACCCGTAGACAGTATGAGTGACGAGTACAAGTACGGCACGCGTACCCGTACTCTTGTATCCGTACTCGTCCTTGTACTCGCCACTAGATTTCATTGCCAATGCCTCAACTCCAAATCACGACCCCCGACGCCCTGCCGGATGAGCCGGCTGCGGATGCGGCGCTCAGGCCGTCGCGGCTGGATGAGTTCGTGGGGCAGGAACCGGTCCGGCAGTCCCTCCAGATCGCGATCGAAGCCGCGCGCGCCCGCGGTGACGCGCTCGACCATACGCTGTTCTTCGGCCCGCCGGGACTCGGCAAGACCACGCTCGCGATGCTCATGGCCCGCGAGATGGGAGTGCAGATGCGGACGTCGTCCGGCCCGGTGCTCGAAAGGCCGGGCGATCTCGTGGGACTGCTCACCTCGCTGGGGCCGGGCGACATCCTGTTCATCGACGAAGTCCACCGGCTGCGGCCGGCGCTGGAAGAGTTCCTGTATCCCGCAATGGAGGATTTCCGGGTCGACGTGCGCATCGCCGAGGGACCGAACGCCCAGACCATACCCATGCAGCTGGAGCGGTTCACCCTGATCGGCGCAACCACCCGATTCGGGCTCATGACCCCACCGATGCGCGCGCG
>DATAFP010000048.1:0-1704 GCA_036257415.1 Gemmatimonadales bacterium
GGGCGAATACAACATCGCGCTCGGGGAGCGCCGCGCCCATGCCGTGAAGGAGTATCTGAGCAGCCTGGGCGTCACCCCAGAACGCATCCTCGTCGTCAGTATGGGGGAAGAAGCGCCCATGTGCCTCGACACCGGTGAGAACTGCTGGCAACTGAACAGGCGCGGTCACCCGGTCATCACCGCCAAGTAACCGCAATGTACGGCGCGGTTTCCGCCGCGCCCGCCCGACGGCTTCTAGGCTGAAACCGTTATCAATGAAAAGGCCGGCGTTTCCGCCGGCCTTTTCGTCGTACGAAGCGAAGGAAACAGTCTAGCGACTGCCTCCGGTGCGATTTGCCATAGATGCACCTCCCGGCCGCGACCGTGTAGTGGTGCTCCCGGAATTCAGAGAGCGTGGTCGCTGAAAGCCTTTTTTTGAGCGTCGCTCGTCCACATGACCGCGACGGTGATCTCACGATACCACGCCGGAATATCCCTCGCGAGTCTCCGAAAACTTCGACAGCAACCTCTTGCGCCGCTTACCCGGACCGGGCGTAGAATGCGCCAGCGGCGGCGGTGACCCATCCCGACGTGCCGATTGGCAGGTGTCGAGGTCCCCAAAGCGGTTTACCCAGTGGCGTTTCAAGCGAGGTAAACACATGGCCAAGAAACGAGACGACGACCAGAAGGATCGAAGCACGAAAGCCGTCAGTCGGCGCGACTTCGTCAAGACCGGAGCGGCGGCCGGCGTCGGTGTGGCTGCTGGCGTGGGCGGCTCGGCGCTGTCATCGTCCGGGACTGCGTTATCGCAGGTCTCCCCGGTCGAAGCCATTCAGTGGAACTACGAGGCCGACGTGGTGATCATCGGCGGCGGGTGCACCGGGCTGCCAGCGGCCATTCGCGCGCGCGATCTCGGGGCGACCGTCATCGTCGTCGATCAGAACTTCGACCTGGGCGGCAAGATGCTGCACAGCGGCGGACAGATCTCTCTGGGCGGCGGGGATCCTCTTCAGTTGAGAGACATTGCTGGCGAGAGCGACCGCGAAGGATTCGTCACTGCTCCGCGACAGCACACAGTCGAGGAGCTGACCGAGGATACGGACTTCCTGTTCCGGGATCACACCGACTGGTCGGTGATGGACGCCGCGGCCCAGGCGCCGTACCGGTACAACGAGCGCGATCTGCATCGGGCCTATGCCGACAACTGCTCCGCCACCAGGGAATTTCTGATGGCCAATTACGTCCGTATGGGCCGGATATCCGGCACGCACGGCAACGGGGGGATGTCTCGCGCCAGGCGCGCAGTCACCTTCCTCATGGAAGGCGAGACGACGGACATCAAGAAGGGAACGGTCTCGAAGCAGGACGCCGGCATCATGGGAGTGAGCTCGAGCCACTTTGCGCCGCGCTTCATGATGGACGGCGCCAAGGTGGCCAGCCCGGGTGCACGCACCAACGGCGCGGCGCTCTCGAGGGGCCTCGAGTTCAGCGCGCGCGAAAAGGGTGTCCGCTTCATTCTCAACCGCCACATGGACGAGATCATCCGCGAGCAGCAATTCTCGGGGAGGGTTGTTGGCATTCGGGCGAGCTATTCACCGAGGTTCCACCCGCAGACCGGTGCGCGGCTCGAGAGTCTCTGGCAGAACGGCAACGTCGACGACCGCGCTGAGACGATATACATCAGGGCTCGCAAGGCAATCATCATCGGGGCTGGCGGACATGGCG
>DATAFP010000067.1:0-3915 GCA_036257415.1 Gemmatimonadales bacterium
CGTCACGGGCTCGCGGCGTTTCGCCCGCCTGGTGACCGAGGGTCGCGTCGAGGAGGCGGTCGAGGTCGCCCGCCAGCAGGTCGACAACGGCGCCCAGATGGTCGACGTGAACATGGACGAAGGACTGCTGGATTCCGAGGCCGCGATGGCCCGGTTCCTCAACCTGCTCGCCGCGGAGCCCGACATCAGCCGCGTGCCGCTGATGATCGACTCGTCCAAGTGGTCGGTGATCGAGGCGGGTCTCAAGTGCGTCCAGGGCAAGGGCGTGGTGAACTCGATCAGCCTCAAGGAAGGCGAAGCGCAGTTCCTGGAGCACGCCCGGCTGGTTCGCCGCTACGGCGCAGCCGTCGTAGTTATGGCCTTCGACGAGCAGGGGCAGGCCGACACGGCGGACCGCAAGGTGGCGATCGCCGGCCGGGCGTATCGGCTCCTCACGGAGCGCGCCGGCTTTCCGCCCGAGGACATCATCCTCGATCCAAACATCTTCGCCATCGCCACTGGCATCGAGGAGCATGCGGCGTACGGGCTGGACTACATCGAGGCCACCCGCAGGATCAAGGCGACGTTGCCCCATACGAAGGTGAGCGGCGGGGTAAGCAACGTCTCATTCTCCTTCCGGGGCAACGATCCGGTGCGGGAGGCGATCCACTCGGTCTTCCTCTATCACGCCATCCGCGCCGGCATGGACATGGGGATCGTGAACGCCGGCCAGCTCGCCATCTACGAGGACATCCCTCCTGATTTGCGGGAACGGGTGGAGGACGTCGTTCTGAATCGCCGCCCGGACGCGACCGAGCGACTGCTGGCTGTCGCGGAGACCGCCGGGCGGGAGCGGGCGGGAACGGCCGGGAACGGGCGGGAACAGCTGGAATGGCGGACCAGGCCGGTGCGGGAGCGGCTCACCCACGCGCTGGTCGAGGGCATTGCCGACTACATCGTCGAGGACACCGAGGAAGCCCGGCAGCTGTTCGATCGCCCCATCGAGGTGATCGAAGGCCCCCTGATGGACGGGATGAACGTCGTGGGTGACCTGTTCGGCTCGGGCAAGATGTTCCTGCCGCAAGTGGTGAAAAGCGCGCGGGTGATGAAGAAAGCCGTCGCGCACCTCATCCCATACATCGAGGCGGAGAAACAGGCCGCGAACGACGCCCGCGCCAAGGGCAAGGTCCTGCTCGCCACGGTCAAGGGCGATGTGCACGACATCGGGAAGAACATCGTGGGCGTGGTGCTGCAGTGCAACAACTACCAGGTGATCGACCTCGGCGTGATGGTGTCCGCGGCGAAGATCATCGAGACCGCGCGAGCAGAGAACGTGGACATCATAGGTCTATCCGGACTCATCACGCCGTCGCTGGAGGAGATGTCGTTTACCGCCGGCGAGCTCGAGCGTGAAGGCTTCCGGGTGCCGCTGCTCATCGGGGGCGCCACCACCTCCCGGGTGCACACGGCGGTGAAGATCGAGCCGCGCTACCACGGCCCCACGGTGCACGTGTTGGACGCGTCGCGCGCGGTGGGGGTGGCGAGCAGCCTGCTGAGCGACGCCCAGCACGACGACTTCGTGCGCGGAGTCCGGGACGAATACCGGAAGGTGCGGGAGGAACGGGCGGGCGAGAGCGGGAGTGGCCGGGAGCGGCCGACGCTGGCGGAAGCCCGGTCCAACCGGCTGCGGGTCGATGCCAGCGTCCCCGCGCCGCGGCCCTGCTTCCTCGGCGTGCGGGCGCTTGCGCCCTACCCGCTCGCCGAGCTGGTGGACTACATCGACTGGACGCCGTTCTTCCAGGCCTGGGAGCTGGCCGGACGCTACCCGGCGATCCTGGAGGATCCAACGGTGGGCGCGGCGGCTCGCAACTTGTTCGCGGACGCCGAACGGATGCTCGACGAGATCGTCGCAGAGAACCTGCTCGAGGCGCGCGCCGCAGTGGGCTTCTTCCCGGCCAACGCGGTGGGCGACGACATCGAGCTCTACGCCGACGAGAGCCGCCGCGACGTGCGGGCGGTCATCTACACCTTGCGGCAGCAACTCTCCAAGAGCGGCGGTCGTCCCAACCTCGCGCTCGCCGACTTCGTGGCGCCGCGCGAGGGCGGCAGCATCGACTATGTCGGCGGCTTCGCGGTCACCGCAGGACACGGGCTCGATGCACTGGTGGCGCGATACGAGGCGGCGCACGACGACTATTCGGCGATTTTGGCCAAGGCGCTGGCTGACCGTCTCGCCGAGGCGCTGGCCGAGCGATTGCATGAACGGGTGCGCACTGAGTTGTGGGGGTACGCCCGAGAAGAGTCGCTGAACAACGAGGCGCTGATCCGCGAGGCCTACCAGGGCATCCGCCCCGCGCCAGGCTACCCCGCCTGCCCCGATCACACCGAGAAGCGGACGCTCTTCGATCTGTTGGGTGCCGGCGAGCGGGCGGGTATGGTGCTCACCGAGAGCTATGCGATGCTGCCGACCGCGTCGGTGAGCGGGTGGTATTTCTGGCGCCCGGAAGCCAGGTACTTCGGCGTGGGGAAGGTGGGCCGCGACCAGGTTGAGGATTATGCCCGGCGGAAGGGAATCGACGTGGCAACCGCGGAGCGGTGGTTGGCAACCAACTTGGCCTACGAGCGATAAGAGTGCCCAGCTTTCTCGAGCTCTTGTCCGACCGAAAGGTCCACGTCTTCGACGGCGCCATGGGCACCATGCTCTACGGTCGAGGCGTGTTCGTGAACGTCTGCTATGACGAGCTCAACCTCCGTACACCAGATCTCGTCCGCGATATCCATCGCGACTACGTAAAGGCCGGCGCCGAGGTCCTGGAGACCAACACCTTCGGCGCTAACCCGGTGAAGCTCAGCCACTACGGCCTCGCCACGGACACCGAGGCGATCAACGTGGCCGCGGCCCGCATCGCGCGGGAGGCGGGCGGGGCGCGGGCCGCCGTCGTCGGCGCAATCGGCCCGCTCGGCGTCCGTATCGAGCCTTACGGCGAGATGGCGGTGGGCGAGGCCGAAGCCGCCTTCGCTCGCCAGGTCGCAGGGCTGATCGAGGGCGGGGTCGACGGGTTCATCCTGGAGACGTTCGGCGACGTGAGCGAGCTGGGCGCGGCCGTGAGCGCAGTGCGGGCGCAGAGCGCACTCCCGATCGTCGCGCAGATGACCATCGGCACCGATGGCAAGACCCACTACGGCACCGACCCCCAGACCTTCGGGCCGCGGCTGGAAGCGATGGGAGTGGACGTGATCGGGGTGAACTGCTCGGTCGGGCCGGCGGGGGTGTTGGAGGCGGTGGAAAAGCTCGCCAAGGCTATCCGGGTTCCCATCAGCGCGCAGCCGAATGCGGGGCTGCCGCGCGAGGTGGAGGACCGAAAGATCTACATGGCGAGCCCGGAGTACATGGGGCAATACGCCAAGTGGATCGTCGAAGCCGGCGCCCGATTCGTGGGCGGCTGCTGCGGTACCACGCCCGACCACATCAGAGAGATCGCCAAGTTCGTGCAGAGCGTCTCGCCGCGGCACCAGGTGGCGTCAGGTATCGTGGCGGCTCCGTTGCCGGCGACCGCGCTGCCGCCGGTGCCGCTCGGTGAACGCTCGAAGCTGGCGGCGAAAGTGGCGGCCGGTCAGTTCACCGTTACCGTCGAGATCGTGCCGCCGAAGGGCGTTCGTCCAGACTCGATGTTCGCGCAGTGCAAGGCACTCAAGGCCGCCGGGGTGGACGCGGTGAACGTCCCGGACGGTCCCCGGGCGCAGAGCCGGATGGGCGCGCTCTTGTCGGGCATCATGATTCAGCGCGAGGTAGGGATAGAGGCGGTGGTGCACTATGCCTGTCGCGACCGGAATCTCCTCGGCATGCTGTCGGATCTGCTCGGGGCGGCGGCGGCGGGACTCAACAACCTGCTGATCGTCACCGGCGATCCACCGAAGATGGGTCCCTACCCCGAC
>DATAFP010000068.1:0-4098 GCA_036257415.1 Gemmatimonadales bacterium
GCGAACTCCCATGGGTGCTGCGTGCCGTCATACCATTGATGGGTGCCGGGGACACCGTCGTACTTGAACTCGTTCCCGACCGGCTCCCAGGTCGCGCCGCCATCATCCGACCGCTGAATCAGCTGCCCGAACCATCCGCTCGACTGCGAGGCGAAGATGCGGTTCGGGTCGGCGGGCGAGCCCTTGAGGTGGTACATCTCCCAGCCGGGAAAGTGGGGACCGCTCACGTCCCAGCGGTTCCGCTTCCCATCTGAGGTAAGGACGAAGGCGCCCTTCCGCGTGCCGACCAGAACCCGAACGCTGCTCATGCCATACTCCTTCCGAGTGCGTGGAAAACCCGCCTGGCGGGGAACGAACCTGCCGTATTCTAGACGAACGCGCCAGCGCCGAATCGACAATCGACCCGCCGGCGCCTGGACCTCATCAGTAAACCCACGCGGTGTGGCGGTGTTCCGCGGCCACGTCTCCTTCGTCATGTCCTACCGAATCGTCCTCGCGGCCGCCGCCGCGATGCTCGTCGTGGCCTGCGCCTCGACGCGGAATATCAGAACGCGGTGAAGCAGAACGACGCCGCGACCATGGCCCGGATCCTGGCCGACGACTTCGTGCTGGTGACTGGCCGGGGCGCGACGTTCACCAAGGAGGACCTGCTTCGCGAGGCCCGCGACACCACCACAACCTACGAGAGGCAGGATGTCGAGATTCGGACCGTGCGGGTGTGGGGCAACACCGCTGTCGTGACTGCTCTGCTCTGGATCAAGGGCGTGCGCGATGGCCGTCCGATCGACTACCGGCTCTGGTTCAGTGATACCTACGTGCGCACGCCGGACGGCTGGCGCTACGTGCTCGACCAAGCCTCCCTTCCCCTGCCGCCAACGCCCTGAAGCCGTGCGACGGTTTGCACCCCCGCCGCGCCCGCCTCTTGCCGTTTCCCTTCGCTAACCACCGCACACCCGTGAATTTGCGCCGTTCGCCAGCGAGCGGAGAGGTCAGCATGCAAGTCCGACTGGCATTTTGCGCCCGGGCAGGGGTGCCTTGTCTTGCACTCGTGGGTTGCTTTGTTCATCCGGACGGGGCGGACCTCCGCCGCGCCCTTGGCGGAGCCGGCCTGGCCGACGGCGAGCGATGCTTCCCTCGCTGAACGAGCGACTGTCCCGGCTCCCGTCCGACCTGCAGCCACTCAGCGACGCGGCGTGGCAGCATCGGCTGCGAGGAGCGAACCTCCGCTCCGACGGTACAGTGCAGGTGGCGCCGATGCCCTGGGTCAGCGGCGAAGCGTTCGCCTTCGTGCTCTATCCGCCGGCGGAGCCCGCGTGGATCGCGGCGCTGCGGTTCCGCGTCGGCGAAGCTCTGCCCGACTCCTACGCCAGGCTCCTCGCGGCGCTCAACGGCTGCTTCGCCTTTGGCCTCGCGCTCTATGGCTTGGCGCCGTCGCTGCAGCCGGGCGCCCGCCGGTCCGACCGCCACGCGCTCGAGCCGCTCGACCTGGAGGCCGCGAACCGATACTGGGCCCACGAGTACCGGGGCGCGGAGGGCGACTTTCATTTCGGCGGCTGCAGCTGGACCGCCACCGAGAACGTCGGCTACTTCCTCACGCCGGCCGGGCGATACCTCTGTCGCCGGAAGGACGGCGACGTGCTCCGGGAGTGGGGATCGTTGCGGGAGCTGCTCGCCGAGGAGCTGCCCGCCGCCGAGGCGAGGGATCGGGAGCGGCTGACCAGCCGGACCTGGCCGTGGGAGCTTCGGCGGGGAACCGCCTGATCCCACCGGCAGCTGATGTTGCGTCCGCGCAATTCGTCCCCCAACTTGACCGACCCGTTTCGCCCGGAGCCCGATGTTGCTTCGTGCTTTTGCCGCCGCCGTGCTGCCCCTCGCTCTCGCCGCGCCGATTCGTCAGGACCCGGGCCGCGACCTCGTCGCCATCGCCGACGAGTACCTCCAGGCCCGGCTCGCCGCGTTTCCCGAATTCGCCACCCAGCTGGGCCTGCCGGGCGCGAAGCACGACCGGGTGCGCGACCGCTCCCCCGCGGGCGAGCGCGCCTGGTGGAAGCAGGAGGACGCATTGCTCGCGCGTCTCAAAGCCATAGACGCGGGGGCGCTGAGGCGGACCGATCGCGTCACCCACGGCATCCTGCTGGAGGAGCTCGAAAGCAGCGTTCGGCTTCGGGTCTGCAACAATCGGCTGTGGACGGTCAGCCCGCTCACCGGGTGGCAGGCATTCTACGCCGGCATCGCTCAACAGCAGCCGGTCGGCACTCCCCCGCTCCGACAGCAGGCGCTCACCCGGTGGAACGCGCTCCCCCGGGTGGTGGACGCTGAGATCGCGAATCTCAAGGAAGGCATAGAGAAGGGCTACACCGCACCTGCCGTCAACGTGGAGCGGGTGCTCGCCGGGCTGGACAAGATCCTGGAGGCCAGCCCCACCGCCTCGCCGTTCTACAGTCCCGCCACCCGGGATTCCACGCCTGCTTTCCGGGCCGCCATGGAACGGCTCGCGTCCGGTCCGATCGCGGCCGCGTTGCGCCGTTACCGCGACTACCTCCGGAACGATTATCTCCCCAAGGCACGCACCGACGTGTCGGTCACGGCACTTCCGCAGGGCGCAGCCTGCTACCGCGCCGCCATTCGCCGGTTCACCACGCTCGACCTCGAGGGCGACGAGTTGTACGAGATGGGGGTTCGGGAGCTCGCTGCGGCCGAGTCGAGTGCATCGGATCTGTCGCGCCGCGGGTTCGGAGACCCCGACTATCGCGCGGTGCTCTCCGCGATGAACCAGGATCCGAAGTACACCATTCCGTCACGCAACGCGGTGATTCCCGAGACCGACAGCATCATCGCCCGGGCGTGGGCTGTCGCCCCGAAGTGGTTCGGGATTCTTCCCAAGGCCCCGGTGAAAGTCGAGCCGTTCCCGGAGTTCGAGGAACAATCCGTGCCCGCCGGGCAGTATCTGCGCGCGGCGCTCGATGGAAGCCGGCCGGGCATCTACCGCATCAATCTCTACCTCTTCACCAAGCCCGGCGGCCGGCTCGAGGCCGACCGGATCGCATTCCACGAGGCCATACCGGGGCACCACTTTCAGCTGGCGATCGGACAGGAGCGGACCGGATTGCACCCGATCGCCCGCTACCTCTTCAACTCCGCTTTTGCCGAGGGGTGGGGCATTTATTCGGAGCGGGTCGCGGATGAGATGGGACTCTATCGATCGGATGCGGAGCGGCTCAAGGACCTCGAGGCGATGATCTACTCCTTCGCTACGCTCGTGATGGAAACCGGTATGCACACGAGGGGCTGGACCCGCGAGCAGGCGATCGCTTTCGAGACCGGCCATACCAGTCGCTCCGAAGAGCAGGCCGCGCTGGACGTCGACCGCCGGATCGGATGGCCCGGCCAGGGGCTGTCGTATCCGGTCGGGTACCTCGAGATCCGGCGGCTCCGCGACTTGGCGGAGAAAAGGCTCGGCGACCGCTTCGACATCCGCGCGTTTCACGATCGCGTGCTGGAGGATGGATCGGTGCCGCTCGGACTCTTGCGCGCGAAGATCGAAGCCTGGCTGGATCAGGCACCCGCGTCCTAGACCGGCGTCTCAAGCCGGTACGATCCGCGCTCCATCTCCTCCAGCACGCCGGGCCGGTGTGGCCGCCATCCCAGCTCCTGCTCGGCGCGCCGGCCGGACGCCTGCTGATCGAGTACCAGCGCGTCGGCGTACGAACCGAGCTTCTGCCTCGCCTCCTCCAGCGGCCATGAAACAGTCTTTCCGCCCGAGGGCGAGGAGATAGAGATCGGCCAGATCGTCGACGTGCACGAAGGGCCATCGATTGGTCCCACTGCCCACGTAGCGGGCGGCGCCTCTCTTTCGGGCCGACTCCACGAATCCGGCGGGAATGCCGCCGCCACGGCCGTACACGACCGCGGGCCTGATCACCACCGACCGGATCCCCCGCTCGGCGCCTGCCCGCACCCGGTCTTCTACCGCCTGCCGCCAGGCCACCAGCGCCGCTGGTTTGGGCGGAGTCGCTTCGTCCACCACCGCACCGGCGGTATCGCCGTGCGACCAGATCCCGCTGGTGTAGACGAACGGCTTGCCGCTGCCCGCGAGCG
>DATAFP010000093.1:0-2657 GCA_036257415.1 Gemmatimonadales bacterium
CGGCGCGGGCGTCGGCGCCGCGCTGATCCCCCGGCTCGCGGTCCAGGAGGGCGACCCGCGGACTGCCGTGATCGACCTCCACGCTGTCCTGCCACCGCTCACGTTCGGGCTCATCTGGTCACGGCATCGGCGGCTCCACCATGCCGCCGCAGAGTTCTCGCATGTGGTGCGGCTGGCGTGCAGCACCGTCGCGCGCTCACAGCCCAAGCCCCAGCGGCTCGCGTGCGACGACGCCGGGGCCGTCCACAGGCTCGGCGCTCCCGGGCAGCCGAACTCGGTGCGCGGCATCGGCGGGTGATGCACCCGCGGCCAGGCCCGTTGCGCCTGGTTTCACCTCAGCGCGGCGGACGGTCCACGTTAGGGGTCGATCGCGGCAATCGCCGACGAGCCTGACCACGAGCTCTTCGGCGGGCGCTCGCGCGCGCCGGAGGAATCACTGACGCGCGCCGAACCAGAAGGGCCTGAGCCGCCTCATCCGCCGCCGCCGCGATCCAATCCGCCAGAGGCTGCCGGGTTGCGTCAGCCGCCTCGCGCCACTGGCGCTCGCGATCCGCGTCCACCCGGATGTGAACCAGTTTCGCGTCGCGCGGCGCCAGCCCGCGATCTCGCCTGCGCATGACCGCGAGTTGCCTGCGTAGCTCGTTGCGACTCCACCGCAGCGCCTCCGCACGCTTGAGCCACAGGTCCTGCTCGGGGTCGGGAAGCGAGGCGACCTCCGCATGATGCTGGAAGCTCAGACTGTCCCGCCGGCGGGACATCGCGAAACGCCGGGCCACCCACGCGTAGTTCCTCAGCGTCTTGTAGTCGAAGGGCGTGAGCTCGAGCGCGGCACGGTAACGGCGACCATACGCGTGCTCGCCGTATAGGAGCCAGTCCCCCAGCCACCAGGCCGATGCGCTCGAGATCTTCGAGATCTGGCGCCCGGCACCGACCCAGTCTTCGAACGCGAGCCCGTCGCGCAGACGCAGACCGCGCACCGTCGCCGTGCCGGACGCTCCAAGAGCGGCGGTTGGTTGCGCGTGATCAGCCATGGGCCGCCCTGGTCGTGCATTCAGATGGTGATCGCCGCGCCGCGCCCCAGGTCCTTGGCCGAGCCCTCGACATAGCCCACAACCTGGCGGCGCGTCCACGCCATCGTCCATCGCTCCACAGATCACTATCCACGGCGGAAGGCTGAACGGCACACACCTCAACGCCCATCCATCACGGATCCATAGCAGCCGCCCGGAGAAGTGGTCAAATACCTGAAACTAGTTCAACGTGACGGCTCGTCGCTGGTCAGGATCCATTCCTCGCGGGGGGCGCTCGCGGTAGCGCGTGGTGGTGCGGCGCGCGCCGCGGTGCGACGGGGCGCCGTTGATCGTCTCGCGGTGGCTGTAGTCGACGCGGGTCGATGTAGGACTCGTTGGCTAGCAGGCGCTGCAGCGTCGAGATGCCCCAAGATCGGCTTGCCGGTGGTGACGGGATCCCGCGGTCGTAGAGGTCGTGCGCGACCTGGGGACCTTGATAAAGGATGGGGCGGATTCCTTGATTAGCTCGACGCCATATTCAAGGTTCCTGCTTCCGGCACAAGCCCGTGTCAACAGGAACCGAAATCGGAGCCACTTTCGGGAATTGAAAGTGGAGCCAGTGGGTGGGTGCGAGTCGGCGTAGCCGGCGAGACCAGCACTGGAGTGGGCCCGTTCCGCCGGACACGTCAGGGCTTTCGGCAGCGACTTCTACTTGATCTCCTGACTGGGGGATGCGAGCCGCGAAGCGGCGAGGCTCGCTCCGGGGTCGATGAGAGTGCTGTTCTCGTAGTCGGCGGGTGAGAGGTAGCTGAGCGTGGAGTGGCGGCGCGTTCGGTTGTAGAAGGCCTCGATGTACTCGAAGACCTCGGACGTGAGCTCGCGGCGGGTCGCCCGCGAGCGGCGGTGCACGAGCTCCTTCTTGAGCGTGGCGACGAACGATTCGGCGACGGCGCTGTCGTAGCAGTCGCCCTTGGAGCCCATCGAGCGGGCGATCCCGGCTTCGCCGGCCGCCTGGCCGAACGCCAGTGAGACGTATTGCCCGGACTCAACCGGTCGTCGCAACAGCGTGTGAGTGCGGTCAAGGTATCGGTTGCTGATGACGACTTGTCTCTGGGCTCGTGCAGCAGTTGCGTGCGGAGGTGTCGCGGTTCATCACTGGGGCATTTGGGCAAGCCGATCGCGTCGGCCGCGGTGTTGGGCGCGATCGGCAACCGGTTCCGCACCGAGTCAAGCGCTTTGCCGGTCGGCACGCGGTTCCGGTCCTCAAGCTCAAGGGGCCGGATCCCTCGCGCTGGGATGACCGCAAGCTCGATCACGTTCGGCCGTATCTTCAGCGCGCCGAGGCCGAGCGGCGGTTCGGGGTCGTGGCGACCGTCGCCGGCCAGGAGTATGCGTGGGTCTTTAGTGCTCGCACCCACCGCAGGGGCAAGGCGCTGTGGTTTGAGTCTTCCGCGAGCAGCGCCGCGTCGGCGTCTACTACTTCTACATCCTGGACCCGGACTTCGCGCCGGCGTTCATCAAGATCTGCACGTACTTCCCGTTTCCCGCGCGGGTGTGGGTCAACGGCCAACGGCCACGCATGGGCCAAGCGCCAGGCCGACCACGCGGGCCTGCCCTACACGGCGCTGTCGAACGGGTTCGCCGCCT
>DATAFP010000097.1:0-4699 GCA_036257415.1 Gemmatimonadales bacterium
TCCGGACGTCAGGGCGTCGAAATCGAATCCAGCGATGCATTGCGGGCTCGCGCCGAGTCGCCGGCCTCCAGGGCGCCGCGAACCCCGCGGGCCCCCGGCAGCTTCGATTGCCCGATCTCGCTGTCGCGCTCGTGTTCCGTCCGACTCGCGCGGCCCGCCTCGCCGCGCCCGCACGCGCCGAGCGCTGCCGCAACCATCATTGCTGTGATCACACCGACGGTGCGCATGGTGTGCTCCTCAGGTGAGCTGGTTCAGGCGG
The DNA here is from genome assembly GCA_036257415.1 of Gemmatimonadales bacterium. Classification (GTDB taxonomy): domain Bacteria; phylum Gemmatimonadota; class Gemmatimonadetes; order Gemmatimonadales; family GWC2-71-9; genus DASQPE01. The sequence goes on from DATAFP010000097.1 coordinate 260, forward strand.
TGCCGCGGGGATGACGGACGTCGTAGTGGGCCGACTCGGCGTCGAAGCGCTGGAGCAGGGCACGCGCCTTGGGCGGCACGACCGCCACGGCATAGCGCTCACCGGCGAAGGAGCGCACGTCATCGAGCGAGTCGAACCACATCAGGGTGGCGAACTCGACCGCTTCGGTTCCGTCGCGCCGCAGCAGCTCGATCCCGCGGAAACCGGCGATACCCCGCCCGGCGATGCCGGGGAATATCTCGGTGCGAAGGAGGGCTTCGTACGCGTCGGCGTTCGCCGGGCTGGTCCAGCCGTGCCACACGCGACAGATCATTTGCAGGCGCAGACCTCGCAGCCTTTGTCGAAGATCACGAGCCAGCGCCCGTCCGTCTCGCGGCGCCACACGGAGTTGAAGCTGCCAATCTGTTTCCCGGAGGGATCCTGCACTGGGCCGCTGCTCCACGCGAGGCTTCCGGACGGAAGCACTTCGACGGTCTCAGGTTTCCAGGAGAACGGCGCGGCCGCACCATCGAAGAACGGGCGCCAGGCCTCTACCACCGCCGTCTTGCCCCGCGTGCTCCCACCGCTTCCGTAGAACACGGCATCGGGCGCGACGTGGGTCGCAAACGCGATGATGTCCCGCCGTGCCATGCTGGCGGCGAAACTGCTTTCGGCGGCCATCACCTGGCGGGCGAGGTCGGGATTCGCCGCTTGCGCCACGAGCGCTGCCGGGCTGAATTCGGCGAGGAGGCTGATGAGTCCGATCAGCGGTTTCATGAACGACTCCAAGGCTCACCGGTGCGACCTGCCGATTGGACCTGCCGACTGGATCGGGTGCTGAATCTGACGCACCGGCCTCGGTCTTGACAGACCGCTCGACGCGCTGTATATAACCATAAGGTTATCTAACTGATGGGTTAGATACATGAACCGTGACTGGGTTATAGACTCGTCACCATGACGAACACGGACCCCACTCGAGCACGCCACCGGCCTGGGGCCGCCGCGCGATGAAGGCTGCCAGACGCACGCACTCGGCAACCGATCCGCTCAGCGCCACGTTCGCGGCCCTGGCCGATCCGACTCGGCGGGCGATCCTCGCGCGCCTGGCGTCGGGGCCTGCCACCGTCAAAGAGCTGTCGGCCCCGTTCCCGATGAGCGGGCCCGGCGTGTCCAAGCACCTCCGCGTGCTGGAGCGGGCCGGACTGATCCGGCAGGGTCGCCAGGCGCAGTGGCGACCCTGCCGGCTCGAGGCCACGCCGCTCAAGGACGTCACCGAGTGGGCCGAGCCCTATCGCCGATTCTGGGACGAGAGCTTCCAGCGACTCGACACCTACGTCCAACACCTCAAGGAGAAGGAGAAGCATCATGGCCACCGCGCATAAGAGCGCAACCATCTTCACGACGCCGTCGGACCGCGAGATCGCGATGACGCGCGTGGTCGATGCGCCGCGCCGGATCGTCTTCGACGCCTGGACCAATCCAAAGCACGTACCGCACTGGATGTTGGGCCCGGCCGGTTGGAGCATGCCGGTGTGCGAGATCGACCTTCGCCCGGGCGGGACGTGGCACTTCGTGTGGCGCCGCGCCGACGGCACCGAGATGTCGATGCGGGGCACGTACAAGGAGATTGCCCCGCCCGAGCGGCTGGTCTCCACCGAGTCGTGGGGCCCCGAGTGGCCCGAGACGATCAATACGCTCGTGCTGACGGAGAAGGACGGCAAGACGACGATCACACAGACCGTGCTGTATCCGTCCAAGGAGGCGCGCGACGCCGCGTCGCAGACCGGAATGAAGGATGGCGTCACCGAGAGCTTCGACCGTCTCGCCGACTACCTACGGACGCTGGCGTAGCTCTTCCTGCTGTCCCGACCGCTGCGCGCGAAACCCGGCGACGTCCTGCCGGGCGGCGGTCGGGAGGCGATGACGGACCGAGGCCACTAAGGAGAGTCACATGCTCGACACACCAGAGGTGGTACAGGCCGATGCGCAGCTCGCCGCGGTCATCCACTTCACCATCCCGCGCAGCGAGATCCAGAAGGTCATGGCTCCCGGTATCGGCGAGCTGATGGCCACCATCGCGGCCCAGGGAATCACCCCGGCCGGGCCGGTGTTCTCGCATCATTTCCGGATGGACCCCGCCACCTTCGACTTCGACGTCGGGGTGCCGGTTGATATCGCTCCCGCCTCAACCGGTCGGGTGAAGCCGGGCCGGCTGCCCGCCGCCACTGTGGCCCGGACCGTGTACCACGGATCCTACGAAGGCCTCGGCGCCGCCTGGGGCGAGTTCAACGCCTGGATTACGTCTCACGGATACCAGCCGGCCTCGAACCTCTGGGAGCGCTACGTGGCCGGCCCGGAATCGGACCCCGATCCCGCGACCTGGCGCACCGAGCTCAACCGGCCACTGCGGGAGGCCTAGCCAGCCGCAGGACTCTTGCGCACCGAAAAACCTCTGACTAGTGTCAGAGAAATGGACAGGGTGGCGCAGGTCCGCAGCTTCAACCGCACAGTCACCCGGGAGATCGGCGCGCTCGAGGGCGATTTCCTCGGCCGTCGCCGATCGCTCGGGGCGTCACGCCTGCTCTTCGAGGTCGGCGCCGGTATCGAGATTCGCGACCTTCGCTCGCGGCTGGGTCTCGACTCCGGCTACACCAGCCGGCTGCTGCGCTTGCTGGAAGCCGAGGGGCTGGTGCGCACGGGCCCAGCGCCGGGCGACGCGCGCGTCCGCTACGTCACCCTGACGCCGGCCGGCCGGCGCGAGGTGGGCCTGCTCGACCGCCTCTCCGACTCCGCCGCCGGCGCGCTGCTGGAGCCGCTCACCGAGAAGCAGCGTGCCGCGCTCACCGAGGCGATGGGAACCGTGGAGCGGTTGCTCAAGGCCGGGGCGGTGCGGGTGGAGCTGGCAGACCCCGCGAGCCCCGTGGCCCAGGCCTGTGTCGCCCGCTATTTCGCGGAGCTCGCGGAACGATTCGAGACCGGATTCGATCCCGGGCGGAGCATCTCGGCGGAAATCGAGGAGCTCCGCCCGCCGCACGGTTACTTCGTATTGGCCAGGCTGAACGGGGAGGCGGTGGGATGTGGTGCCCTGAAATGCCACCCGGACTTCGGTGAGATCAAGCGGATGTGGGTCGACGCTTCATGCCGGGGGATGGGGATCGGGTCCCGGGTTCTCCACTGCCTGGAGGAGCTCGCCCGCAAGCGGCGACTTCGGCTGCTCCGGCTCGAAACCAACAAGGCGCTGACCGAGGCGCAGGGGCTGTACCGGCAGAGCGGGTACCACGAAGTCCGCCGGTTCAACGACGAGCCCTACGCCCACCACTGGTTCGAAAAGCGACTCCGGAATCCCGCCGTCAGAGATCATGCACGAAGAAGGTGATGATCATCGACAGCACCATGGTCCCGGCCAGGAACCCGGCGACAGCAATCGCGCCGGCAACGAGCCCCGCCACCCAGCCTCGGGCCCAGCCATTCGCCACGCCGATGGCCGCGCCGCCGGCAGTCGCCGACAGGAACAGCGCCCACGCCATCCAGCCGGGGAGCGCGATCGGGTAGAACGTATACGGAACCGCGAGGTCCATACGATCTACACCGGCGTCGCTACCATCTGAGCCGCTTGAAGAAGAAATGCGCGGTGCTGCCGTCGGTGGTCACTCCGGCGAGCTCCCAGCCCTCGGCCCCCAACGCATCCAGCTCGCTCTCGCTGAGCTCGGCGACTTCACCCAGTGGCCGCTGCAGGTGCCTGTACGCCCAGGTGGGAGCGACGTGAATGGTCGGGACGGGAAGTGGTGAGCCCGATGCCGGCACCGGCGGTGCGGCGGGATGTGGAACCGGTTGCGGCTGGGGCAGCGGATCGGGCAGTGGGAAGTGAAGCACGTGCGGCTGCATCTGGACCTCCTCTAGCAGGATCATCGACCGCACTGGAAACATGCGCGCGACGCGGTCACACCGCCATCCGGTGCGTCAGCCGCCCGCGCTGTCACCTCGAGGCGGGTCACGTAAGGTGTCGGGGCTCGGTTGCCAGGGTCGAAGCAGCGGGACGAAGCGCGGCACATGACGCCGGTATTCCTGGTAACTGGTCCCGAAACGGTGGTGGAGCTGCGGTTCCTCCAAGAGCGGAATGTACAGCAGGTTGAGTGCGAGAAAGACAAGCGCCCACGTGAGGTGAGGCAGCGAGCCGAGCAGGAGCGCCTCGCCGAGCAGGATGAAGAGCACCCCGGAGATCATCGGGTTGCGGACATACCGATACGGCCCTCGGACCACCAGCCGGCGGGGTGGATCCCACGGAGCGAGCGTGCCTCGACCTTCAGTGGCGAACCGACCGAGCGATGCGGCGAACAAGCCGAGCCCGAGGCCGAGCAGCGCAATGCCGCCGACCTGGATGAGCCTTGCCGGGACACTCGCGCCGAGAGACACCGAAATGCCCTTCCGCCGCGCCAACCAGATGGGGATCACCACCGT
>DATAFP010000103.1:0-1905 GCA_036257415.1 Gemmatimonadales bacterium
GTATCACCGAACGAGATCGTCTCCGCCACCAGCACGCCCGCGGCGACTGCCGGCTCTCGCAGCTCCTCCGCCTCGACGCTCGCGCCGACCAGGTCCTCCGCCGGCGGATGCGACGAGGCCTCGGTCGCGGGATCCCTGACCGGCGGCGCAGGGTTCCGTATCTGCTCGGGATGCGGCGTCTCCCGGGTCACGTGCAGCTCGGCGTGGCGCAGGCCGACGCCGGCGGCGAAGGTCGCCAGGAATCCCCACGCGCCGATGGTTTCGGCCCCGACATAGGAGAGCGCGATGAGGGCGAGCGCCAGGAAGTCGCTCGGCGCGCCGGTGTCCTGCTGCAGGCTGCGGAGCCAGATAGCTAGTCGCCCCACCGCGCGGCCGAGCCCGAAGCCCAACAGCAGACCGGCGGGCACCGCCCACACTACGCGCCCCAACACCCATTCGCCGATCCAGCCGCCTGGACCACCGTGCTCCGCCCAGAGCAGGGCGAGGACTACAAAGGGAAACGCCGCGCCGTCGTTCAGCCCGGCTTCGCCCGATAGTCCGTAGCGCACCCGGTCGTGGTCGGTGGCGCTATCCACCTTTACCATGCTGGCCAACACCGGGTCGGTCGGGGCGAGCACCGCGCCCGCTAGCAGGGCCATAGCCGGGTCCAGACCGAGCAGCAGGTGGGCACCCAGCGCCACGCCAAGGATGCTTGCCAGCATGACCGGCCCGGCGAGACGGTAGGTCGCGACCCAGGCGGGGTGCCGCAGCGGCAGCCGCAGCTTGAGCCCACCCACGAAGAGCGCTACGATCACCGCGACCTCCGTGAGCCGCTCGAACCACGGCCCGGCCTCGCGCAGGTCGATGCGTAGCCACCCGAAGCCGAGCGGACCGATGGCTACGCCCAGCGCCAGGTAGATGGCGGAGGTCGAGATCGGGAGGTTCCGCAGATAAGCGGAGGAAAGTGCCACCAGCAGCAGCACGAGGCCGCCGAGGGCCATCCAGCCGAGAAAGCTCATTTGTCAGCCCACACCGCGATGAACATCGCCGCGATCGCCGGCCCGATGAAGAAACCGTTGATGCCGAGAATTTACGTGCGTAGGGCCATCAATGTCGCCCAGCAGCGCGAGCGATGTTGCGCAGCATTCCGGCGAACACGATCTGATGCATTCCCCACAGCCCATACCAATAAAACAGACCCCCTACCCCCGCTACCACGGTGATCGACGCCGACGTGAACCTGGTGGATGGGACCGACTATACCGTGATCGCGAGCGGCCTCGCCGAGGCTATCGAGCCGATCGTGCTGCAGGACGACAACAGCACGCCAGCCGCGGGCAACGCACGCGTGCGTGCGATCCACGGCGTGCCGGGCGCGCCGTCGGTGGACATCTACATCAGCGCGCCGGACGCGGATCTCGAGACCACGATCCCGCTGCTCGTCAGCGTGGAGTTCGGGGACGTCGCCGACTACATCGAGGCGCCGGCCGGCGACTACGGCGGCGTGCCGAGCGCGCGTGCGCTCCCCCAACCTGCACAGGCCGACCGCGGCATCCGTGAGCGTTGGGCTCGACATACCGGGGAGGGTGCGGCACATTGCGTTAGGATGACTTGAGTTCCGAAAGGCCGATGGAATAATCACCTGCAGCTGATGGGCGTGTCGTCAGGCGGACGCCACTTGCCGGTCAAACAGTTTGAGTCTTCTCCACACGTGAGACGACGATGTTGAGCTAGGCCGCGCCCAGGGTTTGAGCGTGCTTGGCTCGTCCGAGATGGGAGGCTTCGACAATGGAATGCCCCAAGTGCCAAGCCCAAATGGAACCGGTTCGCTTTGAAGACACTGAAGTCGATCGCTGTGTCCGGTGCGGCGGCCTCTGGTTTGACGCCGTGGAAGAGGAAGAGATTAGGGGGCGTACCGGATCCGAG
>DATAFP010000203.1:0-2917 GCA_036257415.1 Gemmatimonadales bacterium
CGAGAGCGAATGGCAGGGTCACCCCGACGAGCGCCACCCCGAGCGCCGCGGGCCCGACGCGGAACATCTCGCGGAGATCGGTCTCCAGTCCGATCTCGAAGAGGAGCAGGAGCACACCGAGCTCGGCCAGCACGTGAATGAACTCGGCCCCCGGCCCCTCGGAGGGAACGATGCCGAGCACGCTGCCGCCGAGCAGGACGCCGGCGAGCAGCTCGCCGAGCACCGCCGGCTGGCCGATCCGCTCCGCCACCTCTCCGAACAGCTTGGCCGCGCCCAGAACGGCCGCGAGCACCAGAAAGAAGCGCGCGACGTCCACCCCCTCCGCCGCGGCGGACAGGGGGAGGACGGCTGCGAGGACGCCGAGCGCGACGAGCGCGCGACGCGCCGCGCGGCTAGAGCGGAGCTTCGGCGCGGGGGCGGAAGAGGAAGGTGTGCTTGAAGAGCGGGAGCTCAACACTATCGCTGTATTCGGTCTGGATGGTGATCCGCTTCCCCGTGCGACTGATCCGGAAGCCAAGGTGCCGGCCGAGAATGGAGTCGGCGGTGGCCGCGAGCCGACGGCCGATCACGGCGTTGTCCATAGTCGGCGCCAACTGGGCCTGGAAGCGCATCGCGTCCTGGAGCCGGTAGAACCGAAGGTACACCTGCCCGATGTGCACACCATAGTATGCCGCGGCGAGAAACAGCACCAGCGAGACGAGGCACCCGAGCGTGGTGCCCCCGCGGCGACTCGGGCCCCTGGCTACCATTGCGACTGCGCCCCCTCGACGATGTTGGTCACCAGCTTGTCGAGCGCCTTCTCCCGGCCGTCGACCTCCCGCCCGGGATCGTAGTCGCCCTCGAGCAGCAACCCGCTGCGCTGCCAGAGCGGCTTGTTGTTGGCCTGATCGAGGATCTCCACCGACACGCTGATCTGCACCAACCGGCGGGTGACGGTGACCGCCCCTTCCCCTTCGGCGTCGCCGGTGAAGGCGACCGGAAGGTCGGGCTCGTAGCGGGTGATCGTCCCCCGCACCACGGCATCAGCCTGGCGCTCACTGGCCTGGCGAAGACCGAGGCGCCCCTCGACCGCCTCGCGCACGGCGGTGTTGATCTCCTGGGTGAGGGTGGGCTCCGGGGTCTGGTTGTCGAACGGCAGGACGGCCACCGTCTTGATGTGGGACGGAAGTCCTCCGCCGGCGAAGCCGTAGAGGCAGCCGCCAAGGAGGAGAACGCTAAGGCTTGCGAGAAACCCAGATCTCAGGCGCAAAGTTGGCCTGCGCGGTCGAGAGGAAGGTGAGATCCAGCCGGGCCGGCACGCTCGGGACCGTGAGCCTCGCCGTGAGGGGGGCCCCGGTGGAATCGAGCGTACATTCGGCCCGTCCGACGATCTCTCCTGCACGGCGCACCAGCGTCACCATCTTCGTGGGGCTGCCCGTCGTCCTGGCGTATTCCACGGTGTCTGCGCCGTTGACGTACTGCCATGCGAGCGTGCCGGTGTCCGCCAGTCCTCGAAGCGCGGCCCCCGCCAACGGGGGTCGCGCCACACCGAACATCCCCCACATGAGCGGGTAGTTCGGCACCATCTTCGTCACCGCGTCGGGAGGCTCGGCCCAGAGCGGCTGCTCGCCGATGACCACCGCGGACGCCGCGCCCGACCCGAACGGCCCGGCCACATCGAAGCGCATCGAGTCGGGGGGCGCGACGCGCGCGCTGCCCCGCCCTCCCGCGCTCGACTTGTCGTCACGGAACAGCCACTTGAAGCGATGCAGCCGATGAGACGACGGTTGCGTGCCGCGGACCCACTCGGCCACCTGGGCCGAGGTCACCGGCGCGGCGCCGGCTGGGACCACGGAGCCGGGCGCACCACCGCACGCCGGCCCGGCCAACGCCAAGCCAAGATAGGCGACCCGCGCTGGCCGGTCAATCAGAAGGCGTTGCGCCATCAATAGTTATGGCCGAAGAAAAAGCTCACGAAGTGCTTGTCGCGCTGATTGCGATCCAGACCGTAGCCCCGGTAGTCGTCGCTGGTGAAGCGCCAGCCGACGTCGAGCCGGAACACCGCCAGCGGTCCCAGCGCCAGGCGAAAGCTAAACCCGTAGGCACCGATCACGTCGCGATCGATCCCCGATTGGAAGTCGGCCTTCCCGACATCGGTGAAGAATGCCGCCTGGATCTCGGGCAGATCCATGTCGCCGAACGGCGTGCCGAGGGTGAGATGGGTGAGAACCGGGAAGCGCAGCTCCTGATTGGCCATCCAGGCCCGAGAGCCGACGATGTAGCCGAACTCGGGATAGCCCCTCATACCGATGGTACCGCCGATATTGACGCGCCGCGGGCGATCGCCGCCGCTGTAGAAGCCGAACCCCCGGAGCGCCCAGGCTGTCCGCTGACCCAGTCGGAAATAGCGCCGCCAGTCGGCGCTCACCAGGTAGCTGTCGAACCGGGCGTTGGTGAAATCGCTGGAGAGCCCGCCGGTGAGGCTGAAGCGCCCGCCGTCGATGGGCCCGCTGTTCACCCAGAGCCCGTTGTCGTGGACGTAGCTCAAGTACTGCGAGGCGATCCACCCGACCCTGCGCGGCTCGTCCACCGGCAGGGTGAAGTCCACCCGATCCGAATGCTCGATGACGAAGTTGCCTTCGAGCCGGGTGAACCGGCTGAGCGGATACCGGAGCAGCCCGAGCGCGCCGTAGGCGGTCTCGTCGTAGGCGACGAAACGGTCCCCCTCGAAATTGCGGCCCCTGGTGCGGAACGCGCCGATGCCCCAGTTCACCCGGCGCGACCGGTTCACGTAGGTGAGGTTCGCGTTGATGTTGGCGACGATGCTGCCCAGCTCGCGCCCCTGGAAGGAGCCGATGGAGCCGAAGAGCAGGTTGTCGGCCAGCAAGTCACTCGCGACGAAGTAGAAGCCCTGCGCCCCGCCGTAGCCGGGGATCCA
>DATAFP010000026.1:0-9189 GCA_036257415.1 Gemmatimonadales bacterium
CGACGAGCCACTCGTAGGTGCCGGGCCCGTGCAGCCAGATAGCGCCGGTGAGGGCCGGCCCGTCGCGTGTGCCCTGGGCGTCGTCGCCGTGGCAGGCGGCGCAGTTCGCCGAGCCGTGGAACAGGTGCCGCCCCCACACGATGGCGCTGTCGGTCACGCCAGGTGGTCGTGGCGCAGGGGCCCGCTGAGCGGCCGCCGGGGTGGCGCCGAGCATTAGCCAGGCGACGAGCCACCGGTGGCGGGGGCGCACCATCGTCATAGGCGACCCCTCCTCAGGGTTGCTCTCACGCTAGCCGCCCGCAGCTGAAGAGGCAGTGAAGATGGCGGGAAGGTTTCGTTGGGCCGGGCCGCCTAACCCCCGCATGCAGCCGACAGCTGATGCGTCGCATTTCGTTAGGCCGCTGCCGACTATGTACCCACGTACAGAGGGACGCGTCCGGCACGCAACAGTGCGAGCGTGGGAACGCCAATGGTGAGACCAGCAGTATTCTTGCCGAGCCCGATCCGGCCGAGCGCAGCGCGCTTAATCGCCTGTTTTATCGCAACCGTCGCCCGACTTGGCTCGGTCATTGGGTAAGTCAATTGTTCTGCTTCGGGGCACGCCTTGGATTGACGCCCCGGTCATGGGTCTCTCTAGAAGTCCGCGATCGCGCATCCGGCCGGATTCGTGCGGACGCCGTGGTGGTCCCGACCGTCGCTGGACAGCGGTACGTCGTCTCGATGTTCGGCACTATCTCTGACTGGGTGCAGAACGTCGAGGCTGCGCACGGCGATGCCACTCCCGCTCTCTTACCAAATCGATCGATATCGATAGCGATGTGACGGACGCAAAGCAGCGAGCCCCCTCCGCCTGGTTGGCGAGGGGGCTCGCGCATTGCCAACGGGTCGGCATCAGCCCATGTCGGTGTGGTGGGGAGCCTTCGATTTTACCTGAGGCTTACGGCTTAAACCGCTGTTGCCGCTTGCATTTAGCGATACACATCGCCATCTTGGCCACCCATGATCAAGGTGACGGCCGTCGAGCCGGATTCGATCGCTCACGAGCTCGGGCTTGAGCCCGGCAGCGAGTTGATCGGCGTGAACGGCCATCCCCTGGAGGATTTCCTCGATTGGGAGTTCCTGACTGCCGAGGAAGCATTCCTGCTCCACGTCCGCCAGCCTGACGGCGAGGAGATCGAGTTCGACATCGAGCGCCCGCTGAGCGAAGCAATGGGCCTGTCGCTCGAGCCCCCACGCATCCGCCGCTGCGCCAACCGATGTGACTTCTGCTTCGTGGAGGGAAATCCCTCGGGGCTGCGCGAAGCCTTGTACATCCGGGATGACGACTATCGGCTCTCGTTCCGCTACGGCAACTTCGCGACGCTCACCAATCTCAAGCCGCACGATATCGAGCGGATCATCGCCTACCGGCTTTCGCCGCTCTACGTCTCCGTCCACGCCACCGATCCGGTGGTGCGACGCTGGTTGCTTCGGAACCCACTGGCTCCCGACGTCATCCCCCAGCTCGGCTCTTTCGCCGAACACGGCATCGCGTTTCACACCCAAGTGGTCCTGCAGCCCGGGGTCAACGACGGCGAGGTGCTGCGCCGGTCACTCGCGGATCTCTACGCGTTGGAGTCGGCGGTGCTGAGTTGCTCGGTGGTGCCCGTCGGCCTCACCGAGTTCAGCGGTCATCACAAGGTGCGGGAGCCCACTCGCGATGAATGCCGCGCCGCGATCGCGCTGGTGGAGGAGCGCGCCGATGTTGCTCTCCGCGAGCGCGCACACCATTGGGTGTTCGGCGCCGACGAGCTGTACCTCCGGGCCGAGCTGGAGCTGCCGCCCGCCGAGGTCTACGAGAGCTTCGATCAGGTGGAGAACGGCGTCGGAGCGGTGCGCTGGCTGCAGCGGCGGATCCAGGACGAGGCAAGCCAGCTCGGCGGGTGGAATGGCCGTCGGATCGGCGTGGTGACCGGTACGGCGATGGCCCGGTTGATGCCGAACGTGCTCGCCCCGCTGGAGGCGGCCACCGGCGCAGTTCTGGAGCTCATTCCGGTGGAGAACACCCTGTTCGGCCCCCGGGTCACGACCGCGGGGCTGGTGCCCGGCGCCGCCATCGCGGCCGCGCTCGCGGGGCGCTCCGATCTCGACCTCGCGCTGCTCCCGGGCGAAGCCGTGAACGACGACGGGCGCTTCATCGACGATCTCGAGGTGGAGCGGCTGGCCGCCTCGCTGCCGCTGGAGATCCGGCTATCGAAGGATTTCGCCGACGCGCTCAGGGAGCCGGTCGCCGCGTGAGCAAGCCGACGCTTGCGATCGTGGGGCGGCCGAATGTCGGCAAGTCCACCCTGTTCAACCGAATTCTCGGCGGGCGGCGGGCCATCGTTTCGGAGCGCGCGGGCACCACGCGAGACCGCCACTTCGGCGACGCCGAATGGAACGGTCGAAGGTTCTGGGTCGTGGATACCGGCGGTCTGGTCCCCGACTCGAACGAGGCCATGGACCGCGCGATCCGGCGGCAGGTGGATTTCGCGCTCGCCGAATCCGACCTGGTGCTCTTTCTCGTGGACGGGCCCGAGGGTGTCACCCCGCTGGACCGAGCCATTGCCGAGCGTCTGCGCCGCGCCGGCCGCCCGGTGCTGCTCGCGGTGAACAAGCTCGACGATCTCGAGCGCAGTACGGCGCACTACGAGTTCTACCAGCTCGGCTTCGGGGATCCAATCGGCGTGTCCGCGGCGGTCGGGAAGGGAAGTGGCGACCTGCTGGACGCGGTGGTGGCTCACCTGCCCGCCAAGCAGCCCGGCGAGGAGAGCGACGCAATCAACGTAGCCGTTGTGGGCCGGCCCAACGTGGGAAAATCGTCGCTGGTCAATCGGCTGGTGGGCGAAGAGCGCCACGTTGTCGCGCCCGAAGCCGGTACCACTCGCGATGCGATCGACTCGGTCTTGCGGTTCGAGGGCCGAACGCTCAAGTTCATCGACACCGCCGGTTTACGCAAGCGATCTAAAGTAGAAGATGACATTGAGTTCTACTCGACGCTCCGCACGGAACGGGCGATCGAGCGCGCCGACGTGTGCGTGCTGGTGGTGGACGCGACGGTCGGAGTGCACGCCCAGGATCTTCGCATCGCCAGCGACGCCTGGGAGCGTGGGAGAGGGCTCATCGTCGTGGTGAATAAGTGGGACCTGATCGAGGAGAAGGACGCCAACACTGCGCGGCGCGGGGAGGAGGAGATCACCCAGCGGGTGCCGTTCCTCCGCTACGTCCCGTTCCTCTACGCCTCCTCGCTCACCGGCCAGCGGGTGCGGAAGCTGCTCGACCTGATCCTCGAGGTCGCAGAGCAACGGCAGGCCCGCGTGCCGACGGCCGAGGTGAACCGGGTCCTGGAGACCCTGATCGAGCGGACCGCCCCGCCGCAGCAGCCGGGTGAGGAGGTCAAGCTGCTGTACGCATCGCAGGTGGGCACCGCGCCGCCGACGTTCGCCATCGTGACGAACCGGCCCGACGACGTGCCCGAGTCGTACCAGCGGTACCTGGTGCATGGGTTCCGCAGCGCGTGGCGGTTCACCGGCTCGCCGGTGCGGCTCAAGCTGACCCGACGGGGGTCGCGACGCCGATGACTGCCGCAATCGGCTGGCTGGCGCTCTCGTACCTCATGGGCGCGATTCCCACCAGCTGGCTGGCCGGTCGGCTGTTCCGCGGGATCGATCTTCGGGAGCATGGCAGCCGGAATCTCGGCGCTACCAACGTGTACCGCGTCCTGGGATGGAAGTACGCGATCCCGGTCGGCCTGGTGGATCTGCTGAAGGGCGCGGCACCGGTGTGGCTGTTCGGCCCGCGGGTGCCGGAGATCCCCCTCTTCCCGCTCCTCTGCGGACTCGCCGCCGTGGTGGGACACGTCTTCTCGGTCTTCGTCGGCTTCAAGGGCGGTAAGGGCGTGGCAACCGCGGCGGGGGTGGTGCTGGCCTTCGCGCCGTGGGCGCTGCTGGCGGTCACCGTGATCTGGGCGCTGTTGGTGTGGCTCACTGGATATGTATCCGTCGCGAGCATCGTCTCGGCGTCGCTGTTTCCGTTGGCCGCCTGGTTGCTCCACGACGCGCGCGGGGGCGTTCTGCTCGCTGACATCGGCCTCGCCGCGTTCATCGTGTGGAAGCACCGGTCGAACATTCAGCGCCTTCTCGCCGGAACGGAAAACCGTTTTGGCAGCAGTCGGGAGCGGTCGGGAGCTGGGGGGAGTGAACGGGAGATCCGCTCGTGAGCCGGATCGCCGTGCTAGGAGCGGGAAGCTGGGGGACGACGCTCGCCGACCTGCTCGCACGGAAGGGCAGCGACGTGCGGCTCTGGGCGTACGAGGCCGAAGTGGTGGAATCGGTGAATCGCAAACGGCAGAACACGTTGTTTCTGCCGGGATTCACCCTCGACCCTCGGGTGCGCGCGTACGCCGATGCTCCCGAGGCGGTCGCGGACGCCGACGTGCTGGTCTCGGCGGCACCGAGTCACGCCGTCCGCGCGGTCGTGGCGCAAGTGCGTGGCTGCGTTCGGCCCGATGCACTGGTGGTGAGTGTCACCAAGGGCTTCGAGCTCGAGACGCTGGAACGGATGTCAACCGTGCTAGGCGAGTCGTTGCCCGGAGCACGCGTCGCGGTGCTGAGCGGGCCCAGCTTCGCACAGGAGGTCTGCGCGGGACAGCCGACCGCGGTCGTAGCGGCGGCAGCCGATCCCGCCGACGCGTTGGCGGCGCAGCAGGTGTTCGCTACGACCGCCTTTCGGGTCTACTCCCATGCCGATGTCGTGGGTGTCGAGCTGGCCGGCGCGCTCAAGAACGTGATCGCCATCGCCGCGGGCATCCTGGAGGGCCTGGGACTGGGACACAATCCGCGGGCGGCGTTGCTGACCCGCGGCTTGGCTGAGATTAGCCGGCTCGGCGTCGCGATGGGGGCCGATCCGCTCACGTTCGCCGGACTGGCCGGCATGGGTGACCTGATCCTGACGGCGTGCGGCGACCTGAGCCGCAACCGCGCGCTCGGAGTGGCCGTGGCCCGTGGGGAATCATTCGAGGCGTACCGTGCCACGCACCGGAGCGTCGCCGAGGGCGCCAACGCGTCCCGGGCCGGCGCGGCGCTGGCCGAGCGCATGGGAGTCGAGCTTCCGATCACGGCGAAGGTGTGTGAAGTGCTCTTTGACGGCCGGCCGGCCCGGGACGGGGTCGCCGAGCTGATGGGCCGCGAGCTCAAGCCGGAGCTGTGGAAATGACGACGACGCGACCAATCCAGGAGTTTTATTCGATCGGCGAAGTCTGCGGGCTGACCGACCTCAAGCCGCACGTGCTGCGGTATTGGGAGAGTCAGTTCCGGTTCCTCAACCCGGCCAAGAACCGCTCGGGGAACCGGGTGTACAAGGCGCGCGAGGTGGAGCTGATCATGCTGGTCAAGCACCTCCTCTATACCGAGAAATACACCATCGAGGGTGCGCGCCAACGGATCGATCAATACCGGCGGAGCGGCGAGCTGAAGCCTGCCGCCCGATCCGCGCTCGAGTCCCAGATTCTCCAGGAAGTGGCGGAGGAGCTGGTCCGGCTGGAGGCGATCCTCGACGGGCGCGCCCCGGCGGGAGGGAGCGGGAGCGGGCGAGAGGGGTGAGAAGCCCGCTATCTTCGGCGTGATGAACATTCTCGTTTCCAACGACGACGGCGTCCTCGCTCCGGGTCTCGCACTGCTGGCCGACGCCTGCCGAGAGGTGGGTCACGTTACCGTCGTCGCCCCCGACCGCGAGCAAAGCGGAACCTCCCACTCCTTGACCCTTCACCATCCCCTGCGCGCCACTCGCCGCCCCGATGGCGCGTTTCAGGTCGACGGCACGCCGACCGACTGCGTCATGCTCGCAGTCGAAGCGCTGATGCCGGAAGCGCCCGACTTCGTGTTCTCGGGCGTCAATCAGGGGCCCAACATGGGCGAGGACGTCCTGTATTCCGGCACCGTCGCAGCGGCCATGGAAGCGGTGATGCTGGGCATTCCGGGTATCGCTATTTCGTTCGCCGGCGGGCAGGTCGAGACTATGTTGACCTACCGCGAGCGGCTCGCGCAGCTGATCCAGCGGATCACGTCGAGCAGCGACTTCCCCCCTCACACCCTGCTCAACATCAACCTCCCCGCCGTGCCGGCCGACGAGGTAAAGGGCGTGCGGGTCACCCGCCTGGGCAGCCGGGTGTTCTCCGAGTCGCTGACCCGGATGAAGGATCCCTGGGGGCGCGAAATCTTCTGGATCGGCGGGGGCACCATCACCTGGACCGGTGGCGAAGATTCCGATCATCAGGCGGTGGCGCAGGGCTACATCGCGGCGACACCGTTGCACCTCGACCTCACCAACTATTCGCTGCTGGAGACGGTCCGCGGATGGTGTCTGGAGGGATAGGGGAGGGCGACAGCTACGGCGGCTATCGGGCCCGCCTGGTCGAGACGCTGCGAAGCAAGGGCATTCGCGACCTTGCCGTGCTCCGCGCGGTGGCGCACGTGCCGCGACATCTCTTCGTACCCGAGAGCATCCGCCACCGCGCCTACGACGACGCCGCACTCCCGATCGGCAGCGGGCAGACGATCTCGCAACCCTGGGTGCAGGCGCGCTATCTCGAGGCCATCGGACTCAGGGGGCGAGAGCGGGTGCTCGAGATCGGCACCGGCTCAGGCTACCAGACCGCGCTGCTGGCGCTCCTCACCGACTCGGTGTTCAGTGTGGAGCGGGTGCCGGCCCTGGCGCAGAGCGCCCGCGCGGCGCTGGAGGCAGCCGGAATCCGGAACGTGACCATCCTGGTGGGGGATGGCACGCTCGGGTGGCGACCGTATGCGCCGTATGACGCCATCCTGGTCTCGGCGGCGTCACCGGAGGTCCCGACGCCGCTGGTGGAGCAGCTCGCCGAGGGTGGTCGGATGGTGATTCCGCTGGGTGATCGGGATACGCAGGTTCTCACCCTGATCCGGCGCGAAGGCGGCACGCTCCGCCAGAGCACGCTCGCCGACGTGCGGTTCGTGCCCCTGGTGGGTGAGCACGGGTTCAGGCCGGAGGGACCGGTGGACTGATGGACGGACGGACAGACGATGAGGAACCATGGAATTGATCCGCAGTGCCATCGACTTCATCCTGCACCTCGACAAGCACCTCGCCGAGATCATCGCGCGATACGGGGTCTGGACCAACCTCATCCTGTTTCTCATCGTCTTCGCCGAGACCGGCCTGGTGGTGGCCCCGTTCCTGCCGGGAGACTCGCTGCTCTTTGCGGCGGGCACATTCGCGGCTCTCGGCTCACTCGATCCCGCGCTGCTCATCCTCCTCCTGAGCGCGGCCGCGATCCTGGGCGACACGGTCAACTACTGGGTAGGCTCGTTCGTGGGACCGCGGGCGTTTACCGGTGAGATCCGCTGGCTCCGGAAGGAATATCTCGATCGCACGCACGCGTTCTACGAGAAGCACGGCGGCAAGACCATCATCCTGGCGCGCTTCATCCCGATCATCCGGACGTTCGCACCGTTCGTGGCCGGCGTGGGCGCCATGACCTATTCCCGGTTCCTCCTGTACAACGTCGTGGGCGGCATTGGCTGGGTGACCTTGTTCGTGCTGGCGGGCTATTTCTTCGGGAACCTCGCGGCCGTGCGGCAGAACTTCAGCTATGTGATTCTCGCGATCATCGCGCTGTCCGTGATGCCGATCGTCGTCGAGGTCCTGAAGGCGCGGCGCCGGGCTGGGGCGTGACCCGCCGGTACCTCGTGTCGGGCCGAGTGCAGGGCGTCGGCTTCCGATGGTTCGTGCTGCGGCAGGCAGAGCGGGAGCGCCTCACCGGATTCGCCCGGAATCTGCCCGACGGCACCGTGGAGGTCGTCGCGGCGGGCGACGTGGTGGCGCTGGAGCGGCTGGCCGCCGCGCTCAGGGTCGGACCGCCCCACGCGAGGGTAGACAACGTGATCATCAGCGACGCACCCGCCGCACCGGCGTCGTCCCGGTTCGAGATCCGCTGACAAGGATGCGCGATGAGCAACAGCCTTGACGAGACTGTCCGCCGCACGCTGCGCCCGATTCCCGATCACCCCAAGCCGGGCATCCTGTTCCAGGACATCACGCCCGTGCTGCAGGACGGGCCGCTGTTCGGGCGGGTCGTCGAGGCCATGGCGGCCCCGTTTCGCGCCAAGGCGATCACGCATGTGATGGGGGTGGAGGCCAGAGGCTTCATTCTCGGAGGCGCGGTGGCAACGGCGCTCCATGCCGGCTTCGTCCCGGCGCGGAAGCCGGGCAAGCTGCCCTGGGAGCGGGTCAGCGAATCGTATGCGCTGGAGTACGGGACCGATGCCCTGGAAGCCCACCGGGACGCTCTGCCGGGGGACGCGCGCGTTCTGGTCGTGGACGACGTGCTCGCCACCGGCGGCACCGCCCGCGCGGCCGGACGGCTGGCGCAATCGCTGGGCGGCGCGCTGGTCGGTTGGTCGTTCCTGCTGGAGATCTCGTTCCTGGAAGGCCGGCGACAGCTCACCGGTGGCGATTGCACCGTACTGGTGAGCGTATGAGCCGAAGCATCTGGCTCCGCCCCATCGGCGGCAGGCATTGGGACCTCATCCTGCGGGTCACCGGCCTGGCCGGACTGGTGGGGATCGCGCTGGTGCTTCTGGTTCCCGGATCCGCCGTGCTGGTCTGGTTCGCCGTGATGTCGCTGCCGGCCAACGGCCCGCTCAGCCCGCTCATCCCCGCCGCGTTCGAGCCATTGATCATGGAAGCGGCCAAGTACGAGCATCCGCTCGCCGTGACGGCGGTGGGCCTGGCCGTTTATATGCTGACCGAGTACGTCAACTGGTACATCTACGCCTGGGCTTTGAGTCGGGAGCGGCTTGCGGGGGTCGGGAACGGCCGGTGGGTCCGGTGGGGAATCGATCGCTTCTCGCGCGCACCGTTCACCACCACGGTCGTCTTCGCGTTCACCCCGTTGCCGTTCTGGGTGGCCCGTTGCCTCGCGATCCTGAACGGCTACCCCATCGGCCGGTTCATGCTCGCGACCGCGGTCGGCCGATTCCCCCGGATTCTGATCTACGCCTGGTTGGGCGCGGTACTCCGGGTCCCGACGGTGGTGCTCGCGGCCGTGCTGGTGGGTAGTCTGCTCCTGGCGGTGCCGTGGCAGCGGTGGCGCAAGGCTACGCGCCCGGAGCCCGCTGCCAGTTCCACGGCAGCGCCCGG
>DATAFP010000028.1:0-1905 GCA_036257415.1 Gemmatimonadales bacterium
ACACTTTCCGCTGCGGGAGCGCGCACGCAGCTCCGCTACCCGGACGACTAAGGATGCGGGCCACGTCGTCGTGAGGACATGTCGGCTTTGAGGTGACATATGAAAATCGGAACCAGATCCTCCTTCACTTGGCACTGGCGGCGATGATTCTGACGGCGGCGCTTGCCGTGCCCGAGGCGGCACCGAGTTCCTGCGCAGACTACGCGCCGGGGTCCTTCAAGTGAATCGCCCCGGGTTTATCGGAGGGCTCATTCCGCGAGAGGATGGAGCCCATGGGACGCCCCAGTAAGCATGCCCCGGAGGTACGAGCGCGTGCCGTCCGGATGGTCTTTGACCACACCTCCGAGCATCCGTCGCAATGGGCGGCGATTCGGTCCGTCGGCGAGAAACTCGGGATTCGCACGGAATCGTTGCGCCGCTGGGTGCGGCAGGCGGAGCGGGATACCGGTACCCGGCCGGGTCTGACCACGACGGAGCGCGAGGAGCTGAAGCGGCTCCAGCGTGAAGTCGTCGAACTGAAACGCGCCAACGAGATCTTGAAGAAGGCGGCGGCGTTTTTCGCCCAGGCGGAGCTCGACCGCCGAGCGAAGTGATGGTCTCCTTCATCGATCAGCACCGGGACCTCTACGGAGTCGAGCCGATCTGCGCGGTGCTGCCCATCGCGCCGTCCACGTACTTTCTGCACAAGGTGCAGCAGCAGGATGAGACGAAGCGGTCGGTCCGCGCGCGGCGTGATGCCGAGCTGTGCGCGGCGATTCAGCGTGTGTGGGATGAGAACGACCAGGTCTACGGTCCGCGGAAGGTGTGGAAGCAACTGCGGCGCGAGGGCACCCGCGTGGCCCGCTGCACGGTCGAGCGCCTCATGCGCGAGATGGGGCTCCGCGGGGTGAGTCGCGGCCGGACCTGGACGATCACCACCCAGGCGGATCCGGCCGGCACCCGACCCACCGATCTCGTCGAGCGCCAGTTCGCGGCGACGCGGCCGAATCAGCTCTGGGTGGCCGATTTCACCTACGTCGCCACCTGGCGCGGCGTTGTCTATGTCGCGTTCGTGATCGACGTGTTCGCGCGGCGCATCGTCGGGTGGCGCGTCTCCGCGTCACTGGCGACCGAGTTCGTCCTCGACGCCCTCGAGCAGGCGATCTACGACCGGCGTGGCGCCGGCGTCGAGGCGCTCGTGCATCACAGCGATCGGGGCACGCAGTATCTGTCGATGCGCTACACCGACCGCCTCGCCGATGCGGGCATCGAGCCGTCGGCCGGGAGTCGTGGCGATTCGTATGACAACGCGCTCGCCGAATCGATCATCGGCCTCTTCAAGACGGAGGTGATTCAACGGAAGGGCCCGTGGCGGCATCTCGAGGCGGTCGAGTTCGCCACGCTCACGTGGGTCGACTGGTTCAACACGCGGCGACTGCTCGGGCCGATTGGTTACGTGCCGCCCGCCGAATGTGAAGCCCAGTACTACGAGCAACTCTCGGGCCGCGCTACAATCGCCCAGCCTGCTGACGCGGGGGCGCTCGGCGGCACCTTCGGTCCGGCACCGATGTCCCTCACGGCGGCCGCCGATCGCCTGCAGGGCTCTCTATGACCGCTGGCACCACGATGGAGTACTCACACTAACCGCTCTCCGATGATCCCGGGGCACTTCACTTTGGCCAGCACGATCGCGAGAGGGGCGGCGGCGAAGCTGAGAAGTGCGCCCATCTTCGTTTCAGCGAGTTCCTGTCCAGGCGGAAACGCCGCCGTCGCAAAAGAGAGCGACACAGTGAAGCCGATCGAGGCGACGACACCCACCATCACGAGCTGGCGCATGCCGATGCCGGGTGGAAGGGCGGGGCCCAGCACCGGTGCTCCCCACGACAACACGAGGATGCCGATCGGTTTGCCGAGCAGCAATCCCGC
>DATAFP010000002.1:0-28347 GCA_036257415.1 Gemmatimonadales bacterium
CCGGGTGCGGCGCGCGGCCGGGCTGGACTTTTCCATCCGCCTCAAGAACGTGCTCATGAGTCACAACCTAGACGCGGCCGAGGCGGTCGCGTGCTACGCGACGCGGCCGGGGATGGATGTGGTGTTCCAACCGATCGAGCAGAACTACGGCACACCCGACGATCCGGACTGGTATCGCACCTCTGATAACTGGCCCCAGGATACGGAGCGGGCGGTGACCGTGGTGCAGCGGCTTAAGACGCTCAAGCGGGCCGGCTACGCAATCGCGAATTCGGATCGCGAGCTGGACGTGATGATCTCCTACTTCCGGAATCCGCGCGTGTGGGAGGACGCGACACGGGCCCATGTCGCGCGTCACGGGACCAATCCCGCCTGCGGCGCGCTGGGCAGGTTTCAGGTGCAGGCGAACGGCGATGTTACCGTGTGCTTCCGGATGCCGCCAGTGGGAAACGTGCGGCACGCCAGCCCGCGCGAGATCTGGAAGGCGCGCCCGGCGTGGTGGAAGAGTGGATGCTGCCTTTCATCCATTCAGGGTCCCGGCACGAGCGGCCAGGCCCTGGCCGGGAGCAGGGCGCAGCCGGAGTGACGGCGGCTGACGTGGCCGCGTTCAGCGGCGTGATGCGTGCCCCCGTCATCATTCGTGGCGGAGGGCCTCGATCCGGTCCATCCTGGCCGCGCGATGGGCAGGATACAGATTGAAGATCAGCCCGATAGCGATACTGACGGCGGCCGCCAGCACCGCGCTCCAGAGCGGCACCGCGCTGTCGAGCACGGCCTTGAGCAGCTCGCCGAGGCCCCACGCCCCCAGCGCGCAGCCGCGATCAGCAGCGCACGCCAGACCGCGGCCGCCTTTCCACCGTCGTCCCGAGGCGACGCCCCGGCGGACGACGCGTTGTTGTTCCCGTCACCGGTCACGAACCGGATGCTCCACGACTGGCGCGGGGCGCTCGACCGCATCGCGATGCGCGCCGGCTTCGCCAAGGGCCAGGTCCGCACCAAAGCGTTCAGGCACTCCTACGCGAGCGCCAGGCTGCAGACGCTGGACGGCGGCGACCCCGTGGCGATTTGGACGGTCTCGAAGGAATTGGGCCACGGCAGCGAGGTGATGCTGAAAACGATTTACGGCCACTTGGGGCAGGTTCGGCACCGCGCTGAGCACGTTGAGTTCCGCCCCGAACAGCACCGCGAGGTGCTGGCCGACCGACTGGAGGCGCTGAGGACACCAGGCGGGCACTGATTGCGGGCCCTGATTTGTACAACCTGTGTGACAATCGCGGATTTGTGGACTGAGCAACGCGAAGCCCCGACCGTCGCAAGCGACGCCGGGGCTTTCGTTTACTCGAATCGGGGCGCCCGGATTCGAACCGGGGACCTCCTGCTCCCAAAGCAGGCGCTCTACCAGGCTAAGCTACGCCCCGTGATTGCCGAGAACGGTAACCCGCCCCTTATACTCCCGCCAATGACCGTGCTCGCGCTGCGCTCGCGCGGCTTTCTGCTGACGGCCGCCGCCGCCGCAGGCTGGGCCTGCTCACCCGCGCCAAGCCCCGCTCCCACGATCGTGCCGCCCGAGCCGGGCGAGCACCACTTACGGAACATCCGCCAGCTCACCTTCGGCGGCAATAACGCCGAAGCCTATTTCTCGCCCGACGGGCGGCGACTGATCTTCCAGCGGCAGCAACGCACCGACTCGGGATGCGATCAGCAATACGTGATGAACGTGGACGGAAGTGGGCTCAGGCGGGTCTCGAACGGACTCGGCCGTACCACCTGCGGTTACTTCTACGATGGCGGCCGGCGCATCCTCTATAGTTCCACCTTCGAGGCTTCCCCCGCCTGCCCTCCTCCGCCGGACCGATCGCACGGGTACGTATGGCCGCTGGGACGGTTCGAGATCTACAGGGCCCGCGCCGACGGCGGCGATCTCACCCGCATCACCACCAACGACGCCTACGATGCCGAAGCCACTGTGTCGCCGGACGGGAAGCGGGTGGTGTTCACCAGCACCCGCGACGGCGACATCGAGCTGTACACCATGAACGTGGATGGGAGCGACGTGCGCCGGATCACTAACCGGCTCGGCTACGACGGCGGGGCCTTCTTCTCCCCCGACGGTCGCTCGATCGTATGGCGCGCGATGTACCCGGAATCAGCGGCCGACACCGCGGACTACCGGCAGCTGCTCGAGCAGCGGCTGGTGCGCCCGTCCCGGCTCGAGCTGTGGGTAGCGAACGCTGATGGAACCGGCGCGCGGCAGGTGACCCTGCTGGGCGCAGCGAGCTTCGCACCGTACTTCCATCCCGACGGCCGCCGAATCGTGTTCGCGTCCAACCAGCCGAACCCTCGCAGCCGGAACTTCGATCTCTATCTGGTGAACTTGGACGGCAGCGGACTGGAGCGGATCACGACGAGCCCGGAGTTCGATGCCTTCCCGATGTTCAGTCCGGATGGGACGAAGCTGGTCTTCGCCTCCAACCGGAACGCATCGATCCCCGGCGAGACCAACATCTTTGTGGCCGATTGGGTGGAGTAGGCCGCTAGTATGCTGGCGGCAGCTTGCGATAACGCTCTCTCAGCTCGGTCTGCCGACTCACCCGCGGTACCTCCCTGCCCCGAATGAAGACGTGCTCGGCCCGGCTGGAGAACTCGAAGGGGTCGCCCGACCACAGCACCAGGTTGGCGACTTTCCCCCGTTCCAGCGATCCGTAGCGATCGGCGACGCCCGCCGCCTCGGCCGGACCCAGCGTGACGGCGCGGAGCGCGGCGTTCCAGTCGAGCCCGTTCCGCACCGCGTTGCCGGCGGCGAACCGGAGATTTCGGTGGAGGGCGTCGTCCCGCTGTGCGATGACCAGATCGACGCCGGCAGCTTGGAGCAGGGTGGCATTGTCCAGCCGGGGCGCTAACTGGTCGAAGCTGGGCACGTCG
Source organism: Gemmatimonadales bacterium (assembly GCA_036257415.1). Lineage (GTDB taxonomy): Bacteria > Gemmatimonadota > Gemmatimonadetes > Gemmatimonadales > GWC2-71-9 > DASQPE01. The sequence continues at coordinate 2,923 of DATAFP010000002.1, forward strand.
TTGAGCGGCTCGACCACGACCGGCACCCGCGCCCGGGCCAGGTCGGCGGCCACCTGCCAGGCCTCCGCTCCCTGCCAGAGCACGAGCTTGAGATTGAACTCCCGCGCGATCCGAAGCGCGTTCTCGATGTCGCTTCTCCGGTTGGCGATCGCGAGCACGGGGAGCTCTCCCCGGAGCACCGGCCTCAGCGCCTCGAGATCCTCGGCGGAGGCGGAGAGCGGCTGCATCTGCGCCTTCCGGAAATCGTCCCGCCGCCGGTCGTACTCCAGGGCGTCCCGGAACACCTGCCGCAGCCGCTTGAGGATGCCGGCGCGGCTGCCGCCGCCTCCCGCCTTTCCGTTCTTACCGAAGTCGATGACCATCACCGCTGGCGATCGTACCAGCAGACTCTCGACCCGCTCGCCGTACAGGTCATAGACGACGCCCTGACCCGGAATGAGGCCGGTGGTAGGAATCGCAAGCGCACTGGTGATGCCCTGCATGCGTGCGGCGGGAAGCGGCAGTGCGGCGGGGTCGAGCGCGTCGGCCACGTTGAATGCCGGCTTGATCGGGCCCGCGAGCGAATCTTCCCGGGTGTCGACCTGCCCGCCCACGTCGAGCAGGTGGAGGCCGAGCGTGCTCGCGGTCTGGATCAGCCCGGGTGTGACCCATTTGCCGGCGGCATCGATGCGCACGGCACCGTCCGGCACAGTTACGCCGGACCCGACTGCGACGATGCGTCCGTCGCGCACGAGCACGGTGCCCCGTTCCACCGGCGGCCCCGATACCGGATAGACGGTGCCGTCCACGATGGCGATGGTCTGGCCCGGAGCCCCGCGGGGGCCGAGCAACGCAACCAAGCCGAGTGTAGCCGCCAGGGCCCCCCGGCTCATCGACCCACTCCCGGCTCGCCGGTGCCGAGATTGAAGTCAGTCCGCCACTGATGCCTGGGATCGTTGCGATCGAAAACCAGCCAGCCGTCGTTGTAGACCTGCTCGGCTTTTGAATACACCGAGAACGGATCGCCGGACCACACCACCACGTCGGCCGTCTTGCCCGGCTCCAGCGTGCCGGTGAGACTGTCGATGCCCAGCGCCCAGGCCGGATTCCGCGTGATCCATCGGATGGCCTGCTCTCGGGTGACCGGAATGCCGGCCTGCACGCCCTCGTACATGGCCTTGGCGGCATCCTGATTGAGCCGCTGGATCCCGTTTTCGCTGTCGGAGTGGATGATCGCGATGCCGCCGGCCTGCTGCACCAGTGCGGCGTTCTCCGGAATGCCGTCGAACGCTTCCATCTTGAAGCCCCACCAATCGGACCAGATCGACGCCGCGACCTGCTCCCGCGCCAGCAAGTCGGCGATCTTGTATGCCTCGGTGGCGTGGTGGAACGAGCGGATCTTGAAACCGAACTCGCGCCCCAGATCCATCATCTGCGCCATCTCATCGGCTCGATAGCAGTGGTTCTGCACCAGGATCTCGCCGCGAAGAACACCCACCAGCGTCTCGAGCTTGAGGTCACGGGCCGGCTTGGTTCCCCTCTTCGATTTGTTCCAGGCATCCCACTTGTCGCGGTAGCGCTGGGCCTCGATGAAAGCGGCCCGATACCCCGTCATGTTGCCCATCCGGGTGGATGGGCCGGTCGTGGCGTAGACCCGTTTGGGATTCTCTCCGCACGCCATCTTGAGCCCGTAGGGAGCGCCCGGATATTTCATCTCCTGCACGGTGCGAGCCGGTATCAACCGAAGCACCGCCGAGCGGCCGCCGATGAGGTTGGCCGACCCGGGCAAGGCCTGAATCACGGTAACCCCGCCCGCGACGGCGAGGGGGATCTGCGGATCCTGGGGCCAGAACGAATGCTCGGCCCAAACGTCCGCGGTCACCGGGCGAGTCGCCTCATTGCCATCGGACTCGGCTGACGTACCCGGCGCGGCGTACACGCCGAGATGGCTGTGGACGTCGATGAGACCCGGGGTCACGAACTTGCCGCTGCCGTCTACCTCCACTGCTCCGGCGGGCGGGGTGAGATCGGAGCCGACGCCCGCAATCGTGCCGTCCACGATCAGCACTGATGCCCGGGGAAGCTCAGGGCCGGCGGCGGTGAGCACGGTGGCATTCCGAATGAGGACGGGGGGATTGCCGTGGCGATGGTAGGTCGAGGGGTACGGCGCGGATTCGGATTTGGCCGGGGCGGCCGCCGTTGGCGCGCGGCCGGCGGCGCACGCCGCCACCGCGGCGAGCAAACCTGGCAGCAGTCGATTCACGGGCGTTCGGGTGTGGGGTTTGCCGCACCAGCCGCGCCGAGCAGCTCGAGGAGGGCGCGAAAGGCACGACCGCGATGGCTCACCGCGTCTTTCTCGTCGGGCGCGGCCTCTGCAAACGTCTTGCCGATGTCGTCGCTGAGGAACAGGGGGTCGTAGCCGAACCCGCCGTCGCCCCGCGGCTCCTCGAGAATGGTCCCGCCGCAACTGCCCTCGATGATCTCCGCCGCCGCGTGCGGGGCGGCGAAATACGCGAGGACGCAGCGGTAACGTGCTCTCCTCCGAGCCGCGGGCGCACCGAGGAGGCGTCGAAGGAGCTCCGCATTGTTGGCTGCGTCGAGGTCGCCGCCGGTCGCGTGGTGGCCGTACGCGGCAGCGAACCGCTTCGACCGGACGCCCGGCGCCCCGCCGAGCGAGAACACCTCGAGGCCGGAGTCATCAGCCACGGTGGGCAGGCCGCATCGCCGCGCGAAATACTCCGCCTTGGCCCGGGCGTTCGCGGCAAAGCTGTCGCGCAGCTCCAGCGAGGCTTCCTCCGGGGTCTCGAGCAGACCGGCGTCATCGGGGAACATCGGCTCGATACCCGCCGCGATCAAGAGACGGCGGGCTTCGCGTCGCTTGCCCTCGCTTCGAGTGGCGACGAAGAGCTTCACCAGCCGAGTGCCGTGCGCTGTGCGTCGAACAGCTGTGCGATGCCCTTCTCGGCCAGGTCGAGCATCGCGCCGAGCTCACCTCGGGCGAAGGTGCCGTGCTCCCCGGTGCCCTGCACTTCCACGTACTGCGCCGGCTCGAGCATCACGACGTTCGAGTCCACGTTTGCGTCCCGATCCTCCAGATAGGCGAGGTCGAGCCTGATCTCGCCCTCGACGATCCCAACTGAGACCGCGGCCACCAGGTGTCCGAACGGCGACGGGACGTTGGCGCGCTCGGAGAGCCAGCGACAGGCGTCGGCGAGGGCGACACAGCCGCCGGTGATGCTCGCCGTTCGGGTCCCGCCATCGGCCTGCAGCACGTCGCAATCAACCCGGATGGTGTATTCACCGAATGCCATGGTGCGCATGGCGGCACGGAGCGACCGGCCGATCAGCCGCTGGATCTCCTGGGTGCGCCCGCCGATGGAGCCGCGCTCGCGGGATGTCCGTTCGATCGTGGCACGGGGCAGCATGGCATACTCGGCCGTGACCCAGCCCTGGCCGGTGCCCTTCTTGAAAGGCGGAACGTTTTCCTCCACCGTAGCAGTGCAATGCACCAGCGTCCCACCCATGCGAATGAGGCAGGATCCCTCGGCGTACGGGTTCGCCCCACGCTCGAGCGCCAGCGGGCGGAGTTGATCGGGGGCACGGCCATCAGCGCGCGGCATGGGAATCCTCGTTCGAGAAGAGCGCCTTGAGCGCCGGCGGGGCGACGAACGTCGAGATCATCACCACCAGGAGCAAAGCGCTGAACACGGCGTCGCTGATGACGCCGGACCGGAGACCGATGTTGGCGAAGATGAGCCCGACCTCGCCGCGCGGTACCATGCCCACGCCCACCGCAAGGCGGCGGTACCGCTCCCAGGGCGCCGCCCAGCCTGCCACGATCTTCCCCGCGATTGCGATGCCGCTCAAGAGCAGCGTGAGCAGAAGGACGGAGCTCGCGCCCTCCCGGGTCGGGTCCAGCAGTCGCAGATCGACCGATGCCCCGACGACCACAAAGAACATTGGCGCGAAGATGGAGACCACCGGCTTGAGCTCGCGTTCGATCGTATCGAACTGGTTCACGCCGGACAGGATCAGCCCCGCCGCGAACGCCCCGAGAATGTGCGCGCTCCCGGCCAGCTCGGTGAGCCCGGCGAGGCCGAACGCCATCGCCACGGCGGCGGCGACCAGGACGCCCCGCACCCGCATGCCCTCCGCCACCTGGAACAACCGCGGTGCTACCAGCCTCCCGAGCACCACAGCTACGACGAGGAAGCCAACGGCCACGGCGAGGACCCGGGTGGCACCGAAGAGCGACACCGCGCCGCCGGCCGCGAGGCCGCTCACGACGGTGAGGATTACCAACCCGAGCACGTCATCGATGACGGCGGCGCCGAGAATGATCCGCGCTTCGCGGGTGTGCATCCGGTTCAAATCAGAGAGTACGCGTGCCGTGATGCCGACCGATGTGGCCGTGAGGGTCGCACCGATGAAGATCGCCGCGGTGGACCCGCTGTCGGCCGGCACCCCGGGAGCGCCCGCGCTCCAGTACGCGTAGCCGAGCGCGAACGGCACGGCGACACCAACCGCCGCCACGGCAAGCGCGGCCGGCCCGACCCGAAACATCTCCCGGAGATCGGTCTCCAGGCCGATCTCGAACAGGAGCAGGATCACTCCCAGCTCCGCCACGACGTGGAGCACCTCGGCCAAGGGTCCGGTTGCGGGTAGGATGCCCAGCAGGCTGGGTCCCAATAGGACGCCGGCCACGAGCTCGCCGAGCACGGCCGGCTGGCCGATTCGCTCGGCGAGGTCGCCCAAAAGCTTGGCGGCGAGCAAAATCGCCGCAAGCATGAGCAACAGCGTCGCGATGGGGAGATCGTCCATTCAGGGCAACTGAACCCGAAGCCGGAACGGGAAGCCCCGGTGAAAGAGCGGGAGGGCGACGCTGTCTCGGTACTGGGTTTCGATCACGATGGCTTGGCGATTGGGAGGTCGACGGGTGATAGTGAAGCTCATGCGACGATCAGGACCGAACACCTCCCGCACCTTCGCGTCGAGCCGGTTCTGGATGGTGGCGTCCGGCAGCCCGGAAGCGTATCGCGCGTTGACTTCCATTTCGTCGAGCAATTCATACTGGCGCCAGTAGACCAGGCCGATGTGGGCGCCGTACCAGGCCGCGACGGCGAAGACCGCGAGAGACAGCAGACAGCCGACCAAGCTGGCTCCCCGGCGTCCCTGCGCCCCGCCGCTCACCATTGGGACTGGGCGCCTTCGACGATGTTGGTCACCAGCCGCTCGTAGGCGCGCCGCCGGCCCTCCAACTCCTGCCCCGGGTCGTAGTTGCCATCGAGGGTGAGCCCGGAGCGCTCCCAGAGGGTTCGGCCTGACCGCTGATCCACGATCTCCACCGCAACGGTGATCTGTACCAGGCGCTGGGTGACCTGCACGTCGGTTTCGCCGGTTTGGCCGGTGCCCCGGTACGCGACCGGCAGGTCGGGCTCGTAGCGGGAGATGGTTCCCCGCACGACGGCGTCGGCGCTGCCCTCGCCTGCCTGCCGGAGCCCGAGCCGGCCTTCCATCGCGTCCCGCACGGCATCCTGGATATCGCGGGTGAGCGTCGGTTCTGAAGTCAGGTTCTCGAAGGGGAGCACGGCAACGGTCTTGACCCCGGGCGGGAGCCCGCCGCCGGCGAAGCCGTAGCAGCCACCCAGCGCGAGGGTGGCGAGCAACGCTCCAGCCATCGCGCTAACGCGACGCGCGAGGACGCCAGACGTCGGCCGCAAAGGAGTCGGCGGGCGCCGCCGAGAGGAAGGTGATGTCGAGCCGAGCCGGTGCGGAGGGCACGGTGAGTCGGGAGGCCTTCAGTGCTCCGTCGGCGCCGAGGGTGGTCTCGACTCGGCCAATGAGCTCGCCGGCTTCGCGCACTTCGGCGAAGAGCCTCTCCGCCGATCCGCTGGTGCGCATATACGCAATCGTATCGGCGCCCACCGCATACTCCCAGACGGTTCGGTCGCCCTGAGAGGAGCCCCGCAGCGTGGCGCCCTCGGCGGGCATACGAGCCACGCCCAGCAGGGCCCACATCAGCGGATAGTTCGGCACCAGCTTTTTGATCGCATCCTCGGGCTGGACCCAGAGCGCCGAGTCACCCACGACTGCCGCCGCGCTTGGATTGCTGCCGAACGGACCGGACACGTCGAATCGCAGTGAGTCAGGCGGCGCGATGCGGGCGCTGCCTCGACCGCCCGCGCTCGAATTGTCGTCCCGAAAGAGCCACTTGAACCGGATCAGACTCGGCTTCGCAGGCACCGTGGAACGTACCCAATCGGCGACCTGCGCCCCCGTGACCGGGCCAGTGGCCTCGGGCACCAACGGCCCCGGCGCGGTTCGGCAAGCGGCGAGGGCGACGACGAGCAATGGCAGAGCGCGCATACGATCGTCCAAAAGTAATTGGCTCACCGCGGACTCAGCTGCCTGATGGATACGATCGAGTCCCCCTGCGTGATCCGATCCAACCCGCCGCGGCGAATCACCCGGCCAAAGACGGTGTAGGTCCCGTCGAGGTGCGGCTGCGGACTCAGGTTGACGAACCACTGGCTGTTGCCCGTGTCGGGACCCGACAGGGCCATTCCGATGACGGGTCCCTCATAGCGGATCCGATTGAGCTCGTCCCGGATGGCCCAGGCATGCACCGGTGTGCCCTGGACCGGCGGCCCGCCCCAGCCGTCGCCGCGAGGGTCGCCGTCCTGGACCACGAAGTTCGGCACCACGCGGTGCCACCGCCCGCCGTCGAGCAACCCTCGGCTCACGATGTCCAGGAAGTGATCGACCGTGAGCGGTGCCTCGTTGCCCAGGAGCTCGACATCGAACGAGCCGAGCTCCGCGGTTGCAATGCGGACGCGAGGCCGGTGCCCCGCTCCAACCAACCAGCGGCGCACCAGCGTACGGTAATGCGACCGCGCGCGACCGGTGGCGATCGGCGCGGCAGGCCCCCAGCGCGCCGCCGCTTCGGGCCAGTGCTCGGTGGCCCAACGGCGCAGCAAGTAGCTCGACGGGGGCTCAACCCGGTCCAGAAACGCCGCTCTCACCAACGCCGCCGAGGAGTCGTCGCGGGCGGCGACCGCCACGAGCGCCGCGAGCGCGGATTGGGCCGCTTCGGGAAACGAGTCGCCGGCGGCCGCGCTGTACGCGCGAACCAAGGCCGGTATGTCGCCCGTGGCGGGCGCGCGTCCGATGGCATCGGCGGCGACGCTCCGCACCCCGCCGTCGCGATGGTCGAGGAGCGGCCGCGCGGCGGCCAGGAGCGCGGCGTCGCTGCTGTCCGCCTCGCCGAACCATGCCTGGAGACCGGCCGCGACCACGCGTCCATCGGGGTCGTTCTGCCAGGCCGGCGTGCCCACTCGCGCCGCAAGCGCCCATCCTTCCGCCGCGGCGGCGCGCTCCCGCCAGTCGTCGCTCCGCCGCCAAGGCTCGGAGGCCAATCGAAACACAGCGGTATCAGCCCGCGCGAGCGCGACCAACGCTTCACGCCGCACCGCCCAAACCGCCGCGTGACCGTGCGCGGCGGCCAGCGCGAGGGTGGCACGGCTGCCGCCGAGCTGCCCGAGCGCGGTTGCCGCCTGCACCCGCACGTTGGCCACGCTATCCTGAAGCCGCGCGACTGCTGCGGGTGCAAGCGTCGAGTCGGCCCAGGTGCCCAGCGCGAGGAGGGCTCCGACGCGCACGCCGGGTTCGGGATCGCTGGTAGCCGTCAGCAGGGTTTGAACGACCTCGTGCGAATCGAGACCTGCCTGCGCCGCGTAGCGCCGACCCAACGCGCGCACGGCGTACATCCGGACGACGGGATCGGAATCGCTCGCGGTGGCCAGCAGTTCTTCGGCAGCCTCAGGCGCGCGCATGCGGGCCAGTGAGTAGACCGCCCGCCGGCGAAGCGCGGGATCGCGCTCGAGCGCGTAGCGGCGGAGTGCCGCGACCGGCTGATTCGCAGCAAGCCGCCACGACTCGAGCAGCGCCGCGGCAACTGCCGCCTCACGGCCTTCACCCACGGCCCCGTATTCGCGGTCGAGGATTCGCGCGATCACCCCGGACGCGCGCTGACCCCCGACCTTGGCCAGCGACCCGACGATTTCAGCGGCGGTCGCGGAATCGAGCGGCGGTCGCTGCAGCCGGCTGACCAACGCCCCCGAGAGGGAGGAATCTCGCAGCAGCCCGATCGCGAACGCCGCGCTCGCGCGCACCGACGAATTCCGATCGTCGAGGAGCGACGTCAGGAGCGGGCCGCCCCGCACATCCCCGATGCGGCCCGCGGCCAGGGCGGCGTGCTTCCGCACCAGCGGGTCCGGCGTGGCCGCCGCCCGATGGAGCAGCGTGTCGTGGTAGCTGCGCGCATCTTCGGCCGCCAGCAGATCGGCGAGGAGGTCGATACGGGTATGGGTCTGCGCTGCAACGGGGCCGGCGCCGAGCGCCAGCAGCACGAGCAGAACCGGTCGCTTCATCAAAGCCGGACCGGGTCGGGCACGGCGACGAGGCGCTCGGTTACATCCACCGGCAGGCGGCAAAGCGACATCGTGGAGTCGAGTGGGAGCAGCGACGTCGCTGCGGTGGCGAGCAACGTGCCGTCGTCCGCGCGCTCGACCGCATAACCGAACGTTACCCGACGGGAGAGTACTTCCCGCACCCAGCACCGCACCCGAAGCAGGTCGTCGTATCGAGCGGGACGGCGGTATCGAATGCTGGCTTCACTCACGGCAAGTCGGAGCCCACGCTCCTCCAGCTGCCGATACGTCAATCCGGTGACCCGGAGATGCTCGCACCGCGCCACGTCGAGCCAGACCAGATAGCGGGCGTGATACACGACGCCCATTTGATCGGTCTCGGAGTAATTGACCCGCACCATGGTCTCGGTGAAGTGAGCCTGCTCCGCTTGTCCGCTCATCCCGCCTCCGGCAACTTTCGCCCCGTGACATCAGCGGCCCTCGTCATCGTCTCGGACGCGCATCTCGGATATTCGCCGCCAGCGGTGGAGACGGCGCTGCTCGAGTTCCTCGACGCGGTGCCCGATCTGGGCGATTCGCTGCTGGTCAACGGCGACCTGTTCGAGTTCTGGTTCGCGTACCGTCGGGTCATTCCGCGGGACGGCTTCCGGGTTGCCGCGGCGCTGGGCCGCCTGGCGGTACGGCTTCCGGTAGCGGTGGTGGGTGGAAACCACGACCGTTGGGGCGCCGCGTTCTGGAACGACGAGCTGGGGGTGCGCTTTGCCGCCGAGCAGCTCGAGCTCGAGGTCGGCACCAGGCGGGTCCGCGCGCTCCACGGCGACCTGGTGTCGGGAGCGCACCGAGGCATCCTCGACCGCATGGTGAGCCTGCCAACGACGTCGGCCGTGTACCGACTGCTGCATCCGGATCTCGGCGTGCCGCTGGTCCGCTGGCTCGCCGGGCGGCTCGGCGACCATGGGACGGAGGGAAACACGATCGAGCGAGAGTCCGCCGCGCAGGAGCGGTGGGCGCTCGAGCAGCTCCGCAGCGAGCCGTCGCTCGGGCTCCTGGTGCTCGGTCACACCCACCGACCCGCCCTCGTCGAGGCTGGCCCCGGCCAGCAATACCTCAATCCGGGCGCCTGGTTCGACGGATTCCGCTACGCCCTCGCCACCAGCGTTGGCGCCGAGCTTCGCCGCTTCACCCCACCGACACCACTTCGGCCTTGCCCAGCCGCTCTCCGATAAACCGCGCCCCCACCTCGCGGAACCGGGAAGGGTCGTCGCTCACCGCGAACCGGTGCCAGGACCGCGCGTTCCCCGCCGCGAGGCCGCCTTCCCGCAACACGCGCGCGAGCTCGGTTGCGGTCTCCTGCGCGCTGTCGATCAGCGCGACGTCGGACCCCATGACCCGCCCGAGCAGCGGCTTGAGCAGCGGATAATGGGTGCAGCCGAGCACCAGCGAGCCGACGCCGGCCCGGGACAAGGGTGCGAGGTAGTCGCGGGCGACCAGCTCGGTGGCGGAGTGGTCGAACCAACCCTCCTCCACCAGCGGAACTAACAGCGGACAGGGCTGCTGCTCCACCCGAGCCCCGGGATCGAGGCTGCGGATGGCCCGCGGGTACGCGTTGCTGGCGATCGTGCCGACGGTGCCGATGACCCCGATGGTACGGCCGGCGGAGGCAGAGACCGCAGCCCGAGCACCGGGCTCGATGACGCCGACGACCGGCACGGGTGAGGCATCGCGGAGCGCATCGAGTGCGCGGGCGGTTGCGGTATTGCAGGCAACCACGACCGCTTTGACTCCCTGGCGCAACAGCCAATCGAGGATCTCGAGGCTGTAGCGCCGGACGGTCTCCCCAGACTTGGGGCCGTAGGGCACCCGAGCGGTATCGCCGAAATAGATCGTACTCTCGTTCGGAAGGCGCTCGAAGATGGCGCGCGCTACCGTGAGCCCACCGATGCCGGAGTCGAACACGCCGACCGGAGCGCGGGAATCGCTCATCGAAAGCGGATCGGAACGGAGACGCCCGCATCCACCCGCCCGGGCGCGCGCTCGACGTGCAGCTCGGCGGGAAAATCGAGCAACTGGGCGGCGATGAACGCCTCGAGCCCGGCCAGCAGGTGGTTGACCACGAGCAGCACGTACCAGTCTTCGCGTGCCCGCGCCTTTGCGGCGACGTCCGCGCTGTCCGCACCGATCCTGCGGAGATAGCCGAGGTCGCGATTGGCCTTGATGCTCATGCCAAGGGTAATGCCTTCAGTGACGACGAACAGACCCGCGGTGATCTTCCGTCCGACCTTGAGCTGACCCCACCCCGGGATCAGGAACGAACGCCAGAATGCGCCAAAGGGACTGACTGGGCGGCGGAGCGAATCGGAAACGACCGGGGGGACGGTATCGGGCACCCCCCCGACCGCGCTGGGAACGGTGTCGACCGCGGTGGTGTCGACAACCGCGGTATCGAGCGGCGCCGCCGTGGAATCCTGAGCGATCAAGGGAGATGCCCAGCAAGCGAGCAGAGCGAGCAGGAGCAGCTCGACAAGGTGAGGACGGGAGCGTGTGGGAATCGAACCCACCGGAGCCGCACAGGGCGCCTCCGTCGCGGTTTTGAAGACCGGCCGAGCCACCAGGCCCGATCCACCCCCTGGCACGCGGTGAGCGGAGCTCACCGCCTACCTCCCACCGTTCTGCCCTCGCACCTCCCCAATCGCCTCGATCTCGACCCGTGCTCCGCGGGGCAGCGCCTTCACCGCCACCGTTGACCGGGCAGGGCGATGTTGGCCGAAGGCGTCCGCGTACGCGACGTTCATCTCGGCGAAGTCCGCCATGTCGGTCAGAAACACCGTCGTCTTCACCACGCTGGCCATCCCGGAGCCAGCGGCCTCCAGGATCGCGCGCACGTTGGCGAGCGCGCGAGCGGTCTGCTCCGGAATTCCACCCTGGACCAGCTCGCCGGTGGCGGGATCCAAAGGTGTCTGGCCAGCCGTGTATACCAGACCGTTGATCACGACAGCCTGGCTGTACGGCCCGACGGCCTTGGGCGCGCCTTCGGTGGCGACCAGCCGCATCAGAACAACCCTTCGATCGTGCCGTCGGGCAGCACGCGGATGGCTTCGGCGGCCGGCTGCTTGGACAAGCCGGGCATCGTCATGATGTCCCCCGCGAGCGCGACCACGAAGCCCGCCCCGGCGGAGACGTAGGCGTCCCGCACCGTGATCCTGAATCCCGTGGGCCGGCCCAATTTGGTCGGATCGTCGGAGAACGAGTATTGGGTCTTCGCCATGCACACCGGCGTGTTTCCGTAGCCGATTGCCTCGATCTGCTCGATGTTCTTACTGGCGGTCGGACTGAAATCTACGCCGTCGGCACCATAGATCTCGCGGGTGATGGTCTCGATCTTCTCCCTTACCGGCCGATTCACGTCGTACAGCGGCTTGAAGCGGGCCTTGCCTTCGTCCAGGGCGGCGAGCACCTCGCGGCCCACGGCTTCGCCACCGGCCCCGCCCTTGGCCCATACCTCGCTCAACGCAGCGCGTGCGCCCCAGCTCCGGCAGGCATCGAGCACGGTATCCACCTCTTGTTCTGCATCGGAGGTGAACCGGTTGAGCGCCACCACCGGAGGCACACCGAACTTTACGATGTTATTGACGTGCGCCTCGAGATTCACGAGCCCACGCTTGAGCGCGGCGACATCGGGCGTGCCCAGCGCATCCTTCTTCACGCCGCCGTGCATCTTGAGCGCACGTACGGTGGCCACGACGATCGCCGCCCCTGGCTCGAGGCCGGCGAATCGGCATTTGATATCGAAGAACTTTTCCGCCCCCAGGTCCGCGCCGAACCCGGCCTCGGTGAGCACGACGTCGCCCAGCGCCAAGGCCAGCTTGGTGGCGGCCACGGAATTACATCCATGGGCGATGTTGCCGAATGGCCCGCCGTGCACCAGCGCCGGGCCGCCCTCCAGCGTCTGCACCAGGTTCGGCAGGATGGCGTCCTTGAGCAGCAGCGTCATTGCACCGGCCGCCTTGAGGTCCCCCGCGGTCACCGGCTTCCGGTCGCGGGTGTAGCCCACGATGATGCGACTGATGCGAGCTTCGAGATCCTGGAGGTCGGTCGCGAGGCAGAGAATGGCCATGATCTCGCTGCCCGGCACGATCACGAACCGCTCCTCCCGCACCGGCCCGGCGTTGATCCCACCCAGGCTCACCACCATGGAGCGGAGCGCGCGGTCGTTCATGTCCATCGTGCGCGGCCAGGTGATCCGCCGGGGGTCGATGCCGAGCGCGTTGCCCCAGTGCAGGTGGTTGTCGAGCATCGCCGACAGCAGGTTGTGCGCCGATGTGATCGCGTGGAAGTCGCCGGTGAAATGGAGATTGATCTCATCCATCGGCACGATCTGGGCGTATCCACCGCCCGCTGCCCCGCCCTTCACACCGAAGACCGGGCCCAACGACGGCTCGCGGATCGCCACCATCACCTTGTGGCCGAGCCGACGCAGCGCCTGCGCCACGCCGATGGTCACGGTGGATTTGCCCTCGCCGGCCGGCGTGGGATTGATCCCGGTCACCAGCACCAGCTTCCCCTGCTTGGCCGTGCGGCGCTTGGCCACGGCCTCGGGAGCGATCTTGGCCTTGGTGCGGCCGTATGGCAGCAACTCGTCGGGGGTGAGTCCAACCTCGGCGGCGACGTCGCTGATGGGGCGCAGCTTGGCCGCCTGAGCGATCGCGATGTCCGAGGGGACGCTGGCTGGAGCAGCGGTGGCGGTCACGAACCTACCTCAGCGGTGAACGGTGAGCGGGGAGCAGCGAGGTGAGCGCCGAGTTCATCTACCGAGTTCATCGAGTCCGAACACCCGCGCGGCATTCTCCCCCGTATGGGCGATGACCTCCGCCACGTCGAGTCGCAGCACCTGGGCGATCCGCTCGGCCACGATACGCACGTACCCCGGCTCGTTCCGCCTGCCGCGATGCGGAACGGGCGCGAGGTACGGACCGTCGGTCTCGACCAGCAGCCGGTCGAGCGGCGTGGCTCGGATCGCGTCGTCGAGCTGCCAGCTCTTGAACGTGACCATGCCGCTGAACGACACATAGTGCCCCAGGTCTACCCCGGCCCGCAAGAGGCCGGGGCCGCTGCTGAACGAGTGAAGGATGGCGGTGACATCCGAGTGCTCGCGGAGGGCAGCCGCAACGTCGTCATCAGCCTCCCGAGCGTGCACGACGACCGGCTTCCGAGCCTCGGCGGCGATGCCGAGCTGGGCATCGAAGGCGGCGCGTTGCTGGTCGCGCGGCGAATGCTCGTAGTGGTAGTCAAGTCCCATCTCGCCCGCGGCGACGACTCGGGGTGAGCGGAGCGCTCCCCGCAGCCACCCCGCCATCTCCGCGTTCCACCTGTGGGCTTCGTGGGGGTGGAGGCCCGCGGTCGCGACCAGCCGCGGGTGCCGGCCGCTCAGGGCGAGCGCACGCTCCGCCGTCTCCGGCGTTTCGCCGATCACGACGACCCAATCCACCCCGGCGGCGGCGGCGCGGCCCAACACCGCCTCGCGGTCCAGCTCGTACGCCGGGTCCGCGAGGTGGCAATGGGTATCGACGAGCATTGGGCCGGCGCCGTGCCGGCTGAATCAAGTGGCGGGACGAGTCCGATGCCGGGCGGCCGTGTGCGCCGGCGTCGAACGGCCGGACGCGGGCTTCTGCGGCGCCTTGCCGGGCGTGCGGACGCCGCGAACGTCTTCGCCCGGCCACTTGCGCTCAATGGCGAGCAGCGCCGGCGCCGCGATGAAGAGCGAGGAGAAGGTCCCCACGGCGACGCCGAAAAGCATCAGGATGGCGAAGGGCCGGACGACATCGCCGCCGAGGGCCGCGAGCGCGACCAGGCTGCCCACCGCGGTGGTGCCGGTGAACACGGTCCGCGGCAGGGTCTCGTTCATCGACCGATTGAGGACGGCGACGAACTCATCCCGCTTGGACTTGTGCAGGTTCTCCCGGATCCGGTCGAAGATCACGATCGTGTCGTTGAGCGAGTACCCCACGATGGTGAGCAACCCGGCCACCACGAACAGGCTGACCTCGAGCCGGGTAATCCCGATGAACGCCAGGGACGCGATCACGTCGTGGGCCGTCGCGATGACGGCGGCGACGCCGAACCGCCATTCGAAGCGGATCGCCAGGTAGATCAAGACCACCGCGAACGAAAGCAGGATCGCGATCACCGCCTTCTGACGCAGCTCCGATCCCACCTTCGGACCGACCGCCTCGGTGCGCACCACCTTGTACTTGCCGGCTCCGAGGGTTTGATCCAGCGCCGATCTCACCGCGTCGGAGGTGGCCTGGGTATCGTTGGCGTCGCTGCCGGCGCGCGCCACCCGGGCCCGGATCACCAGCTCACGGTCGGAGCCGAACGTCTGCAGCTCGGCGTTCGGAATGCCGGCGCTCGCCAGCGCTCCCCGCACCGCGCCGACGTCCACCGGCGTGGTGCTTTCCACCTGCAGCAGCGTGCCGCCGGTGAACTCGACGCTGTAGTTCACGCCTCGGATCAGGAGGAGCAACAGGCCGGGTACGATCAGCGCAAGGCTGATCATGTAGCCGATCCGGCGGTGGCCGATGAAGTCGTAGTGGGCGTTCGCGAAGAGTCTCATGGGTCAGATGCTCAGCGTGGCCATGGCCCGCTTACGCTGCAGCCACAGCATGAACAGGGTGCGGGTGACGAACACCGCGGTAATCATCGAGGCGAGGATGCCGAGGATGAGTGTGACAGCGAAGCCGCGGACGGGTCCGGTGCCGAACTGGAACAGAAACAGGCCGGTCAGCATCGTCGTGACGTTCGAGTCGATGATGGCGGACATCGCGTGGCGGAAGCCCTCCTCCACCGCGAGCGGTACCGTCTTTCCCGCCGCCAGCTCCTCGCGTATTCGCTCGAATATCAGCACGTTCGCGTCGACTGCGATGCCGATCGACAGCACCAGGCCAGCGAGGCCGGGCAGGGTGAGCGTGGCGTCGAGCATCGCGAGCCCGCCCAGGGTGAACAGCACGTACAGCCCCAGCGCGCCGACCGCGAGCAGCCCGGCCACGCGATAGTAGCTGGTGATCACGATGACCACGAACAGCGTTCCGATGATGCCGGCGATGATGCCGGAGCGGATGGCATCCTGACCGAGGCTGGCCCCGACTTGTCGCTCCTCGATGATCTTGAGCGGAATGGGCAAGGCGCCCGCCTTGAGGGTGAGGGCGAGATCCTGCGCCTCCTGGAGTGATTTGCCGCCCAGGGTGATCTGGCCATTCTGGCCGATCCGGCTCTGGATGACGGGTGGCCTGCCCTGCACTCGCCCGTCGAGAATGATCGCCATGAAGTCGCCCACATGCCGGGCGGTCTCGTCGCCGAACTTGCGTCCGCCCTGCCGATCGAGCCGGAAGGTGACGATGGGGGCATTGGTGACCGGATCGAGCTGGGCCTGCGCATCCACCAGGTTCGCCCCGGTCACGATGCTCCGCTCCTGCAGCGCGTACAGGTAGCGGTACGATTGCACGCCCACGCTGGTGGGCGAGGCCGCCCAGCGGAGCACGATTCCCCGCGGGAGCAGTCGCTGCACCACGGGCAGGTTGATGAGGCTGTCCACCCGGGGGAAGGCCGTCTCCGGCACCAGGTACTCACCGGGTATGCCCTCACCCGGTTGGATGAGCGAGCCGAGCACGCCGGTTCCGGGGGCGATCGGCGGTGCGGCGGAATCCGCGGCCGCCGAGTCCGCAGCCGCCGAATCCTTGCCCGCCGGCCGCTTGACCTTGCTGCTGTCCTTCTTCGCAGCGGTGTCACCGGCGAGGAGCTGCTCCACCGCCGAGGGACGGGACGGCGCCGCGGTGTCCACCGAGCCCACGCCCAGTCCTCGCAGCGCGCGGTCCATTGCCGGCAGCGCTTTCTCCAGCGCGCCGGTCTCGTCGGTGATCTTGAACTCGAGAAAGGCGCTGCGCTGCACGATCTGCTTGGCGCGGGCGGGGTCGTCGATGCCGGGCAGCTCCACTACGATCCGGCCGTCGCCCAGCTGGATCAGCGGCTCGCTCACGCCGAACTCGTCGATTCGCTTGCGCAGGACGGTCTCCGCCAGGCGAAGGTCGCGCGCGGGATCGGACGAGACCTGGCGCGACTGATCGAGCTCGAGCGCCAGGTGCATGCCGCCCTGGAGATCGAGGCCATATTTGATCGGCACTCGCTTCTCCGTGCGGTCCACCATGACGCCTTTCTCGTTCCGCACCCGGGTGGTGACGTTCCGCGGTATGAGTGCGAAGATCGAGCCCGCCACCAGCAGGCCGATGATGATCAGGCGATTACGGATCGATGAGAGCATCGTCAGGTTGACTGGTTACGCGTGGGTCACGCGGCTGAGGTCGGTCGAGCCGCCGGCGAGGATCGCCTCGGCCCGGGCGCGGTCGCGCCGCAACTGCTCCTGCAACTGTTCGACGCCGGCGAACCGCCGGACGTCGCGCAGCCGTTCCACCCATTCTATCCGCACCCATTCGCCGTAGAGGTCGCCCTCGAATCCGAAGAGGTGCGCTTCCAATACCCGGCCGCCCTCGTTGAACGTGGGTCGGGCGCCCTGATTCATCATTCCGCCGGCCCGTCCGCCGCGCCACTCGACCCACACGGCATAGACCCCGTCGGGCGGCAGCAGCTTCTCGGCGGGTACCTCACCCAGGTTGATCGTCGGCACGCCGAGCATGCGGCCGCGCCGCTCCCCGGCGTTGACTCGACCCGACACGGTGTAGGCTCGGCCGAGCAACCGGGCCGCGGTGCGGAGATCGCCGCCCGCCACCGCCCGGCGGATCCGCCCGCTGGAGACCGGTTCGCCTTCCACGTCCGCCGGCGGGACCGCGTCGACTGCGAAGCCCAGCTCGGCGCCGAGCCTCCGCAGCGTCTCGACGTCGCCGCTCCGGTTCCGGCCGAACCCGTGATCATAGCCGAACACCAGATCCTGCATCCCGCAGCACGCCAGCAGCACGTCGTGGACGAACTCCTCGGGCGAGAGCCGGGCGAGCGCTCGATCGAAGCGCAGGAAGAGCGCATAGTCGATCGGCGTCAGCGCCAGGAACTCCCGCCGCTCCGCCCCGGAGGTGAGCAGCGGCGGGGCCGCCTGCGGGTTGATCACCGCCAGCGGATGGGGCTCGAACGTCACCAGGACGCTCGCGCGCCCCGCAGCGCGGCCGCGGCGGGCGACTTCGGCGAGCACCGCCTGATGCCCGAGATGCACGCCATCGAACGATCCTACGGTCACCACGGTACCGTTGGACCCGATCGGCAGTGGCGCGGGCGAGCAGAAAAGGGGATGCCTCGTCACGCGGATTCCAACACGACCACGGGCTTGAGCGAGTCCCCCTCCGCGACGGCGATCGCCACCACCGATTCGTCTCTCATCAGCGCCACATGCGGCCCCCCACGCGACGCGCCGTCCGGTGGCGCGGGCACCGGCCGGCCGTGCCGCACGCCAGCAATCTCCTGATCGGTCAGCGTCAGCGCCGGCAGATGCTCGAGCACCCGCGCGAGCGGCACCACCTGGGTGCCAGCGACGAGGCTATCGAGCGGAATTGCCTGGCCCACGGTGAGCCCGCCGATCGCTTCGCGTCGGAGCTCAACCAGGTGGGCGCCGACACCGAGCCGGTCGCCGAGGTCGCGGGCGAGGGCGCGAACGTACGTCCCGGTGCTCACCGTCACCCGGAAGGAGATCTCGTCTCCCTCATGCGCAAGCAGGTCGGCCGCGTACACCGTCACCGGCACGGCCGGCGGCTGGACCGCGTCACCGCGCCGCGCACGGCGGTAGCTCCGAACCCCGCCCAGCCGCTTGGCCGAATACGCCGGCGGCCGCTGGGACTGCGGGCCGACCATCGCCGCGACGGCTGCCGCAACGGCGTCCCTCCCCACGTTCCCGACCGGGGCCTCGGGCCCTACCACCGTCCCGGTACGATCGTCGGTGTCGGTGCGGACGCCGAGCCGCGCCACCGCGCGATAGGTTTTCGGCAACCCGTCGAAGAACCGCGCGACCCGCGTCGCCCGGCCTACCAGCAGCACCAGCAGTCCGCTGGCGAACGGATCGAGCGTGCCGGTGTGCCCCACGGCGCGCAGCCCCAGCGCCCGCCGCGCCCGGGAAACGACGTCGTGCGAGGTGGGCCCCGAAGGCTTGTCTACCAGGAGGGCTCCGATCAGGCGCCACCCTCCCGCCGGATCTCGCCCAGCAAGGCCTCGATCCGTTGCGCGTGCTCCTGTCCGCGGTCGATCTCGAAATGGAGCTCGGGCACGGTTCGGGTCGTGAGCGCGCGCGCTACCCGAGAGCGGAGAAACCCCGCCGCGCTCGAGAGCCCTGCCAGCCCCCGCTCGCGGGCTGGCTCATCGCCCGGAATCACGACCAGGACCTGTGCGTGCGAGAGATCGTTCGTCACCCGCACCGCGGTGATGGTCACCGACGCTACCCGAGGATCGCGCACTTCCTGCCGCGCAAACGCGTCGCTCAGAACCTGACGGATGGTCTCGGCGACCTGCTCGGGACGGCGGGGGGACGATCTCACCGCCAATCCTCCAGCGTATCCACGATCCGGACGCCGTCGGCCTCCTCGACCACGCGGTCGGCGGAGCGAAGCGTCTCCTCTACCACCTGTCGGGCCGAACCGACCGCGACGCAGGCGATCTCCGCCCGCTGCCACGCGTCCTGATGACCGGTTTCGGCGACCGACACGTTGAACTGCCGGCGGAGCGCCGCCGTGAGCGGACGAATGCGGCTCCGCTTGTCCTTGAGTGACGAGCAACCCTCGAGATGCAGCTCCCAGGCGCGAATGCCGAGCACCATGTTCTCTGAGCCGGCAGGGGACTTACCGGGCGTCCGCCGCACCCGCGGTCGCCGTCGAGGCCAGCGTCCGCTTCACCTCTTCCAGGCGGAACGCCTCGATCCGGTCACCGACCTTGAGATCGTTGTAGTTCTCCACGCCGATGCCGCACTCGAGCCCTTCCCGCACTTCGCGTACGTCGTCCTTGAATCGCTTCAAACTCGAGATGTTCCCGGTGTACACCGACGTGCCGTCCCGAATGATCCGGACCTTGGCCGTCCGCTGGATGATGCCGTTCCGGACGCTGCACCCGGCGATGGTGCCGACCTTGCTGACCTTGAACAGCTGCAGCACTTCGGCCTCGCCCAGGACGACCTCTTTTTCCTCCGGCTTGAGCAGACCCTCGAGCGCGTTCCGCACGTCATCGACCGCCTCGTAAATGATGCGGTAGGTGCGGATATCCACCTGCTCGCGCTCCGCCGCAGCCCGCGCGTTGCTGTCGGGACGGACGTGGAAGCCGAGGATGATCGCGCCGGATGCCTTGGCCAGGAGGACGTCGCCCTCCGAGATGGCGCCCACACCGCGGTGCACGACATCCACTCTCGCTTCGGCGGTACTGAGCTGAGCGAGCGCGTCGGCGAGCGCTTCGGCGGGTCCACCCTGGTCGGCCTTGATGATGATCCGGAGCATGGAGACTTCGCCTTCCTTCAGCGCACGGCTGAAGTCCTCCAGGCTCGACGCCTTCTGCGTGCGGCGGCTCTGGGCCTCGCGCTCCAGCCGCTGGCGCCGCTGCGCGATCTCGCGCGCCTCGACCGCATCCGCAACCACGGTGAACGCGTCACCGGCAGACGGCACACCCTCGAAGCCGAGGATCTGCACCGGCACCGACGGCCCGGCTTCCTTGACCTGCTTCCCACGCTCGTCGAACAGAGCGCGGACGCGGCCGGAGAACTTGCCGCAGATGAAGTCGTCGCCCACCCGCAGCGTCCCCTTTTGCACCAGCACGGTCGCAAGCGGGCCCTTGCCGGGGTCGAGCGTGGCCTCGAGCACGGTGCCGTGCGCCCGGCCGGCCTCGCTCGCCTTGAGATCGAGCAGCTCGGCCTGCAGCAGCACCTGCTCCAGCAGGTGATCCACACCGGTGCCCTTCTTGGCGGAGATCGGCGCCGAGAGGACGTTGCCGCCGAATTCCTCGAGCACCACGTTGTGCTGCAGCAGGTCGCGCTTGACCTTTTCGACGTCGGCGGTGGGCAGATCGATCTTGTTGATCGCGACGATCATCGGAACGCCGGCGTTGCGCGCATGGCTGATGGCTTCAACCGTCTGAGGCATCACCTGATCGTCGGCGGCGACGACGAGGACGACGATGTCGGTGACCTGCGCGCCGCGGGCGCGCATCGCGGTGAACGCCTGGTGGCCCGGTGTGTCGAGGAAGGTGATCGCCTTTCCGTCCCCCAGCGACACGTTGTACGCGCCAATGTGCTGCGTGATACCGCCCGCCTCGCCGGCGACGACGTTCGCCTTCCGGATGTAGTCGAGCAACGACGTCTTGCCGTGGTCGACATGGCCCATGATTGTGACCACGGGCGGGCGGGGTGCCAGCTCGCCCTCCTCCTCCGGCTCCGCCACCGCCGCCTCCGCGGCGTACTCCTCTTCCTTTACCGCCTGGAAGCCGAATTCCGATGCGATCAGCTCGATCTGATCGAAGTCGAGGCGCTGGTTCACCGTCACCATCATGCCCAGCTCCTTGAACGCGAACTGGACGATCTGCGTGGCGGGCACCTTCATGAGCCCAGCCAGCTCCGAGACGGAGATGTACTCGTTGACCCGGATACGGGTCCTTTCCTTCTCCCGCTCCTCGGCCAGCCGCCCGGCGACCTGCTCGCGGTACGACGGCTCGTCGGACCGGCGCCCCTTGCCGCGGGCGCCGCCTTTCATGCCCTGCAGTGTCTTCAGGATGTTTGCCTGCACCGCTTCCTGATCCACCATGCTGCGCTTGCCCTTCTTCCCTTTCTTCCGCCCGCCGCCCTTCTCGGCGTCGGGACCGAAGGTGCGGGCGGGGGCCGCGCCGCGATCGGGCGCGCCTGGACGCGCGGCGGCCGGTGCCCCGCTGGAGAAGACCGGCTTGGGTCGCCCCTGGTACGATCCACCGCGCTGCGGTGGCCCTCCACGCCCGCCGCCGCCCGACGGACCGGCCGGCGCCGGACGCTGGATTCGCGGGGGAATGAACGGGGTGCGGGCGGGCGGCGCCGGCGTGGGCGCGGGAGGGGCAGCGGGCGCAGCAGCGGCCGACGCGGGCGACGCGGCCGCGGGCTCGGGGGTCGCGGGCTCCGCGGCGGTGGTGGGCTCCTCCTCGACCGGCAGCGGCGGGAGGTCCTTGAACAGGGCGCGGGCGCGCTCCGCGAGCGACGGCAGCGCCTGCGGCTGAGGAACCTCGAGCACCGGGCGCTCCAACTCCAGCGCCGCGCGCTCGGCGGCCTCGGCCGCTTCGCGCTCGATCGCGGCAGCGGCCTCGACCTGAGCGACTTCCGCCGCGGTGCGACGGCGCTTGGTCGGCCGGGCTTCGATCGGAGGTGCCACCGCCGGTTCGGCCGCGACTTTCACGGCCTTCCGCCTCGGCTTCTTGGGCTGGGTCTCTTCGGCGTGCTTGCGCTTCTCGCGCTCCCACCGCACCCGGATGGCCGACACCTGATCGGTCTCGAGCGCCGACAGGTGGCTCCGCACGAAGATGTTCATCTCCCGGAGCATCTGCAGCAGTTGCTCCGGCGCGACGCCGAACTCGGCCGCGAGGTCATGCACTCTGGTCTTGACCACTCATTCCTCCGTTGAGGCCGCGCGCAGGACTCCCTGCGCCAGGCCGCGATCCCGCACCCCCACCGCCATCACCGGCGGCCGGCCGAGCCGCGCGCCGATCTCCTCGGCGCCCGGCCCCCGCACCAGCGGAACCTTCCGGGCCTCCGCCAGGCGCACCACCTTTTCAACCGCCCTCGGGCTGGCGTCGGCTGCCACCACGACGCAGCCCAGCCGGTTGGCCTGCAGCTCCTTCCGCACCGCATCCACACCCACCGCCACGTTTCGGCCGCGCAGCCCGAGGCCGAGCAGGCCGAGCACGCCGCTCATGCCGTGGGCCGGGCCTCCTCAGCGCCGTCCTCGTCGGTGAGCTCGGCGAGGAACGACATCAGGTGGTCCGTGGTGGACGGGGTCATCCCTGGGATCCGCGCCACGTCCTCGCGATCCAGATCGAGGACGTCGCTCAGCGTGCGGTAGCCGGCACCGTTGAGAATCGCCACGACCTCGGGCGCCAGACCCTTGAGCTCGGTAAGGGGCACCTGTGTCGCGGTGTCGTCTTCCTCCGGCGGCAGCGGTGCGAACAGCGGGCCCTCACCACCCCGCTCGAGCCACTCGCGACTGGAGTAGAGATCGATCTTCCAACCGGTCAGCTCGGACGCGAGCCGCACGTTCTGGCCGTTGCGCCCGATCGCCAGCGAAAGCTGGTCTTCGTCCACGACAGCCTGGATGGTCTTGCTCTCCGGATCGGAGAAGACCTTCGCGACCCGGGCAGGGGCCAGCGCGAGTCGGGCGAACCGCTCCGGATCCGGCGACCAGGGCACGATATCGATCCGCTCGCCACCCAGCTCGTTCACGACCGCCTGCACTCGAGACCCCTTGAGGCCGACGCAGGCGCCCACCGGATCGATCGCGTCATCGCGGGAAATCACCGCCACCTTGGTGCGGCTCCCCACCTCGCGCGCGATGGCGCGGATCTCGACGATCTGCTGCTGGATCTCGGGCACCTCAAGCTTGAACAGCGCCTTGACGAAGAGCGGATCGCCCCGCGAAAGAATGAGCCGCGGGCCCTTGGGAGTCTCCTCCAGCCGCTTGAGCACCGCGCGGACCGTGTCGCCCTGGTGGAAGTGCTCGCGGTGGTTCTGCTCCCGATAGGGGATGATCGCTTCCGCCTCGCGGAACTTGTTGAGCATGATCACGAGCTTGCCGCGCTCGATCTGCTGCACTTCGCCGGACAGGAGCTCGCCCACCTTGTTTCCGAACTCGTCTCGGATCCGGGAGCGCTCGCCTTCACGCACCCGCTGGATGATCCGTTGCTTGGCTGCCTGGACGGCGAGCCGGCCGAAGTCGGCGAACGGCACGTCCTCTTCCAGCATGTCCCCGACGACGAAGTCGGGGTCCTCGAACTGCGCGTCTTCGAGCGAGATCTGCCAGCTGGCATCTTCTACCGCCTCTACCACCTGCCGGAGCCGGACGATCCGGATGGTGCCGTTCAGCTCGTCGACGCTGAGCTCGAACTTGACGTTAGGGCCGAACTTTCGGACCAGCGCAGCCTGGATGCCGTCGCGCAGGAGCTCGAGAAGCTCGGAGCGATCGAGTTGCTTCGTGGTCGTCAGCTCGCGGAACGCGGCCAACATTTCGGGCGAAGTCGCCATTCCTTCTCCTTGATCACCGGCGCCGCTGGGCGCCGCGCGGCCGCGCCGGAGCGCGGCAATCCTGCCTATCGTCGGTTCCCGGGCTTGGCCGGGGTGGCCCACTCGAAGGTGAGCCGGGCGTCACGCACCGCCCGCAGCGCCACGGTCCGTTCCGAGCCATCGGGCAATCGGAGCCGGACATGCTCGTCGTCCGGCACGCCGAGGATCTCGACCTCCGGCCGCCCGGCCAGGCCGTCGGCCCGGATGCGCGCGCGGCGCCCGACGTACCGCCGCCAGTGATCGGGCCAGCGAAGCGGCCGCTCGATGCCGGGTGAAGAGACCTCGAGGACGTACCGCGGCCCGACCAGTCCGCGGGACTCGAGCAGGCGTTCCAGCTGCCGGCTGATCGAGCCGCACTCCTCCGCGGTAATCCCGTGGCCGGGCGTGCTGTCCGGACGGTCGACCCGCACCTGAAGAATGGGACGGTCCAGCGTTCCGGCGCGGCGGAGGTCGACCAGCTCGAAACCGAGAGAGGCGATGTGCTCGCGAATCGGACTCAGCAGCTGATCGACCGATTCGTCGAATGACATCGAGCGTCGCAGAAAAAAAAAGTGGGGGAACTCCCCCACATCGACACCAGGCCCCGCGGGGGCCATCCGGGACAGCCCTTCACAGCAGCGGAATACTACTGCTCCTCTCGCGGCCCGTCAATCGCCCGAACCCGGCATCCCGATGAACGCCACCATGCGGCCGTCGGTACCGCCCGAGGCGCGGTGGCTGTAGAAGCGCGGGCGATCGTGCGCCGAACACCAGGTGGACGACGTCACGCTCCGCACCCCCGCCTCCGCTGCCTGGTCGGCGAGGGCACGGCGGAGATCGAGATGCCAAGGGCCGGCGCCATCGGCGGGCAGCCCGCAGCCGCTCATGACCTCAGAACCCACTTCATAACAGGCCCCGCAAATGCCTACGCCGAAATGAGCTACAATCTCATGTGGCTGGCAGTCGGTGGCTCGGCACAACTCCGCCACGCCGCGCCCGAGAATGCCGGCGGCAGTGCCCCGCCAGCCGGCGTGCAGGAGCGCGACCGCGCGTCCTGGCAGGGTGAGATACACCGGGACGCAGTCGGCGACGGTCACGAGCAGGAGGACGCCGCGTGCGCTGGTGAGGTGCCCGTCCACGCCGTCGAGGATGGTCCATCCGGCAACTTCGCCGTGCCAGGCGAGCTCCGCGCCGTGCACTTGATGTGACATGGCAAACCCTGTGAACCCGCGTGCGGCGCGGCGGAAATCGCGCCAGCGGGTCATCACCTCCGCAGTCGGCTCGCGGGTCCAGAGGCCGAGATCGAACCCCGCTCCGGAATCACCGCCGCGGGCGGTAATGCCCGCGACGATGCCGTACTGCCTCCATTCTCCCAGCTCGTAGCGCGGGATTGCACCGGCGACCGGCGCCTCAGTCATCCAGGCGTTCGAGGTCGGCACCCAGCGCCCGCAGCCGTTCGTCGATACGCTCGTAGCCGCGTTCGATCTGTCCGATGTTATGAATCGTGCTCTGCCCTTCGGCACAGAGGGCTGCAAGCAGCATGGCCATACCGGCCCGGATGTCGGGCGAATCGACCACCCCGCCCTTGAGCGGTGACGGCCCGGAGATCACCGCGCGGTGGGGATCGCACAGCACGATCCGCGCGCCCATCCCGATGAGCTTGTCCACGAAGAACAAGCGGGACTCGAACATCTTCTCGAAGATGAGGATCATCCCGGCGCACTGGGTGGCGGTGACGATCGTGGTGGACAGCACGTCCGCCGGGAAAGCGGGCCAGGGGCCGTC
>DATAFP010000148.1:0-3194 GCA_036257415.1 Gemmatimonadales bacterium
CCGGTGCCCCGGTCGCCGATGATCAGCTCGCGCTGGCCGCGGCCGATCGGGATCATGGAGTCGATCGCCTTGATGCCGGTCTGCAGCGGCTCCTTCACCGGCTGACGGACGATGATTCCCGGCGCGATGATCTCGACCGGACGAGACGCCGAAGTCTGGAGCGGCCCGCGGCCGTCCACCGGACGACCCAAGGCATCAACGACCCGGCCCAGCATCGCCGCGCCGGTGGGCACCTCGAGCAGCCGGCCGGTGCGGCGGACCTCATCGCCTTCCTTCAGCTTGAGGTAGTCGCCCATGATGGCGGCGCCGACGTTGTCCTCCTCCAGATTCAACACCAACCCCGCGACCGTCTCCCCCGTCTCCGAGGCGGTGAACTCGAGCATCTCGCCGGCAACCGCCGACATCAGACCGTAGATGCGGGCGATGCCATCGCGCACCTCGAGAACGGTGCCGACTTCTGCGGTATCGGTCGTTGCGACGTCGGCCGCCTCGATCTCGCGGAGCAGGACGTCTTTCAGCTCACCGGGACGCAGAATGAATGATTGGGTTGCCATGGAGTCGGAGTTGCAGGGCGTGGGAACGTCCGGAAACCAGGTAGCTTGTGAAAATAATCACAAGCGCTGTCCGGCGGCAAGATCGGTACGGCGGCACAAGAGATAATGGAAGGAGGATGAGGGGTAAAGCTGGCAAATGGTCGTACGCCCTGCTCACCGACCGATGGCCGACACCACTTCCCCCACGAACCCAGCGTGGTCCCAGCCGGTCGGCTCCGGGTCGAGTCCGGTTCGGACCACCACGACCCGGCGGGAGGGGATCACCGTGGCGAACTGGCCCCGCCGACCCTGGGTGGTGTAGGCGTCGCTGGGCACGCGGGAGTCCCGTCCTATCAGCCACCACTGGGCCCCGTATCCCCAGGCCGGCGAAGAGGCGGTCAAATCATACGCCGGCGCGGGTTTCACGGTATAGGCGACCCAACCTGGCGGCAGTATCCGCCGCCCGTTCCACACGCCGTCGTTGAGATACAGCAGGCCGAGCCGTGCCAGGTCTCTCGGCGTGCTGTACACCTGGCTGCTCAGAATGTAGTTGCCGTACGGATCGGTCTCCGGAAAGGTGTGGTACATCCCGATCCGATCGAGCAGCGCCTGCCGCGGAAACGCGGCATACGCCTCGTCGCCCAACACCTGACGCGCGGCCCGAAGCAGCAGGATCGTATCGTAGTTCGAGTACTTCCATCGCGTGCCGGGCGCGCGCTCGAGCGGCGCCGAGGCCGCATCCGCCGCGATATCGATCCCGCCCCAGTAACCGATCGGCGTTTGATTCCCGCCGCTCTCGAGGCCGCTGCTCATGTGCAGCAAGTGTTCGATCGTGATCGAGCTCCGCGGATCGAGCGGTCGGCTCCACTCGAGAATCGGCGCCGGCGCGTCGACGCTGAGCTTGCCCTGCCCCACCAGAATTCCGATCAGCGCGCTGGCGATGCTCTTCGCGGTAGACCAGGTGCGGTACTGCGTGTGCATTCCCCAACCGGCAGCGTAGCGCTCGGCCACGATCCGGCCGCGGTATACGACGACCACGCCGAGCGTGCGAGACGGCCGGTACGCCGACCCTGAGAAGGCCGAGTCCAACGCGGCGTGGAGACGGGCCGAGTCCACCTGCGCCGGGAGCGGCTCGATCGGAAGGTGATCGCCATCGGGCCAAGGGCGCGCCGCCACGTCCGGCGGACTCCAACGGGGCACGGCGGGCAGGCGTGCCGCATCCTCGGGTTTGGCGCCGGGCGGGAGCAGGGTGCATCCCCGTCCCGCCTGAAACACGGCCAGCCGCGGCTGGCCCCGGAAGAATGGATCGTCGGCGGTGGCGGGGATGGCGAACGCGGTGTGGGCGGTGCGATCGACACCGACGCGAGCGGGCCGAAGCCCCGGCGATGTGTCGGCTGCCTGATCGAGCACCGTCGGACCGAGCTCGTCGTTCCTCACCGCGTCGGGATCCCGGTGTGCCAGGTACACCGCTGAACAGAGGAATGCCGCGTGATAGCCCGCGACGAGGGATGCACGGAGCACCGTCGGGGCCGGCCGATCCTGGCTGGCGCAGGGAGAAGCGGCCAGCACCGAGAGCAGCAGCCCTGCTGGGATGGTTCGAGAGCGCATACTAGACCCGGCTTCGAGTCTTGCCCCGCGCGAAGGCGAGCAACACCCCCCGCGGCCCCAGCTCGGCGAGGACCGAGGGCGACGCACCGGTGATCCGCCGTGTCGTGCCGGCGAGGTGGCTGGACGAGGCAAAGTTGAGCAGCCGGACCACGTGAGCGATGCGATAACCGGGGTTTTGCAGCAGCTGCGCCGCGCACGCGATCCGTCCGAGATCGATCACCCGCTTGAGGTTGGGTGCGCCGCCCGCCCCGAACTGCCGCGAGAGATGCTCGCGGCTGACATCCAGGCGCCGGGCCAGCGAAACGGTTCGTACCGGGCGTTCCACCTCCCGCACCAGCACGTCCCACGCGTCCTGTTGCAGCGGCTCGGTGAGTCGAAGCATGCGTGGGCCGTCGGCGAGGGCACGGGTGCGGGCGGCGGTGAGCGAGCAGCGCACGATCATGTCGCCGACTATGGCGTCGTCCACGCCGGCGACCGCGGCCGCCGCAATGCCGTGGTCCCGGCAGGCGAGCAACAGCTCGCCATCATCGGGCCGGAACGCGGCGTAGGCGATGACCGGTATGTTCGGCAGACCGCTTCGCAACGCGGACACTTCGGGCAGGGCGGCCGCCGAGGGGGCAAGCACGACGGCGTCGGTGAGCCGGGTATCGAGGATCCGGTGCAGCCCGGCGATCGATCGGCAGGTCACGACGGCAGGCCCGCTCGACGGCATGGACCGCCGCAACGCCAGCAAAGCGGCCCGGCTTTCCAGCAGTGCCGCGACGACCGCCACCGGTCAGCCCTCGTCGGCCTTCGCACGAGGGGGGCGGCCGGCGCCGACTGCCACCAGCGTGCGCACCATCTCGCTGGCCCGTTTCAGCACTCCGCGGGCGTTGTCGTACGAGAGCGTCGCGAGCGCGCCCTCCAGCGGGTGCCACGCGCACGCCGTGATGCCCTCGTCGAGTTGCGGATTGGGGTCGCTGCCCGACGACTCGAACAGGAAGAAGTGGCAGTACTTGTGAATGTGCCGGCCGCGGAAGCGAAAGTGCCAGTCGATCACCCGGATGGGCCCCC
>DATAFP010000182.1:0-7966 GCA_036257415.1 Gemmatimonadales bacterium
CCGCGCCCGCCCGCCAACATTCCAGCGCGGCATCAACCGCGCTGTTCCCCGCCCCGATGACGATCACCTTCCGGCGCCAGTAGCGGTGCCCTTCCGTGAAGTAGTGCTCGACGTGGGGCAGCTCCTCGCCGGGAATGTTCAACAGGTTGGGGTTGTCGAAGTAGCCGGTGGCAAAGACCACCGCGTCGGTCACGTACGCAGTGGAGTCGTGCGGGCGGCGGACCGCGATGTGGAACCGGCCGTCATCGCCCCGGGTGACCGCGATAACGTCTTCCGCCGGCCGGATGTCGAGGCGGTAGTGCTCGGCCACGCGACGATAGTAGATCAGCCCGTCGCGGCGGGTCGGCTTCTCGTGGCTGGAGACGAACGGCACCGCGCCGATCTCGATCCGTTCCGGAGTCGAGAAGAACGTCATTGCCAGCGGATACCGCTCGACGGTCGAGACGATGTTCCGCCGCTCCAGCAGAACGCAAGGCAGCTCGGCCTGCTTGGCGGCGATGCCGACGGCCAGGCCGCAGGGGCCTGCCCCGATCACGATCAGCGAAGTGCGCTCAGCAGCCACTCGTCACTTGTCGCTTGTCTCTCGTCTCTCGGCACTCGTCACTCGACTTCGATTATCTGATCGCGCCGCGTGCCGACGCTGACGTAGCGGACCGGCACCTCGGACAGCTTCTCGAGCCGATCGAGATACGCCCGCGCCGCTCCGGGCAGATCGGCGAGGCGCCGCGCATCGGCGGTGGAACGGCGCCAGCCCGGCATGCGTTCGTAGACCGGCTGCACCCGTCCGAGCACGTCCACCGCCGACGGAAACTCGTCGGACCGCTCGCCGTCGATCAGATACGCCACGCCGATCGGCAGCTCGTCGAAGGTGTCGAGCACGTCCAGCTTGGTGACCGCGAGGCCCGTGAGCCCGTTCACCCGCGCGGAGTACCGAACCACGTTGGCGTCGAACCAGCCGCAGCGGCGTGGCCGACCGGTGACCGCGCCGAACTCGCCGCCGAGCTCGCGCAGGCGCGCGCCTGCGTCATCCAGTGCCTCGGTCGGCAGTGGACCGTTGCCCACGCGTGTCGTATACGCCTTCACTACCCCGAGGACGCCCTGAATCGCCGTGGGTCCGATCCCGGCGCCGACGGCCGCGCCGCCCGAGGTCGTGTTCGACGAGGTAACGAAGGGGTAGGTGCCATGATCCACGTCGAGCAGCGCGCCCTGCGCACCTTCCAGCAGCACTCGCCGCCCTTGGTGAAGTGCGCGATGCACGAGCAGTCCCGTATCCGCGGCGAGCGGGAGGAGCCGAGGCGACCAGCGGCGCAGCAGTGCCTCGAGGTCGGCCAGCGAGACCCGGTCGGCGCTGCCCAGCATCTGGAGCAGCTGGTTGGCGCGCTCGACCCGCTCGCCCAGCAGAGCCAGGGCGCACTCGATGCGCCGGAGATCACCCACCCGGAGGCCGCGGCGGCCGTACTTGTCCTCGTAGGTAGGGCCGATGCCGCGGCCGGTGGTACCGATCCCCTGACTTCGGTCGCCTGCCCGGTCGAGCAGCTTGTGCAGCGGCAGCACCAGGTGAGCGCGATCGGAGACGAATAAGCGTCCCGCCGGATCCACGCCTTTCGCGGCCAGTTGCTCCAGCTCCAGAAAAAGCTGATCGGGATCGAGCACGACCCCGTTGCCCATCACGCAGGTGACCTGAGGATGAAGAATGCCGGACGGGATTTGCTGCAGGATGAACTGGGTGTCGCCGGTCACGACGGTGTGGCCGGCGTTGGCGCCGCCCTGATAGCGGACGACCATGTCAGCCCGCTCGGCCAGCACATCGACCAGCTTGCCCTTGCCTTCGTCGCCCCACTGCGCACCCACGACCACCACGCAGGCGGTCCGTGCGTCGAACATCTCGCCTCCCGGCGCCGTCCACCAACAACAAAAAAGCCCCGCGGGGGGCTCGCGAATCCTCCGGCAATTCTATGCCGAGCCGGGAGAAAGGTCAAATTCACCCGGCCATCGTCCGTCCGACCCGCGCCGCAGTCTCGAGTTCCAACCCATCGGGCGCGTCCTTCGGGGTGTGGATGCGACCAAGCGTGCCCCAATCGAGCCGGGCGATGGTTATGGCGGCCGCGCCCGCGCGGGCCAGCACGAGGCTGTCGGTCAGAATGCCGAGCGGCAGCCGTCGGCGCCGCACCGGCAGTCCGAGCCCCGCGAGCCGCACCGCTTCCCGCTCGGCGAGCACGTCGCCGCGCGCATCGTGGCTCACCACCCAGATCGGCCCGCGGTCATCGATCGTGTCGAGGTTCACGACTTCAGCTCCCTGAAGCTGTGCGCCCCACTCCGCCGCGAACCGGCGGGCGCCGATCATTCCCAGCTCCTCTGCCCCGGTGATCAGTACGCCCACGCTGGTATCCCCGGCGATTGCGGCGCCGGCGATAGCTGCCACGACGCCGCTTCCGTTGTCCCGCGCCCCGCGGGTTGCCCCCCGGAGCCGGCCGCGGCCGGCCAGCGCGCCGGCCAGAACAGCGAGCGCAACGGCGAGGAGGGCGGGCAAGACCGGAACTGGCCCAGTGAGCCGGGCCGCTGCAAGCCCCGTCAGTGCGACCGCGGCGCAGATCAAGAGCCACACCGCCACAAGCCGACCCGCCATCGAGTGACCCTGCGCCTTGGAATCGAGATGGGCCACGATCCAGCGCCGGACCGTGGGCGATCTGGTGGCGATGAGGTTGGCGTCCTGTCGAGTGGGGCCGGCCCACGCGGCGGGGCCGTGACCCTGCGCTGCCCCCGCCGCAAGCAGCCCCAGGCTCACGACCCCCACGAGCCAGACCGCCGCCGCCGACCAGGGCGGCGCAGCCGGCAGCACAAGAAGGGGCCCGAGCAGGAGCGCCAGCCCGCCGAGGCCGGCGCCGAGGAGCGGCAACGGAACCAGTGCGGCCGCGGTGCAACTGAAGGGTTGAACCTCGACGGCGAATCCCAGATCAATCAGGCGCGCGGCGACCAGGGCTCTCGCGCGATCGAGGCCGGCTGAGCCGCTCTCCCGCGTTTGGGAGAGAAGGCGGGCAGCAAAGGCGTCGCCGGATCCCGCGGCCTCAGGCGTTGGCGGCGTGCCTCCCCCCCCGCTTCCCACCGGACGGCTTGTCGGACGCGGGGGGAATCATTGCCGCACGAGCGGCCTCGGCGCTGAGCCGCTCCTCGGCAACCAGCTCGCTCAGGTGGGTCTCGAAGGTCTGCATGCCGTCGCCGCGGCCGTCGTTGATGAGCTTCCTGAAGTCGGTGATGCGGTCCGACGCCTTCAGCGCCTCGCGGATCGCGGGAGTGCCGAGCAGAATCTCGAACACTGCCACCCGGCCGTCGTCACCACGGCGCGGCAGGAGTTGCTGAGCGATCACGGCGCGCAGCGCCTCTGACAGCCGCATGCGCGTGATGCTCCGCTCTTCCCTGGGGAGCGTCGCGAGAATCCGCTCCACCGACGTGGCGACGTCTGGTGTGGGCATGGTGGCGATCACCAGCCGGCCGGTCTCCGCCGCCTTGAGCGCGGTGTCGACCGTTTCGGGATCCGACATGTCACCGATCACCACGACATCGGGGTCCTGTCGCAGGGCCGCGCGAACGCCTACCGCGACTGATTCGGTGTCCACCCCCACCTCGCGCTGCGTCACCGAGCAGGAGAGATCGCGATGCAGGAATTCGATCGGATTCTCGATCGTGACGATGTGCTTCTGATGGCTCCGATTGATGTGATGAACCAGGGCGGCGACCGTGGAGCTGCGTCCGCTTCCGCTCACACCCGCCACGACGACCAGCCCCCGGTCCGCATCCGCAACCTTGGTAAGCACCTCGGGCAGCCGCAGGCTCTCGATGCTGGGCACCGTGAAGGGAATGACCCGCATGACGATCATGAACGAGGAGCGCTGCCGCAGCAGGTTGACCCGGAACCGCCCCACCCCCGGCATGCCCCACGAGCAATCGAAGTCGCGGAGCTGTTCGATCCGTGCCCGGTCGGCGTCGTTGCTCATCAGCTTGAGCGCGATCGCCTTGGTCTGATCCGGCGTGAGGCGCTGCTTGGTGAGCGGCACCAGCTTCCCGTTGATCCGCGCCCGGAACACGTCGCCGGCCTTCATGTGAAGGTCGGACGCGCCCCGCTCGACTGCCGCCCTGATGATCTTTTCCATGACCTCACCCGGTCGGGCTGGTGACGCGCGGCGGCGGCAAGAAGCCCATCCGATCCTTCACCTGGCGCAAAGTCTCCCGCGCGATCGCGCGGGCCCGATCCGCTCCGGCCGCGAGCAACTCCTCCACCCGGTCTGGCGCCGCCATCAGCGGCGCCGCGCGCTCCCGGATCGGGGCGAACGCCGCGGCCATGTTCGTCGCCAGTTCGCGCTTGCAATCGAGGCAGCCCCATTTGGCGCCGCGGCAATAGTCCGCCACCGTCGCCACCGTCTCCGGCGGCGAGAAGGAGCGGTGCAAGGTGTAGATGTTGCAGATGTCCGGGTTGCCCGGATCCTTCTTCGTCACCCGCGCCGGGTCGGTTACCGCGGGCCGAAGCTTCTGCCAGATCTCCTCCGGCGAGTCGAGAATACCGATCGTATTCCCCAGGCTCTTCGACATCTTCGCCTGGCCATCGAGTCCCAGAATTCGGCGCGCCTCGGTGAGCAGCGGCTTGGGTTCGGCGAAAAACTCCTCGCCCCGGCCAAACTCGGCGTTCCAGCGTCGAGCGATCTCGCGCGACAGCTCCAGGTGCTGGACTTGATCGTCGCCCACCGGTACCAGATCGGCCCGATAGAGCAGGATGTCGGCAGTCATCAAGATCGGATAGTTCAACAAGCCCGCCGGGACGCTTTCGACCCGCTGCGACTTATCTTTGAACTGCGTCATTCGTTCGAGCTCGCCCAGCGGCGTCACGGCGTTGAGCAGCCACATCAACTCGGCGTGCTCCGGCACGTGCGACTGCACGAACAAGATCGACCGTTCCGGATCGATGCCTGAGGCCAGCAGGCCGATCGCCATGTCGCGGGTCCGGCACGCGAGCGAGTCGGCGTCGTACTTTCCCGTGATCGCGTGCAGATCCACGATGCAGTACAGGCAGTCGTAGGAGGCCTGGAGCCGGACCCAGTTCTGAACCGCGCCCAGGTAGTTCCCGATGTGCAGCTCGCCGGATGGCTGGATGCCGGAAAAGATGCGGGGCATCACCAAACGTACCCCACCGGGACGAGAGTCGCAAGATGCTGTCCCCATTAGACTTACTACATCTTGCCCGTACCGCGGCGGCCCGAGCGGCAAGGCTGATTCGGTCGGTCGAACGCCCGGCCGATCCGACCGACTGGCTCACCAAGACCAGCCGCGACTTTGTGACCGAGGTGGACCGGGCCGCGGAACGATTGATCGCCGAGATTCTCCTCGCCGGCGATCCGCGCGCCGCCATCATCGGCGAGGAGCTCACCCCCGCGCTCACCACCAACGGCCTAGTGTGGGTAGTCGACCCGCTCGACGGCACCACGAATTTTCTGCATGCGTATCCCGCGTACGCAGTGTCCATCGCCGCGGCGATCGATGGCCAGCTGCAAGCCGGCGTGGTGCACCACGTGCCGCGCGACGAGGTTTACTGGGCGACCGCGGGCGGCGGCGCCTGGTGCGATGGTCGCCGGCTCCATGTCTCGCCGATCGACACGCCGGACCACGCACTGATTGGCACGGGCTACCCCTTCAAGGATCTCGCCCAGCTCTATGAATATCAGGTGCAGTTCGCCCGCGTGGCCGGCCGCACCACGGGAATCCGCCGTGCCGGCTCCGCAGCACTCGATCTCGCTGACGTCGCCGCCGGGCGCTTCGAGGGGTTCTGGGAGCAGCGGCTCTCGGCCTGGGACATCGCGGCGGGCACGCTGCTCATCCGTGAGGCCGGCGGACGGGTGACTGATCCCGAAGGACGTGATGTGGGCATCGAGCACACGGCGGTGGTGGCCGGAAACCCGCCGATTCACGCCTGGCTGCTGGAGACGCTCGGTGTCCGGGCCTGATACCTCCGCGCCGCTGGCGGAGTGGTCGGACGCGCTCGCGAGACGGAATGCAACGCCGGCCGGGGGCTCCGCCGCCGCCATCACCGCAGCGCTGGCTGCCTCGCTCGTCGCAATGGTGGCCGGACTGACCGCCGGTCGCTCGAGCTACGCCGAGATCCGCCCGGAGAGTGATGCTGCCGCGGAACGCGGCGACGTGCTCCGTCGCCGCCTTCTCACCCTGGCGGAGGAAGACGCGACCACCTTCCAGGACGTGCTCGATGCGCT
This sequence comes from Gemmatimonadales bacterium, assembly GCA_036257415.1. Taxonomy (GTDB): domain Bacteria; phylum Gemmatimonadota; class Gemmatimonadetes; order Gemmatimonadales; family GWC2-71-9; genus DASQPE01. The sequence goes on from DATAFP010000182.1 coordinate 6,255, forward strand.
CGCGCTCCCGCGCACGTCGGAGGCGGAGATCGCCCTCCGAAACGCCGCCCGCGACGACGCGCTCAAGGCCGCGGCCGCCGTCCAGTACGAGCTGTTGCTGCTGGCCGGCGAGACGACCGATCTCGCCGAGTCGCTGGTGCTCCGCGGTCTCCGGAGCGCCGTGGGGGATGCGGGCGCCGCGGTCCTGCTGGCAGCGGCCGCCGCTCGCGCGGCCTACTGGGCAATCCGGAGCAACCTCCGGCGCCTGCACGACGATCCCGAAGCCGAGCGGATCGCCGACGCGGCGCTGGAACGGCTGGAGCTGGTAGAGGCGGTGGAGGCGCGAGTGCGGATGCGGCTGGCGGAACAGCTCTAGACCGTCGTCAGAATCCGCGGCCCGCTCGCAGTGATGGCTACGGTATGCTCGAAATGCGCGGCCAGGCTTCCGTCGGCCGTCACCACGGTCCACTTATCGCCGAGCGTGCGGGTGGTCGGCGCGCCCAGCGTGATCATCGGCTCGATCGCCAGCGTCATCCCCTCGAGCAGCCGGGGGCCGCGCTTGGGTGAGCCGTAGTTGGGGATCTGCGGCTCCTCGTGGAACCGGGTGCCGATGCCGTGCCCCACGAGCTCGCGCACCACCCCGAAACCCGCCTCCTCCGCCACGCTCTGCACCGCGTGACCGATGTCCCCCACATGGTTTCCCACCCGCGCCTGCGCGACGCCCGCGGCGAGACATGCTTCGGTCACGGCGAGCAGCCGTTGTGCGTCGGGACCGATCTCGGCCACTGGGATCGTGGTCGCCGCGTCCGCATGGAGGCCCTCCAGCTGGACGCCCACGTCCACGCTCACGATGCTGCCGGCCGCGAGCGCTCGCTTTTTCGAGGGAATTCCGTGCACGATCTCCTGGTCGATCGACACGCAGAGCGTCTTGGGGAAGCCGTAGAGGCCCTTGAACGACGGCGTGGCGCCGTCATGGCCCCGGATGAACGACTCGGCCGCGGCGTCGAGCTCCTCCGTGGTGATTCCGGGCCGGACCAGGCGACGCATGAGGGCGTGCACCCCGGCGACGATCCGGCCCGCCCTGGCCATGATCTCTATTTCCCGGAGCGACTTGATGGTGATCATTTCCCGTTGAGCGCCATCCTCACCTGTTTCGCGACATCCTCCACGGAGCCGATCGCGGGAATCCGTCGCACCAGGTTCCGCCCTTCGTACCAGGCCAGCACCGGTGCGGTCTGATCCCGATACGCGCGAAGCCTCGTGGCCACCGCGGTAGGATCGTCGTCGGCGCGGCCCTCGACGGCACGGCGCTTGTCCAGCCGGGCGAGAATCTCTTCGTCGGTGACGTCGAAGAACAGCACCGCATCCAGCGTGCGCCCGAGTTCGGCCAGAAGGCGGTCGACACCCTCCGCTTGTGGCACGGTGCGCACCACGCCGTCGAGCACCACCCCTTTGGCAGCCTCGGGCCGGGCAAGCTCGTCCCGCACGACGCCGAGGATCAGGTCGTCGCTCACGAGGTGACCGGCCTCCATCACGGCCTTGGCCTTGAGCCCGAGCGGCGTCCCGCGCTTGACCGCGTCGCGGAGCAGGTCGCCGGTGGCGAACTTGGGCAGTCCGAGACGTTCGGCGAGCAAGGCGCCTTGCGTCCCCTTGCCGGCCCCGGGGGGGCCCATGAGGAGGATGTTCATCCCGATCCCGGTGGAAGCGCGAAGGGTGAAAGGTGAAGCGTGAAG
>DATAFP010000087.1:0-8070 GCA_036257415.1 Gemmatimonadales bacterium
CGGAGGGGGGAGTCGTTCGGGTGACTGTAGGCACGACGCCGGGAGTGATCACCTTCACGGTCGAGAACGACGGACCCGGCATCGACCCCGACGACGCCGAGCGGATCTTCGATATCTACGTCACCAAGCCCGGCGACGAGAGCCGGAGCTTCGGCCTGGGTCTCCCCCTGTCGCGCCGGCTTGCCCGGCTCCTCGGCGGCGAGCTTCGTGCCTTACCACAAGCCTCCGGGGGCTGCTTTCTCCTCGAGCTCCCCGCGGCCGACCCATCATGAAGACACCTTCATGACCGGTTGCGGTCGGGTTCATGGTCGGGGAGTAAGGTTTGAGCCATGAAGATTCTCGTCGTGGAGGACGACCGGAAGGTCGCCGGGTTCATCGAGCAGGGGCTGAAGGAAGAAGGGTACGTCGTCGACGTCGCGCCCGATGGCGACGAAGCGACGATGCTCGCGCACGTGTACGACTACGACATAATCCTGCTGGACGTCGTGCTCCCGAAGAAGAGCGGGTTCCAGGTGGCCACCGAGCTCAGGCGTGAGGGGCGGCAGACCCCCATCCTGATGCTCACCTCCCGCGATGCCACCGAGGACGTTGTCCGGGGACTCGATGCCGGTGCGGACGACTATCTGGCCAAGCCGTTTCGGTTCGACGAGCTGCTCGCGCGCATCCGGGCGCTGCACCGGCGTGGTGGCGCCGAGCGCCTGGAGGTGCTGACGTTTGGACCGGTCGCGCTCGATCGCCTCCGGCACGCCGTCACCATCAAGGACCGGCCGTTCGATCTGACACCGAAGGAATTCCAGCTGCTCGAGTTTTTCCTCCTGCACCCCGAGGAAGTGGTTCGGCGCACCACCCTCCTGGAGAAGGTATGGGACATGCACTTCGACCCGGAGAGCAACGTCGTGGACGTGCACGTGGGGAACCTCCGCCGGAAGCTGGCGGCCGCCGCGGGGGAGCAGCTGATTCAGACCATCCGCGGCGTGGGGTTCAGCCTCCGCCGCTCGAACAACGGCGCCTCGAAACCCGAGGATTGAGACTCCGCGCCGCGGCGATCCCCGCGGCCGCACTCGCCTTCATCATTCTCGGGCTGGTCCTTCGCGGCGCCTATCCGACGCTGGGCCGGGCAATCTGGCTGACCGGACTCGCGCTCACCGGGCTGCCGGTGGTCTCCGCAACCATCCGCGGCGTGCTCGCCCGTCGCTTTGCTGCCGACCTGGTCGCGAGTCTCGCCATCGTAGTGGCGCTGGTTCTCGGTGAGCCGCTGCCGGGCCTGATCGTCGTCCTCATGCAGACGGGCGGCGAGGCGCTCGAGACCTATGCCCGCGGCCGGGCGTCTGACGCGGTGCGCGATCTGGAAGCGGCCGCGCCCACCATAGCCCACCGGGTTTGCGCGGGCGGGATCGTCGACGTCCCCGCCGACGAGATCCAACCGGGCGAGACGATCCTGGTACGCCCGGGTGAGCTCATTCCCTGCGACGGTTTCGTAATCGAGGGACATTCCCAGGTGGATGCCGCGCAGCTCACGGGTGAGCCGGTGCCGATCAGCGGTGCGCCCGGCACCCGGCTCCTGAGCGGCAGCCGAAACCTCGAAGGTCCGCTGACCCTTCGGGTGCTCGCGGCCGCCCGCGAGAGCCAGTATGCCCGGATCGTGGAGCTGGTACGCAGCGCCCAGGCCAGTAAGGCACCGATTCAACGCCTTGCCGACCGGTACGCCGTCTGGTTTACGCCGATCACGCTGCTCGTCTGCGGGCTGGCCTGGGCGACGTCGCGCGATCCGGCGCGGGTGCTCGCGGTCCTGGTCGTAGCCACTCCCTGCCCGCTCATCCTCGCCGCGCCGGTTGCGATCGTAGGCGGGATCAACCGGGCGGCCCGCCGGGGGGTCATCATTCGCCACGGGACCGCGCTCGAGCAGCTCGGCGGGGTGACGACCGCCGTCTTCGACAAGACGGGAACCCTGACCATCGGACGGCCGGCAGTGTCGCGCGTGATCCCGGTTGCGCCGTTCACCGAGGACGACGTACTCCGACTCGCGGGAGCGGTGGAGCACGGATCAGGGCACCTGCTCGCGCGGACGCTGGTGGAGGAGGCGCTGCGCCGGGGCATATCCATCCCCACCGCACGATCAGTGGTCGAGGCTGCGGGTCAGGGGGTAGCGGGCGACGTGAACGGCACCAACGTGGCGGTGGGGGCGCTGCCGTTCGTCACTGCACACGCCTCGGCCGACGGTGCTCGCCCGCTGACTCCCGTCCCCGGTGAGGGGCTCCGGGCGTATGTCACGGTGGACGGGCGCACGGCGGGCGTGGTGGAGTACGCTGATGCGGTACGCCCCAACGCTCCGGCTCTGATCGAGCGGCTTCGGCGGCTCGGCGTGCGCCGGATGCTGCTGCTGTCCGGTGATGCTGCCGACAACGCGGCTGAAGTCGCCTCGGCGGTGGGCCTTCAGGAGTTCCGGGGAGACCTTCTCCCGGAGGACAAGGTCGACACCGTGCGCGGACTGGTCGGAAAGGGTGAGCGCGTGGTGATGCTGGGGGACGGCACCAACGATGCGCCGGCGCTGGGCGTCGCCACGGTCGGCGTGGCGCTGGCCAGCGGCGGCGGCGGGATCACCGCCGAGGCGGCCGACGCGGTCATTCTAGGCGACGATCCGGGGCGCCTCGCGGATGCCGTGGAAATCAGCCGCCGGACCATGCGCATCGCGCGGCAGAGCATATGGGTTGGCCTTGGCCTCAGTGGCGCCGCGATGGCGGCTGCCGCGCTCGGGTATGTGCCACCAACGGTGGGCGCCCTGCTCCAAGAGGTGATCGACGTAGCGGTGATTCTGAATGCACTCCGAGCCGCAGCGTGAGGGATGCGCTGCTCAGAGCAGCCCAGCCCGCGGGCCCAGCACGAGCGCCGCGATGATCAGCAGGTTCACCAGGATTCCCAGCCGTGCCTCCGGAGCCGCGAGGATGCTCAATGTGAGCGAGACCCCCGCGGCGGCGGCGGCGAGCGAGATCCACCACGGCCGGCCCAGTCCGGCGGCGATGGCCGCCACGCCGAACCCGAACGCGGCGATGAGCCAGAGGGCGCCCATCGTGCGCATGCCGGCGTCGCCCAGATTGAGATGTCCGCCCAGCACGGTGGTGTGGTAGGGCAGCTCCGGAAGGGTCGAAAGGCGCCAATCGACGATGACGCCGGGAAGATGCGCCATTGCGTGCAGCGCCATGAGCACAACCAGTGCGGCCCGCATACTCACACTGCCGCGCCCAGGGGAGGGCTTACCAGAAGATCGTTCTCGACTCTGGTCATCCCTGGGATGTTCCATGCGGCCCGCTCCGCATCCCGCTTCTCGTTGAGCGACCGCACCGCACCGCGGAGGATGATGGTGTGACCGTTCACCTCCACCGTGATCTGGCCGGCGTCGATCTCGGCCTGTCGCTTGAGCATCTCGGTGATGCGCTGCTTGACGTCGCCAGCCGACGCGACGTTCCGCAGCTTGAGCATGTTGCTCACTCCCTTGACCCCGGTCAGGTACCGGACCGCTCGGCTCGCGGCGTCGCGCTGGTAGTTCCACTCGACCTCACCCTCCAGCATGATCCAGCCGTCGGACACCTTGACGGTGATTTGGTGGTCGGGGACCTGGACGTCCCAGCGAAGCGCATTCACCGCGGCATGGGCAATGTCCGAGTCGGAGCGCGCCTGCTCGGGCCGGATTTCCACCGCGAGGTCATTGACGATGGCGCGGACGCCGTGGACCTGCTCGACAGCGCGCTCGGCGGCCCAGCGTTGGGCATAGTCATCCACGGTGCCGGCGAGCGTCGCCACGCCGTCCTTGACCCGTACTGCGATGTCCTCGTCCCGAACGCTGGGATCGAGGTCCAGTTGCGCTGTGATGTGCCGGTGCAGCTCGAGGTCGGGTGTCATGCGCTCCCCCTTGTGGGTATCGTCTGCTTACGTCTTACGCTAGCGTCTCGTGGGTTAAGCGAGCATGAACGCGAGATGAAGAGCGGAATCCAGTGAGGGGCCAGCTGTGACCCACCTGCGGCGGATCGATGTCGCGCCGGGTGAGACTCTGGATGACTACGCCGCCCTTGCCCAGCTCGCGGCCCCCGTAACCGAGCTGCGGAACGAAGCGCGCGAACTCGTCGCCCGGCTGGGCGACCGTACCGTCTGGCTCGTCAACTCCACCGCTCGGGGCGGCGGGGTCGCCGAGATGCTGCCTCCGATCGTTCGGATGCTGCGCGACCTGGGCGTCCGCGCCGAGTGGGCTGCTATCGGCAGCCCCGACCCGGCGTTCTTCGTGCTGACGAAGCACCTCCACAACCTGATTCACGGCGTCGGCGAGGCAGAGCTCGGTAGCGCGGAACGTGCCCTGTTCGAGTGGGTGAACCGCGCCAATGCCGAGGCACTCGCTCCCCTGCTCCGGCCGGGCGACGTGCTGGTGGTGCACGATCCGCAGCCGCTCCCGCTAGCCTGCATGCTCCGGCAGCTCGTGCCGCTCACCACGGTCTGGCGCTGCCACATCGGCGTGGACTTGAGCAATGCGGCCACGGAGGCGGCATGGAGATTCCTCGATCCATACCTGGACGCGTACGACCGGGCTGTATTCTCGGCGCCGGAATACATCCCCGGCACGCTGGCCGGCCGGGCCTCCGTCATCCGGCCCGCTATCGATCCGCTCGCTTCCAAGAACCGGGAGCTCCCGCTCCGGGACACGGTCGAGGTGCTCTGCAACGGCGGCATGATTCCCTGCCCCGGTCCGACCGTGAGCGCCCCGTTCTCCGCCCGGGTACAGCGGCTCGGGCCCGACGGCATGTTCGCGCCGGCGGACGCTGAGAGCTTCGGGCTGCTTACGCGGCCCATCGTGACACAGATTTCGCGATGGGACCGGTTGAAGGGGTTTCTGCCCCTGATGCAGGCCTTTGCCCGCTTCAGGTGTTCGCTCGGTCCGTCCGCTGCGGAGCCGGGGACGGCGGCTCGCCGCCTCGAGCTCACTCGACTGGTTCTTGCCGGGCCGAACCCAGATGCCGTGCAGGATGATCCCGAGGCGGTCGAGGTGCTCGCGGAGTTGCGGTCCGCCTACCTCCGGCTGTCTGCCGCGGCGCAGGCGGATATTGCCGTTCTGTCCGTCCCCCTGCATGTGCCAGACCAGAGCGCACTGATCATCAACGCGCTGCAGCGGGCGTCGACCATCGTCGTGCAGAATTCGCTACGGGAGGGATTCGGTCTGACGATAACCGAGGCCATGTGGAAGGGCGTGCCGGTCTTGAGCAACTCCCGGGCATGCGGTCCGCGGCAACAGATCCGGGATGGAATCGACGGTATGCTGGTACGCGATCCCGAGAACGAGCTCGAGTTGGAGCAGGCGCTCGCGGCAATGCTCGCGGATCCGGTCCGGCTCGCGACCTGGGGACGGGCCGCACAACGGCGCGTCTACGACGACTTCCTGGTGTTCCGGCAGCTCCGGGAGTGGGGACGGCTCTTCCTCACAATAGTGCCAGGCTGAGTCCGCTGGCCGCCGCCAGCGAGGCGAGCCCCAGACCGGCGATTCGCCGCACCGACCTATCCCCCTGCGTCAGCACGAGCACCAGCTTGAACAGCGTGTTGGCGAAAATGCCCACTCCCAGCGCACGCGCCGCCAGTGCGGGCGCGACCCCTCCCCCTGGTGGGCGTGCCAGCGAGTAGGTCAGTGCGTCCATGTCGGTCAGGCCCAGAAGGGCCGCGGAGCCGAGCAACCCGCCGGAGCCCCAGGCACGTTGGGCCAGAGGCAGGATCAGCAGCATAGCCTGGAAGGCGATCGCCATGCGGATGGCCGAACCAAGCCGGAGCGGGTTCCGATCGGCGATGGAGGTAACGGCCTTGTGCGGCCGGCGTACGGCGATGTACACGATCGCCGCGCCACCGACGAGTGCCGGGACGAGCAGGTAGGGAATGGCGTGTCGTGCAACCGTCGGATTGAGCGCCGTCATCACGATGCCGACGCGTGCCAGAAGGACAGTGCATGCCGCCACGATCCCGACTGCCAGGGCCGGGCCGTGCTCGGGCTCGATGCGGCTCCGGCGGGCGAAGGTGAACGCCACCGCCGTGGAGGAAACGAGCCCGCCGAGCAGGCCGCCAAGGCCGTAACCCCGGTCGGCGCCGACGATACGGTGTGCGAGATAGCCGAGGAAGTTGATGGCCGAGAAGACCAGAACGACTGCCCACAGCTCGCGGGGTCGGATCGCGCCGAAGGGGCCGTAGGGCCCTCGCGGCACCAGCGGAAGCACAACCAGGGCGAGGACGGCAAAGTGGAAGCCGGCCTGAAGCTCCTTCTCCTCGATCTGCCGCACGAGCCGCTGGACCCGGGCCTTCTCGGCCAGCGCCACGACCATGACCGCCGCGATCCCGCTCGCCACGGCTCCTTGTCCTCCGCCGGCGAGCGCCCCGGTGGCGAGCACGAGGAGTGCGGCTGTTTCAGTGGTGCCGTCGGTGTCGTGCGTCGCGCGGGTTGCGGCGGCGTACGCCACGACGGCGAGACCGCAGCCGGCGGCGAGCAGCACGACCGCCATGATCGTCGCGGAGGCGGCGTACAGCCAGCCGGCGATCCCGCCCAACAATCCGAGCAGCAGGAAGGTACGGGCGCCGGCGAAGCGTGCGCGCGGGCCCGACGCGTGGCCCGACCATTCGCGCTCGATCCCGACCGCGAGCCCAATGAGTGCAGCGAGGGCGAGTCGGCCCGGGTCGCCGTCGACCAGGCTCATGTGTCAGACCTACGAGGCGCCGTGCCCGGCGCCTGCCGCGGTCAGTGCGGTTGGTGACTCGTGAGTGTCGCCGTCGGCCTCAGGTGCAAGCGACACATCAGCGGTGAACATCGGGCCGTCATAGCGGATCCGGGCGCCCGGCGCGACCTCGTGCAGCAGGTTCCGCATGCGCGCGTTCGCCGACAGCACCTCGAACCGCACCTGCCGCACGCCGCGCTCGCGGGCGGCGGCGATCAGATGTTGCAGCAGGATGCGACCCAGCCCGTGGCCCTGGAGCGCGTCGACGACCGCGATGCCGATCTCCGCGACATCCCTCTGGCCATCCAGCCGGACCAGCTCCGCCAGCCCGGCCGGCTCCTCGTGGCCGGCGGTCTCCCGCACGGCTGCAAGAGCGAGGTGTTTATCCTGATCCACGCCACTCAAGTGCGCCAGGTCCGCCGGCGTCAGCTTGGAAGCCCCGGCCATGCAGCGCATGTAACGTGACCCCTCGGACAGTCGATCAAACCCGGCAACGACGAGTGCGGTATCGTCGGGCGTGAGCAGCCGAAGCAGCACCTCGGTGCCGTCATCGAGCCGTACGCGTTCCCGGTAGCCGGCGTCGTAGAGACGAGTCATGGGCTTCTCCTGGCGAGGCCGCGTCTCTCCAGCTCGGCCAGCCGCTTGATCTCGAGCAGCATCTTCCGCTGCATGACGAAATGCGCCGGTTCGAACAGCAGCAGCCCGGCCGGCGCGAGCGCCAGGTCGATCGGGCGGTCGGTTCCGCCGCCGCGGGTACGCACGATGAGACGGGTGCCGCCGTCGCGCGGCTGGAGAATGAAGGCGCCCCAATCCTCGAGGACCAACACCTGCCCGGGATCGGCCCGTGCGATACGCCACCCGAAGCGCCGATCCATCCCGAGCCAGCCGGGGGGCGTTGCGAAGACGGAATCGCCGGGATGAACGGCCTGCCAGTCCGGGTGGATCCGGTCGGCATTTCGGACCCGGAGGCCGAACAGGTTCTCCAGCCACGCGTAACTGTAAAATCCGCCTCGTCCCTGACCCAGCTGGGCAAGCCAGGGCCACACCGCTGCGGGCGATGCCTGGATGGTCACGGCGTGCTGAATCAGGTAGTTCGCGTCGGGAACCAGCTCATCGCCGGGCCATTCGGCCTGCAGCTCGGGTGCGGTGGAGCCCCATCGCAGGTACCACGACCGCGCCAGGACCAGGCCACCGAGCAACGCGACGACCACTGTCGCCGCGGCGCCGAAGAAGGCGCGGGCTCGTCGGTGTGGATGGTCGACCTCGTCGGTCAACCACTCCCCACGATGTGCGACGACCAGCAGCACCGCGATGTCCCCCATGAGTCCGACGTGACCGA
>DATAFP010000107.1:0-15786 GCA_036257415.1 Gemmatimonadales bacterium
TTGCTGGAGCCCGCGGTGGCTGCGGCCCTCGCCGGCGGATTCCAGGACTTCGCGAAGGACCTCTTCCCGCGTCTGGCTGCGGCCGACCAGCTGGCCGGCCACGTGCTGGAGCCCGAAGGATACTGCCTCGGGATCGACACGCCCGCGAGCCTGGCCACCGCGCAGGCGCTCATCCACTCGCTGCCGGCGGAACCACACCTCTCATGATCATCACTCGCACGCCGTTTCGGGTCACCCTCGGCGGCGGGGGCACCGATCTCCCCTCCTACTACGAGCGGCACGGCGGGTTCATCTTTGCGATGGGCATCGACAAGTACATGTACGTCGCGATCAACCCACCGGGAGTGGACCGGAAGATCCGCCTCCACTATACCCAGAGCGAGGTGGTTGACCACGTTTCGCAAGTTCGGCACGAGCTCGCCCGCGAGGCGCTCCGGTTCCACGGAATCGAGGACCGGATGGAGATTTCCTCCATGGCGGATTTGCCGGCGGGCACTGGAGTCGGTTCGTCGAGCTGCTATCTCGTGGGGCTGCTCGCCGCCCTGCATCAGTACCGGCGCGACTACGTGTCGCTCGAGCGGCTCGCGGAGGAGGCGTGCCACATCGAGCTGGAGGTGCTTCAGAAGCGTATCGGCAAGCAGGACCAGTACATGGCAGCGTTCGCCGGACTCACGGTCCTGGATATCACAAGGGACGGCACCGTGGACGTCAAGCCGGTGCGGCTGCGGGGGGGCACGCTCTCCACGTTCGTGGCCCGGACCCACATCTATTACACCGGGCTGGTGCGAGACGCGCAGGACGTCCTTTCGATTCAGGATGGCGCGATGCGGGCGAGCGCGCCCGAGCGCAAGACGGTGGAGGACTCGTTGAACGGCATCAAGGATCTCGGCTATCGAATTCTCGAGGCCATCCAGTCGGAGAATCTCGATCAGTGGGGCCAGTTGCTGCATGAGCATTGGGAGAACAAGAAGCGGATGTCCGACCGGATCAGCACCACGTGGATCGACGGGCTGTACGACGAGGTTCGCTCGCGGTTCGGTGTGCTGGGCGGGAAGATCATCGGAGCCGGCGGCGGCGGATTTCTCATGCTCTATTGCGGGGGCGATTCGTTGCGGCTTGAGGACTTCATGCTGTCGCGCGGTCTTCCGAGGCTGCACTACAATTTGGAGGCCGAAGGCGCCAAGGTGGTGGCAAACTTCGCGAACTCCCATCTGAGTGTGTACCCGGCGGATGCCCCTGAGCCCCAGCCGAGCGAGGTCGTGGTCACCTAAAGGGCCCCCTGCGGGGCGCGTCTTTGGCCTCGTTCCGCACGATTGCGCCGTCTGCGCCGGCCAAGAGGTTGCCGCTCACGTGCAGCCCCGCGCTTTTCCGATCGATGCTCAAGCAGTGTAACGGGAGCCGGGGGCCCGCGTTCTCCACGATGTTCCCCGTGACAGTCGTGGCCTCCGCCTCCGCCAATAGTATTCCGTGATACGGCCCGCCCGCCGCGTTGCCCAGCCGGCCTACGTTCCGGATTACGTTGCCCGCGATGGTGAGACGGCGCTTCTCGCCTTGAATAAGGTTGAGCCCATTCTTCTGGATATGCTGCACGACGTTGGCGCTCAGCACCAGGTCCCGTCCGTAGGCCAGGAAGATGCCGGTCCGAAGGTTCCGGAGCGTGTTGCCCGTGATGCTCCCGCAGGCGGGACCAGACCTTCCCAGGTCATTGCTGTTGATCTCCAGGCCGCACCCGCCGGCGATCTGCCCATCCCCTGCGTCGCCGACCACGACGTTGCCAACGATCGTGAAGTCGAACAGATCAAACGCGCCGATGCCGGCGCACACCCGGTTGGCAGTGTTGTCGTTGATGATGACCCGGTGGCATCCGGTGGCCGCGAACGCGAAGCCTACCTGAACGCCACTGTCGGAATCCTGTCCACCGACGCACCAGTGCTGATCGACGATCAGATCCGCCTCGTTACCGGAGATCCGGACGTCCTCACTGGCGACCACATCGATTCCCTTGATCGTCGGTGCGGACCCAGGCGCGTACTCGTTGGCCTGGTCGACAATCCGATTCTGCACCACGTCGAGCCGGCTCACGTTCGCAATCCCTATGGCTGCGAGGTTGCCGCTCCGGCCGCCGCGGAAGCGGTTGCCGCGGATGCAGACATCCGTGATCCGGGCGTGCCCGATGGCATCGCACACAAGGGCGGTGGCGCTGCGGGCGACATCGGGATAGCCGTAATCGCTAAACTCGCAATCGATCACCCGCACGTCGCGGGCGCCGGGGCCGCAGGCCCGCGCGACGATACAGGCGTAAGGGTGGGAGACGAAAGTGCAGTCGCGGATCAGCAAGTCACGCGGATCCTCCGCAAACACACCGGAGCACTCGCCCCAGACCTCCGGAGCTTGCCCGTCCTTGTTCCCGTCGAGGCAGAGGTCCCGCACTGTCTGTCCCGCCGCCCCTTGGGAGCAGGAAAGCATCCGGAAGCCGCGGGCCGCCGCGGCCGCACGGACGATGCTCCGACGCCCGGTCCCGAGGATGGTCACACCCGCCGGAAGCCGGGTCTCCCGCGCAAGGAGAAACACACCTTGAGGGATCACCACCGGCGCGCCGTCCCGTTCGGCGGCGGCGCATGCGGCAGCGAGGGCTGGCTGGTCGTCAGCCCCGCTCCCCACGGCCGATCCAAAGTCTCTGATGTCGTGCCCGGAGAACGATCGCATGAGCTCATTTTAGTTGAGAGCACTCCTGGCGGTCCAGCTTCGTTAGTGATTGCGGGATTTAGGGTTATGCGCTTGCGCGCGAGGCCGCAAGTTTCTACGTTTCCAAGCTTTGGACGGTTCGGCACTCTTTCCCGGAGCTCGCCATCGGTACGCCTGACCGGACCACCGAAGCGCTCACCGGTACCACCGTCGTCGTCACCGGCGGCAGCACCGGAATCGGAGCGGTCTGCGCGCAGCACGTGCTCGCCGCGGGAGGGCGGGTAGTGATTTGCGCGCGCAACTCCGCGAACCTAGAGGCGACCCGCAAGTCGCTCGCCAGCCTTGCCCGCGCGCCGTCAGACGTGGCCGCGGAGCAGGCTGACGTCACGTCCGAGGCGGACCTCGAGCGCGTGTTCGACCGGGCCACCGCATACGGTGGGCGGCTGGGGATGGTGCACGCGGCCGCCAGCCTCGCCGCCATTGGGCCGGTAGCCGAGGTGGATCCCGCCGCGTGGATCGACACCTTGCGGATCAATCTGTTCGGGGCGTTTCTCGCGGCGCGGGCTGCATGCCGGCGGATGATCGCCCGGGGGGACGGCGGTTCGATCGTGCTGTTTTCGGGCGGTGGCGCGACCAGCCCGTTCCCGAACTACACGGCATACGGTTGCAGCAAGGCTGGCGTGGTGCGCCTGGCCGAGACGCTCGCGCACGAGCTCGGCCCCCATGGCATCCGGGTCAACTGCGTGGCGCCGGGGTTCGTGGCCACCCGCATACACCAGGCGACGCTCCAGGCGGGAACGACGGCCGGACCGGCATACCTTGAGCGGACCCGCCACGAGTTGCGCGAGGGGGGCGTCTCGCCGGACTTGGCGGCGCGTGCAGTGGTGTTCCTGCTGTCGGAGCGCTCCGCGGTCGTCACCGGGCGGCTGCTCGCAGCGGTCCACGACCACTGGGAAGATTGGCCGGACCACCACGCTGAGCTCGATGGCTCCGATCTGTTCACGTTGCGCCGGATCGTGCCTCGCGACCGGGGGATGACATGGCAATGAGGACGCTCGGGGGGGCCGGCCACCCGTCCCGCGATGCGGAGCCTGAGGCGCTCGATTGGGATTCGGCGCTGCCGCGGTGGCGGGGAACCCTGCGATGGAAGGTCGAGCGCGCCGCCAAGGTGGCGCTCGATCGGATCGGCGCGTTGGTGCTACTGGTGCTGCTTGCACCGGTGCTCGCTGTGGTGGGCGTTCTCATCAGGCTCGATTCACCCGGCTCCATCCTGCATCCGATGGACTGGGTCGGCTACCGGGGCCGGCGGTTTCGCGGCTACAAGCTGAGGACGATGGTAGTTGGCGCCGATGAGAAGAAGGCCGAGTTGCTGCGTTACAACGAGATGACGGGGCCGGTCTTCAAGATGCGGAACGACCCGCGCATCACCCGGCTGGGCCGGTTTCTCCGCCGGACCAGTCTCGATGAGCTGCCGCAGTTGTGGAGCGTGCTCAAGGGCGACATGAGCCTGGTCGGGCCGCGGCCGCCGATGGAAACCGAATACGCGGGCTTTGAGCCCTGGCAGAAGCTCAAGCTGGCGGTAACCCCGGGGATGACCTGCACCTGGCAGGTGTCCGGGCGGTCGGCCATCGCGAGGTTCGACGAGTGGATCCGTCTCGATCTCGAATATGTGAATGGCTGGTCGTTCTGGCTCGACCTCAAGCTCCTGCTGAAGACGATTCCGGCAGTGCTCGGCGGCCGGGGCGCCGGATGAACCAGCGACTCGGGGTTGCCGTCGTCGGCTGCGGGCTCATCGGCCGGCGTCGCGCCGCGGAGGCCGCAGCCGACCCGCGTTCACGCCTCGTGCTAGTCGCCGATCGTCTGGCTGATGTGGCCGGGGAGCTCGCATCACAGACGGGAGCGGAGGCTGCGACGGACTGGCGCGAGGCACTCACGCGGCCGGACGTCGACCTCGTCTGTGTCGCCACGCCCAACGGCCGCCTCGCGGAGATTACCGTCGCGGCGCTCGGAGCGGGCAAGCACGTGCTGGTCGAGAAGCCGATGGGCCGAAGCCTTGCCGAGGCCGAGCGCATGCGGGCCGCGGCACGCGCGTCGGGGCGGCTGCTCAAAGTCGGGTTCAATCACCGTTACCATCCGGCCATCGCCGAGGCGAAGCAACGGCTGGATGCTGGCGACGTTGGCCGGATTATCAACCTGCGGTGCCGTTACGGTCATGGCGGAAGACCAGGCTATGAGCACGAGTGGCGCGGCTCGCGCGAGCTCGCCGGCGGCGGCGAGCTGGCTGACCAGGGCGTGCACGTTATCGATCTGATCCACTGGTTTGCCGGGATACCGGAGAGCGCGTTCGCCCTGGTGCAGACCGCGGTTTGGCCGTTGGGCCCACTGGAGGACAACGCCTTCGCGCTGCTTCGACTGCGGGAGGGCGCCGTGGCGGCGTTCCATACCAGCTGGACTCAGTGGAAAAACCTATTCTCCTTCGAGGTTTTCGGTACCGCCGGCGCGCTACTCGTCGAGGGGCTGGGCGGAAGCTATGGCCCGGAGACACTTACGACTCACGTGCGGCGCCCCGGCGGCGGCGCCCCCGTCACCACACAACAGGCCTTCCCAGGCGTGGACTGCTCCTGGCGCCAGGAGTGGGACGACTTTCTCTGCGGTGTGCTCGATGGGCGACAGGTGGTCGGCACGGCGGACGATGGCGTGACCGCCATGCGCGTCCTGGACGCGCTCTACCGCTCGGCGGTGAGCGGCGTGCCGGAGCGGCTGGCCTGATGGGCATCCGCACGACGAGCCGGACGGCGGTCTTTCTCGATCGCGATGGGATCCTGAACGAGCTGGTCGAGCGCGACGGGCGGCCGGTGTCCCCCCGCTTCCCGGAAGACTTCCGGATCCGCTGCGGGGCGGCCGACGCGGTGCACGCACTCCGTCAGGCCGGCATCCCCGTGTTCGTGATTACCAATCAGCCCGACGTCGCCCGCGGGCACCTGACCGCCGCCGCGCTCGAATCCATGTCGACAATGCTCCGCGCTGCAGTGCCGATCGACGATCTGGCGGTGTGCCCGCATGACGACGCGGACGGCTGCGGCTGCCGGAAGCCGAAACCGGGCATGCTGGTGGAGCTGGCCAAGCGGTGGGACGTAGACCTTGAGGGGTCGTACATGGTGGGGGATTCCTGGCGCGACGTGGAAGCGGGACGTGCGGCCGGCTGCCGCACGATTCTAGTGAGTGGGGCCGCCCCGGCCGAGTCCGCCCCTGATCTGGTGGTCAGTGATCTATGGGCCGCGGTTCTGGCCATCACCGAGCGTC
Organism: Gemmatimonadales bacterium; assembly: GCA_036257415.1. GTDB lineage: Bacteria > Gemmatimonadota > Gemmatimonadetes > Gemmatimonadales > GWC2-71-9 > DASQPE01. Next base: position 5,989 of record DATAFP010000107.1, read on the forward strand.
ATGCCGGCGCTCCGGAGCCTGAATGAGTTTTTCCCGGCAGTTCCTCGACGAGACCCGCGACATCACGGCCCGGCTCGATCTCGGGGTCATCGAACGCATGGCAGAGCTGATAGCTGTCATCCGCGAGCGGGGCGGAAGGCTCTTCTTCCTCGGTGTGGGGGGGGGAGCGGGCCACGCGTCGCACGCGGTGAACGATTTCAGGAAGATCGCCGGACTCGAGTGCTACGCGCCGACGGACAACGTGTCCGAGCTCACCGCCCGGATCAACGACGAGGGATGGGACGGCTGCTTCCGCGAGTGGCTCAAGGGCAGCCGCCTTTCGGCCCGTGACGGGGTGTTCGTCTTCTCGGTGGGAGGCGGAAACCAGGAGAACGGGATCAGCACGAACCTGGTGAATGCGGTCGATCTGGCGCGCAACGTCGGCGCGACGATTCTCGGCGTGGTCGGGCGGGACGGCGGGCACACCGCCCGGCATGGCGATGCCGTGCTCGTCATCCCCACGGTGAATCCGGCGCTGATCACGCCGCACACGGAAGCCTTCCAGGCTGTCGCGTGGCACTTGCTCGTGTCGCATCCGGCCGTGGCGCAGCGGCAGACCAAGTGGGAGTCGGTCACCGGCGCCGGCGGGGCGCGCTGAGCGCCGCGCGGGAGTCCGCAATGCGGATCGGGTACGACACGCTGGTCGAGAACCCGGACAACCCCAGCAGCGCTATTCACTACATCCGACGGCTGCTGGAGACCATGGTGCAGATCGCACCGGAGCACGACTTCTTCGTGTTCGTGAGCCCGAAGAACCGTCATCTCTTCGCGATCGACGCTCCGAACGTCCGATTGGTCAATTGCTTCGTATCCAACGAGCGGATTCCGCTTCGGATTCTGGTGCAGCAGGTGTATTACCCGATCCTCGTGCGTCGCTACCGGCTGGAAGTGATCCATGCGCTGAGCCAGATCCCGCTGCTCGCGTCCTGTGCCACTGTAGTAAAAACCTGCGGGCTACACCACCACCTCATGCCGGAGGAGTACCTCCGCGGCACCCGGGGTGCGTTCCGGTTGGCGCACCCGCTGCGGCTACTATACCGGCGGCTGGTTTGGGATTCCTCCGCGCGCCGGGCCACGGTAGTTGTCGCGAACAGCCGGCGCACGGCCGAGGACATCGCGGCCTACATGCACGTCAGCCCCGACCGGATTCGGACGGTGTTCGAGGCCGTGGATGATGCGTTCGGGCGCACCGGAACGTCGGGCGACGGGCAAGCGGCCGTGCGTCAGGCATTCGGGCTCGTCCGGCCATACATCCTCTACGTCTCCAATCTGTGGCGCTACAAGAATCCCGACGGTGCGATCCGGGCCTTCGCTGAGCTGCGGCGGCGTTACCCGCACGATGTCGATCTGGTGATCGCGGGCCCGGATGACTACAACCGGATCCCCGCGCTGCGCGCGCTGGCCGAGGAGCGCGGGGCGGGCGACCGGGTGCGGTTTGTCGGGAGGGTCGGCCTGCCGCTCCTGGCGCAGCTCTACGCGGCCGCGAGCGTCGTCTTCTATCCGTCGCTAGCCGAGACGTTCGGCAAGCCGGTGGTTGAGGGAATGCGCTCGGGTGTTCCGGTGGTTGCGGCCGATGCGACTTGCCTGCCCGAGATCCTAGGGGGAGCGGGACTCTTGGCGGACCCCAACGATGATGGAGCGATGGCGGACGCGCTGCACCGAGCTTTGGCCGACGCGGGGCTCCGGGCACAGCTCATCGAGCGGGGGCTCGCACGCGGGGCTGAGTTCTCCTGGGAAGCCACCGCCCGCGGCACGCTTGCCGCGTGCGAGCGGGCGGTGGCCACGTACGGGAACGGACGACAGTGACCGCGGGACTCAAGGACGTGCAAACGTTCTGGGATGCGAACCCGTGTGGTGCGGGCACCGTCGCTGCCGAACCGGGAACGCTCGAGTTCTTCCTCCAATACGAGCGCTACCGGTATGCCGACGAGCCGTACATCCAGGAGCTGCTCGATCTGGATGGCGTACGAGGAAAGCGCGTGGTGGAGATCGGGTGCGGGCTGGGAACCGACGGCGTTCAGTTTACCCGGGCCGGCGCGCTCTACGCCGGTGTGGATCTCACTCCGGTCGGCGCGCGGCTGACCTACCGCAACCACGCGCTGCGCGGCCTCCCGGCACGGACGGTCACCGCGAGTGTGGAGGACCTCGGGATCGCGTCGAGCTCGATCGACCTCGTGTATTCGCACGGCGTGCTCCATCACACGCCCGGTATCGACCGCGCGGTGGATGAGATCTGGCGGATTCTGAGACCGGATGGACGCCTGCACCTGATGCTCTACCACAAGCACTCTTTCAACTACCTGGTGAGTATCCAGGTGCTCCGCCGCCTCGGTGCCTTGATGCTGGTCCTGCCCGGCGGCATGCGCCTGGCGCACCGACTCACCGGCGAGCCGGTCGCCAACCTTGACGTGCACCGGCGGCGCCTGCGGGAGCAGCGTCTGCATTACCTCTTCGGACCTGAGTGGCTCAGCCGGAACACCGACGGCCCCGACAGCCCGCTCGCACGGGTGTACTCGCGCCGTACGGCCCGCGCGTTGCTACGCCGCTTCACTGATTTCCGATTCGTCGTCACGTGCCTGAACCGACGTCACCTGCCGCTGGTCGGCCAGCATCTTCCCCGCTCGGCGGAACGGTGGCTCGCCGCCCGTGCCGGCTGGCACCTGCATGTATTCGCCCGGAAGCGGAGCAGCGTCTAGGGATGTGCGGCATTGCGGGAGTGGTCTGGCGCCGGCCGGCAGATCACGAGGCGCTCGCCGAAGCCCAGCGCCGCATCGCCCACCGCGGTCCCGACGACGCGGGCGCCTGCTGGTGGACCCATCAAGACTACTCCGTGGGCCTCGCGAGTCAGCGGCTCGCCATTCTCGATCTTTCGCCCGCCGGCCGCATGCCGATGAGCAACCCGGCAGGGACCGTCTGGATCGTCTATAACGGCGAGGTGTACAACTTCCGCGAGCTCCGGCGCGAGCTCGAGGCCCGGGGGCACACGTTCCATTCGAGCGGCGACACCGAGGTGGTTCTCCGGCTCTATGAAACGGAAGGACCGGGGTTCATCCGCAGGCTGAACGGCATCTTCGCGTTCGCAATCTGGGATGCGCGCAACGGGACGCTGATGCTGGGCCGCGATCGGTTCGGGGTCAAGCCGCTTTACTATCAGGCAACCAGTGGCGACCTCTTCTTCGCGTCGGAGATCGGCGCGCTGTTCGCTTTTCCAGGTGTGCGTCGGGAAGTTGACCCGGCCGCGATTGCCGCGGCCGCGACTTATCTCGGCGCACCCGGCTCGGGGACGGGCTTCCGCGACGTCCACAAGCTCGAGCCCGCCCACTACCTGCTCTGGCGCGATGGGGCCGTCAGCCGGCATCGCTATTGGGAGTTGATCTTCGACGCGCCCCGGCGGGGCGACGAAGCGCTGCTCGCCGCGGAGTTCCGCGACCTGCTCGGGCGGGTGGTGCGGCGCCAGATGGTGAGCGATGTGCCGCTGGGCGCGTTCCTGAGCGGCGGACTGGACTCGAGCGCGCTGGTGGCTATGATGGCGCGCGCGTCGGATCGTCCGGTGACCACCTACACGATCGCCTACCGGCAGGAGGACCAGCGCTGGGAACGGGCGGCGAGCGAGGCCCCGTACGCGCGGCTGATGGCCGAGTCGGTGGGCGCCGAGCACCACGAGATCGTGGTGGACCCCGAGGTGGTGTCGTTGCTGCCGACGATCGTGCGGCACCTGGAGGAGCCGGTCGGCGATCCGGCCGCCATCAGCACCTATCTCATCTGCCGCGCGGCCCGACCCCAGCTCACCGTGCTGCTGGCGGGGCAGGGGGCCGACGAGGTGCTCGCCGGCTACCACTTCTACCAGGCGGAGCAACTCGCAGCCCGGTACGGGCGTGTGCCGCGCGCGCTGGGACAGCCAGTCGCACGAATCGGACAGGAAGCGCTGTACCAGGCAAGCCGCATCGCGCCCGGCGGATGGGCGGGCAGAGTACTCGGCGCCCGCCGGTTCGCCGACCTGATCGGGCGCAACGCGTACCTGAGTCCCGCCGAGCGGCATGCGGAGTTTCACGCCTACTTCCCGCGATCGGGGCGCCGCCGGCTCTTCACCCCCGAGTTCGCGCACGCAGTCGGCGAGTCGCCGGGGCAGAATCACTACCTCGCGCTGTTCGGCCGCCCGACGGGGCAGCCGGTGCTCAACCGGCAGCTCTACACCGACCTGGGGACCCATCTGCCCGACCTGATCCTGAACTACTCGGATAAGCTCAGCATGGCAGCGTCGGTCGAGCTGCGGGTACCGTTCCTCGACAACGAGCTGGTCGAGTTTGCCTCCCGTCTGCCGCCCGGGCTCAAGTTGCGTGGCGGAACGGGCAAGTATCTCTTTCGTCGCGCCATGGAGCCGGTACTCCCGCCCGCGATTCTCCGCCGTCGCAAGATGCCGTTCGGTGTCCCCATCCGGAGCTGGCTGCGACATGAGCTCAGACCGATGGTGGATGAGCTGCTTGCCGAGTCGGTGGTGCGGCGGCGCGGGTACTTCGAGCCGGCCGAGGTTCAGCGTATCGTCGCCGACAGCCGTGAGAGCCTGGGCGCGAGCGCCCACCAGGTATGGGCGCTGCTGATGCTCGAGCTCTGGCACCGGACCTTCATCGACGCAGACGCCGCATGAAACAGGTGACGCTCAACTACAAGACCAACGAGCTGGTGCTCAAGGACGTGCCGCCGCCGATTCCCCAACGGGGCGCAGTGCTCGTGCGCACCGCATTCTCGGCGATCAGTCTCGGCACCGAAGGGATGAAGGTCACCCGCGCCGACAAGGGGTTGCTCGCGATGGCGCGGGAGCGGCCGGAGCAGGTGCGCCAGGTGGTCGACACGCTCAGGCGCGAGGGGCCGGCGGCCACCTACCAGAAGGTGATGAACCGGCTGGACGCGCCTACGCCGCTCGGGTACAGCCTCGCCGGTGTGGTGGTGGGCGTCGGCGAGGGGGTCACCGAGTTCGCGGTCGGCGACAGGGTGGCCTGCGCCGGCGAAGGGATCGCCGCGCACGCGGAGATGGTTTCCGTGCCCAAGAACTTGTGCGCCAAGGTGCCGAGCGGCGTCGGGCTGGACCACGCTGCGTTCGCCACCATCGGCGCGATCGCGCTGCAAGGCGTGCGGCAGTCGCCGATCTCGGTCGGTGAGTGCGTCGTGGTGATCGGCCTCGGTCTGGTGGGCCAGCTCGCGGTACAGCTCTACCGCGCGGCCGGCTGTCGCGTGTTCGGTATCGACCTCGATCCGGCCAAGTGCGAGCTGGCGGTCCGTAGCGGCGCGGAGGGGGCGTTGAGCCGCAGCGCGCCGCAGCTCGCCGAGCACGTTCTCCAGTTCAGCGGCGGCCGCGGCGCTGACGCCGTGCTCGTCACCGCGGCCACTCCCTCAAGCGATCCGGTCCAGCTCGCGGTAACGCTCTGTCGCGACCGGGGCACCGTTGTGGTGCTCGGCATCGTGGGTATGGAGTTCCAGTTCGAGCCGGCGATCAAGAAGGACGTGCAGATCCGGATGTCACGCTCCTACGGCCCGGGCCGCTACGATCCGGTGTACGAGCTTCACGGTGTCGATTATCCGATCGGGTACGTTCGCTGGACTGAGCAGCGCAACATGGAGGCTTTCCTGGAGCTGATCGCCCGCGGCGCACTGAAGCTCGATTCGATCGTGACCCACCGGTTCAAATTCGCCGATGCCGAGGCGGCGTACAGCGAGGTACGTGACCGTGAATCGGGCCGGGCGATGGGAATCCTGCTGGATTACGACAGCTCGGCGGCATTATCCTCGCGCGTGGAGCTCAGGCCCGCCCCGCCACACTCTGCTCCGGGGCAGGTGGTGGTTGGGGTGATCGGGGCAGGCAACTTCGCCCGCAACACCCTGCTCCCCGCGCTCCGCGAGCTGCCCGGCGTCCGCTTTCAGATTGTTGCGAACGCGACCGGTCTCAGCGCCAGGCATACCGCGGACAAGTTCGGGTTCGCGAGCTGCTCGGCCGATCCCGCGGAGGTGCTGAACGATCCCGCGGTCAACCTGGTACTGATCGCCACCCGGCACGACAGCCACGCGGCGCTGACCGCCGCGGCGCTCCGGGCGGGCAAGACCGTGTTCGTGGAGAAGCCGCTCGCGATGACCCCGCAGGAGCTTGCCAAGGTCATTGACGCGCAGCAGGCAACCGGGACGCCGCTGACGGTCGGGTATAATCGCCGCTTCGCGCCCGCGACCGCCAAGGTGCTGGAGCTGTTCCGCGGCCATGCGGAGCCGCTGGTGATCACCTACCGGGTAAACGCCGGGTACCTGCCTGCCGGACATTGGTTGCAGGACCCGGTCCTGGGCGGGGGGCGGATCATCGGCGAGGCTTGCCATTTCATCGACTGGATGCGGTTCGTCGTGGGCGCGCCGATCGTGTCGGTGACCGCCGGCGCTATGGACAACGCCGGCGTGTACGCGAACGACAACGTCGTGGCGCAGCTCCGCTTCGGTGACGGCTCGCTGGGCAATCTGATCTACGTCGCCAACGGCGACAGCCGGCTGCCCAAGGAGCGGGTCGAGGTGTTCGGCAACCGGTCGGCCGCCGTGATCGACGATTACCGGACCGTCGAGCGGTTCGAGAAGGGCCGCGAACGGACCGAACGGTTGGGATCGCAGGACAAAGGTCACCGACGCGAGATGGCGGCCGTGGCGGAGGCAGTGCGCACCGGCGGCCCGATGCCGATCCCAGCAACCGAGCTGATCGAGGTGACCGAGGCCTCGTTCGCGGTGCTGGAGTCGATCGCGACCGGACGGCTCGTGGCGGTCGGCTCAGCGTGACCATCGGGATCGAGCGCGGTGTCTCGCGGCTCCAGGCGATCCGCGCGCTTGAATGCTGGCTGGACGCGCACGACTGGAAGGCCTGGGAGCCCCACGACGGCCTCAACACGCCGGTCCGCCGCCTCCTCGGGGCCAATCGGGTTGCGCTGCTCGCCCTCAAGCAGCTCGTGCTGCGATCGCCCGTCAATCTCCGACCTCTGCTCGGCATTCCACGTCACACCAGCCCCGAGGCGGTCGGCTTCTTCGCCCGCGGCTTTCTGCGGCTCCACCGCGCGCTCGGCGAGGAGCGCGATCGGCAGCGGGCGGTGCGGCACCTCGACTGGCTGCTCGCACACGGAGAGGCCGGCTACAGCGGGCTCTGCTGGGGCAATCAGTTCGACTACGTCACCCGGTTCTTCTATCTGGCCAAGGGCACGCCGATCGTGGTGTGGACCGCCCACAATGCCCAGGCGCTCCTGGACGGGTACGAGCAGCTCGGCGACGAGCGATACCTGGAGGGCGCGCGGAGCGCGGCCACGTTCGTGCTGCGCGACCTGCTGCGCGCGCAGGGCGACGGCTCGCTCTACCTGAGCTACGTGCCCTATGGTGATCACCCGGTGCACAACGCGAACGTGCTGGGGGCGGCGCTGCTCGCGCGAGTGGGGGCAACCGTTGGAAACGAGGAAATGGTGGGTGTGGCTCGGCGCGCGTTGGCCTACACCGTGAGCCACCAGCATCCCGACGGCTCCTGGTGGTACGGCGAGGCGCCCAACCTCCGCTGGGTGGACAACTTCCACACCGGCTATGTGCTCGAATGCCTGCTGGGCTATCTGGATGCAACCGGTCATGCCGAATTCGAATACGCGATGCGCAAGGGCCTCGACTTCTACGCTGGGACCTTCTTTCTGCCCGACGGCACGCCGAAATACTTCGCGCAGCGGACTTACCCGCTGGACATCCAGTGCGCGGCCCAGAGCATCGAAACGCTGCGGCTCTTTTCCCGGTGGACACCCGGGCTGCGCAACCGGGCGGAGCAGGTGGCCGACTGGGCTCTCGCCAACATGCGCGACCCGAGCGGCTACTTCTACTTCCGCCGGGTGCCAGGGGCGACGAGGAGGGTGCCGCTTCTGCATTGGGGGCAGGCGACGATGCTGAGCGCGCTCGCGGGGCTGGTCGAACCAAGCCCTCGGGACTGAGACGATGGCTTATCACCGATCGCGGGTGCCGGCGCGGTGGCGCGAGTACTACCACGACCTGCTACTGCTGCCGACATGGGTGAATGCCTGGCGGTGGCGGCTGCAGCTGCGGCTGCTTGGGCTTCGCCGCCCCGAACCGGTGCTGGTGAACCTGGGGTCGGGGAAGGACTACCGGATCGGGTATATCAACGTCGACATCAACATCGCGTTCCGGCGGGATATGTGGCTCGACCTGCGGAACCGCTTGCCGTTCGCGTCGGCGTCGGTGGACGGGATCTTCTGCTCCCACGTCCTGGAGCACTTTCCGCTCGATCAAACGGCCGGCATCGTGCGCGAGTGCCATCGGGTGCTCAAGCCGGGAGGTGTGTTCCGGGTCGGCGTGCCCGACGTCGAGCCGGCGATCCGGTCCTACCAGTCGGGCAACCTCGCCTGGTTTCACGGCACCGGGCGCTCACCGGGCCGGCTGTTCTCGGACCACGTGCTCGACAACAGCAATCATCGTCTGCTCTTCGACTACAGCTTTCTGCATGAACTGCTGGGCGACGCCGGTTTCACTGAGGTGCGGCAGGTGCGGTTCCGGGAAGGGGGCTGGCCGCTCTCCCAGCAGATGGCGGAGCTGGACAACCGGGAAGACATCACGGTGTTCGCGGAGGCGCGCCGCTAAATGGCGGAGGGAGCGCCGCGTTCACGCCGCGCACTAATAATCGTCGAGAACAATTCGGTGCCGTTCGACCGCCGAGTCTGGCGGGAAGCCCTCACTCTCCGGAGGGCCGGGTGGGAGGTCGCGGTCATCTCGCCAAAAGCAGTGCGGTACAGCGAGACCGGTACCGCGATCAGCGGCGAAGACGCGCCGTACGAGCTGCTCGAGGGCATCCACATCTACCGCTACCCCCTCCATGCCGCGGAGGGTGGCCCGCTCGGCTTCGCACGGGAATATCTGGTAGCGTTCTGGCGGAGCCTGCGGCTGATGCTCCGGGTATGGCGCGAGCGGGGTGCCGACGTCGTCCAGGTCTGCAATCCGCCCGACCTCTTCGTCCCCCTCGGGTCGCTGTGCCGGGCGACGGGGCGCGGCTTCATCTTCGATCACCACGACCTGGTGCCCGAGAGCGTGGAGGAGCGGTGGAAGGGGCTCAAGGGGAAGCTGCTCCTCACGATCGCGCGGGCGGCCGAGCGGTGGACGATGCGAACGGCGCACGTCGTAATCTCGACCAATGACTCGTACCGGGAGATCGCGCTCGCGCGGGGCGGCATCGCGCCCGAGCGCACGATCGTCGTGAGGAACGGCCCGACGGTGCAGGCGATCGCCCCGCAGGCGCCCGATACGGCGTTGCGTGCGGGCCGGCGATTCCTCGTGGGTTATCTGGGAATCATGGGCCCGCAGGATGGGCTCCCGCTCCTGATGGACGCGATCACGAGCCTGGTGAACGACCTCGGACGGCGTGACGTGCAGTTCCTGCTGGTGGGCGACGGGCCCATGCGGCCGTGGCTGATCCAGCAGGCGCGGCTCCGTAGCGTCGCGGAGTTCGTCACGCTTCCCGGACTTGCCGTCGGGATGGATGACTGGCTTCGCTACCTGTCCGCGCCGGATCTCTGTGTGGCTCCCGAGCCGCCGACGCCGTTCAACTCGCGCTCCACCATAACGAAGGTCGCAGAGTATATGGCGATGGGCCGGCCGCTGGTCGCGTTCGACTTGAAGGAGACGCGGGTGACTGCGGAGGATGCGGCGGTGTACGTCCCGGAGACGTCGGGGCGGGCACTCGCCCGTGCGATCATCGAGCTGCTC
>DATAFP010000113.1:0-2866 GCA_036257415.1 Gemmatimonadales bacterium
GTAGGAGTACAAGGTGCGCTCCGAGAGCTTCAAGCGATCGGCAACTCGCTTGAGCATGAACAGACCTGACAGAGGAGACACGTGCGATATTGAACCAGCGTTCAGGTTAAGAGCGCTAGCAAACCGTGTCAATTCTTGCCAGCCGCAAAACGCTCCACCACGCCGTACGCGATGACCAGGAACGTCCCGTGAGGCCGCCGATCTCCACCCTGGGAGCCGCGCCAAGATCACGAGCCCGGCAACGATCCCCGTTACGAATCCGGCTTCAGCGTGACCCGCTGGCGATCCCGAAGGCGATGGCGAGCGGGAGCGCCACCATTCCGACGATGATGCCGGCTCCCAGGTCCGTGACAAACTGCGCTTGGGAATAGTCCTTGAGCGTAGTGACGAGTTTGGGAACGATCACGGGGTGACTCTATATTCGGCCTATGCGCATCGCTTTGCTCACCGAGTTCTACTACCCACACCTCGGTGGCGTTACAGAGCACGTTCATCACCTGGCGCGGGTGTTCAACGCCACCGGACACCCGACGATCGTCGTCACCGGGCATATGAAAGCGCCGGTCGGAACCCCCGATGCACGGGAGTACGACCGCGACGATGATTTCGTCCGGCGGGTCGGCACCAGTCGGGTGATCTACAGCAGCGGGGCGTTCGCGCGGCTCACCACCGGACTGGGCCTGCGCCGGCGACTCAGAGAGCTTTTCCGAAGCGAGCAGATCGACATCGTGCACGTGCAGGGCGGCCTCGCGCCGACGCTCGGTCTGGTGGGGCCATTGGCGGCCTGGGACGTCGGTCTGCCCGTAGTGGCGACGTTCCATTCCTGGTTCCCCCGGTCGGCGCTGGCGTGGACGTTCCGCCGACCGCTGCAGCACTGGCTCGATCGTCACGCGGCCGCCATCGCAGTCAGTCAACCTGTGGTCGATGCCCACGCGCGGTACTTCAACGCCGACTGGGAGATCATCCCGAACGGCGTCGATACCGAATTTTTCCATCCCAATGGCAGAGCCGCCGCCGCTGCCGGGCCGGGCTCGCCGCACCTGCTCTTTCTCGGCCGCCTCGATCCGCGGAACGGTGTCGAGACCGTGATCAAAGCGATGCCCACGGTTCTGGAACGGCATCCTGACGCGACGCTCACAGTGGCCGGGGACGGCCCCCTCCGGCCGATCTACGAGCGGCTTGCGGGCCCCGTGGCCGATCGGGTGCGGTTCATCGGCCGGGTCAACGGCAACCGGCCGGAGGTCTATGGTTCCGCCGATCTCTATCTCTGCCCCACGACGAAAGCGTCGTTCGGCATCACCTTGCTCGAGGCGATGGCGTGCGGCACGCCGCTCGTTGTATCCGACATCACCGGCTTCCGCGAGCTGGTTGACGGAGGGGCCGAAGCGGCGTTGGTCCCCAAGAACGATGCCCGCGCCTGGGCGGCGACGACCCTCGAGCTGCTGGGCGACCCTGACCGCCTCCGCAGGATGAGCGCGGCGGGACTCGCCAAGGCGCAGCGGTACGCCTGGCCGCGGGTGGCGGAACGGGTGATGACGGTCTATCGCCGGATCCGGGGGTGAGCCCGGGCGCACTGACGCTGGCCGCCGGCGCCGCCGCCATCGCCGCCGGCTTCTACGCCGCGCTCGAGCCCAACAACTCGCTGTTCGGTCCAGTCACCGGCCGCGGCCCGCGCGATCGCCGGGCGTATCTCACCTTCGATGATGGGCCCAATCAGGACGCGACGCCGCCGATCCTCGACACTCTCGCACGCGAGCGTGTGCCGGCCGCGTTCTTCCTCGTCGGCGCGCACGTACGCCTGTTCCCCGACATCGCCCACCGCATCGTGGCCGAAGGACACACGATCGGCAATCACACCGACAGCCACGTCAAGCTCCACCTCTCGGGCCCGGCCCGGATCGCGCGGGAGCTGGGACGCGCCCACGACTCGATCACCGCGGCGAGTGGGGTGGAGCCGCGGCTGTTTCGCGCACCGCATGGCTACCGCAATCCGTTCGTGCTGCGGGAAGCTCGCCGCCGCAGCTATCAGATGCTCGGCTGGACCTTCGGCGTCTGGGACACGGCGCAGCCCGGCTCGCCGGAGATTCGCCGCCGTATCCGGGACGGCCTTCGTCCGGGCGCCATCCTGCTGCTGCACGACGGCGATGGCTACGATCCGTACGGCGACCGGCGACAGACCGCCCAGGCGCTCCCCGGGATCATCGCCGACGTGCGCGCCGCCGGCTACAGCTTCGCCCCGCTTTCCGACCTTTTCGTCTGAGCCCGAGACCGTGAGGCGCTATCGCTGGCTGTTCTGGGCGATCGCGGCGGTGAGCGCCGTGCTCGCCGTCCATTACGCCGCCAGGTTTCCCTGGGCCACGACCGGGGCGGCGTTGCGCCAAGCGAACTGGGTGCTCCTCGGCGCCGCCGGACTCGCCAGCCTCGCCTCCATGATGGCCAAGGCGTGGGGGTGGCATTTGCTGCTCCGGCCCGCGTGGCCGCACCGATGGGTGGACGCCCAGGCAGCCACTATCGCGGGTGCAGCGGTGGGCGCCGTCAGCGTGTCGGTGAGCGGCGAGGCCGCGCGGATGCAAGCACTCGGGGGACGAAGCCAGCCGCCACTCGGCCCGGTCGTATCCTCCATAGTGTGGAGCCGGATCACGGAAGCGATTGCGCTGGCCGTGTTCCTCGCGGTCTCTCTTGTGCTTCTCCCCCCGGCGGCGTGGATCCGCACCGCCCGCATCGCCGCTGCGGTGGTGCTCGCCGTGGTCGGGGTCCTCTGGCTCACCGGAGCGTGGCGCCGCCTGATCGCGCGGCTGCCGTCCCGCTGGCAGCACATCGCCGGCGTCGGCGCGGCGAGCGGTACGCCCTCGCTCCCCTTCCCGGT
>DATAFP010000120.1:0-11464 GCA_036257415.1 Gemmatimonadales bacterium
TCTCAGTCTGGAGGGCACCCGCGCGCCTTGATCGGGCGCGGGCGCCGGCGTGGGGGCGAAACGTAAGCGATCAATCACGACCACGTTTCTAGCGGGATGATGGTGCGCGCCGATTGCGCGATGCCTGCCTTACCAAACCAGATGTTGGCCTCGGATTCCTGCGCACCATAGTAGAGAGCCTTGCCGTCGGCAGCCGCGACGGTACCGGCGAGCTGGTCGGGTGGGTAGGGCAGGCGAGTCGCGATCTCTCGGCGCTCGAGCGTGGTCACGTCCTGCATCAGGCCGCCCCGGTGGGTGAAGTATGCGACGTGGCGAAAGTCCGGCATCCACGCGACGTCACCGGTGGTTAAGTCGTACACCCCGAAGCCGACCCACTCACCGGCTGAATCCACCACGTAGCCCGACAGCCAGCGTCCGTCGCGCGACCAGTAGGTGGGGGTCACGGTACCGCCCGGCACCTCCAGCGCGAGCGGCCTCGTCCTCTCCGCCGTTACCGGCCAGGGAGGCGTACCGAGGACTCCGCCGCTCGGAATCTGGCCTATCGACAGCCGCTGCCCGTCGGGCGCGAACATCGGAAACGTCGCGGTGGCACCGGTTGAGCTGAACAGCGTGCGGCCGCTGCCGTCCGGGCGGATCGACCAGGCGTCGTATTGGCCACCGCGGTTGGACCAGAACGTCAGGGCCTTCCCATCTGCAGTGAATCGCGGCGTCCAGTCGCGCGCGGGGTCGTCGGTCAGGCGGGTGAGCCCGGTTCCGTCGGTGCGCATGAGGAATAGGTCCTGCTGCCGGTCCAGTACGCTGCTCAACGCCAGCCACTTGCCGTCGGGTGAGACATCGGAGGGGATGAGCGTTCCGGTTCGGTGCTGCAGCAGCGTGACGCCGCGGATGCGGCCGGTGCTTGGGTCGAACGCGACTGCCGCGGGGTTCACCCACGCGAGCTTCGATCGGAAGACGAGCGCCCTGCCGTCCCGCGAGAGGTGCGGCAGATCCATCGCGACGCGACATCGGCGCCTGCTGCCACGGGCTCTGGACTCCCGGTTGCGCGTCCCGTCCGTTCGTTGACCGGGATACGCCAGATACCCATGGTGCCGCCGCGATCGCTGGCGAAATACAGGTACTTGCCGTCCGGCGACCAGGCGGGTGCCCAGTCCACGGCGGCATGCGGACGGCATCCTCGATCGGCAGCTGGCGCTCGCGCTCCAGCCGCGCGCGCAGCGTCTCCCCGGCGACGTACGGCATGACGTAGTACAAGAGCCCGTCGGCGCTGCCGCTGTCGAGCAGCAACAGGATGTGGGGGTGCTGCAGGCGGGCGGTGGTGCGGATCTCGCTCAGGAACCGGTCGCCCCCGAGGGCGGCACCCAGGTCCGGGTGCACCACCTTGACGGCGACGTCGCGGTCGTGTTTGAGGTCATGGGCGAGGTAAACGGTGGCCATGCCGCCGGCGCCGACCTTGCGCGTGACCCGGTAGCGATCACCGAGGCTGGCGTCAGGCGGGCTACGTCGACGGTCATTGAGCGCTGCTCAGTCGCCCAGCGCGCCGATGATCGCCCGGCAGAACGGGCCCAGGTCGGCCGGCGTGCGGGACGTGATCATGTTCCCGTCCACCACCACAGGGCTGTCTTCCCACAGCATCCCCGCGTTCACCAGGTCGTCCTTGATCGCGCCCACGCTGGTCCCACGCTTGCCTTTCACAATGCCGGCGGAGATGGGCACCCAGCCGGCGTGGCAGATGAAGGCGACCGGCTTCCCGGCCTCGAAGATCTCACGGGTGAGGTCCAGCACCTTCTTGTGTCGGCGGAGGATGTCGGGGGCGTACCCCCCGGGGATCACCAGCGCGTCGAACTCGCGCGCCGCCACCTTTTCTACCGTGGTATCGGGGCTGATCGGATAACCGCGCTTCCCCTGGTAGGTCGGCTCGCCCAGCCCAGCCACCACGGTCGCGGCGCCCTCCTCCTCCAGCCGGATCTTGGGATACCAGAGCTCGAGGTCCTCGTACAGCGGGGCGGCGAAGAACAACACTCGTTTTCCCTTCAGCGACATCGGTCACAGCCCTCCCGAGCCTTCCGTCGTACCCTGGTGGCTCGCCCCGACGGAGGCAGTCATGGCGTTCGTGTGGGATCTGATCCAGCAGATACAGTTGCACAATAACAAGGCCCGCGCCAAGACGGCCCGGTCCGAGGCCAAGTCGGCCGAGCTGCGGGCCCGGGTGGCCGAATCACGGAGTCGGACGGCCGAGTCCCGCGCGCGCGATCTGGAAAACCGGGTCGAGGAGCTCGAAAGCGAAATGAGCGAGCTGCGCACCACGATGGCGGTGCTGCTCGATCGGCTCGAGCGCCGGTTTGGCGAGCCTGCCCCGAGCCTTACGGGCAAGGCCGGCGGCTGAGGTCCACGCGCCGCGGCCGCGCTCAGCTACATCCGGCCGTACTTCCGCATCGCCGCCACCAGCCGGTCGGCCGGTAACGCGAACACCCGGTTACCGTCCGCCCCGGTCATGGTTTCCGCGGCCAGCATAGCGTTCACGATCGCTTCCTCGGTAGCGCCCACCGTCGCCTCGAAGATCGGATTGATCCGGTCGTTCGACAGCATTCGAAGTGTGGCGGTGGTCGTGTCGGCTGCGCCAGGATTGGCCGTTGAGAAGGCGAGGAAGATGTCACCCGACGAGTCCGAGCCCAGGCCGCCCATCCGCCCTACGCCGAGACCGGCGCGGCGAGCCACACGCTCGAGCTGGTGCGGGAGCAGCGGAGCATCGGTGGCGATGACGATGATGATGGATCCGCGGTCGCGATCCGGCGTGGCGGAGCCGGAGGCGCTGCACGTGGCATACTGGTCGTTGCGAGCCGGGTCGGGCGGCAGGATGGAGCAGGGGCGAAGGTCAGCGATTTCCACTCCAATCGGCACGCCCAGCACAGCCAGCTGCTCTCGGCTCCCGTAGTTGCACTGCACCAACACGCCCACCGTGTAGCCGCCGTCCTTTGCCGATAGGCGTCTGGAGGCGGTGCCGATCCCGCCCTTGAACTGATGGCACACCATGCCGGTCCCGCCGCCCACATTGCCTTCGGCAACTCGCCCGCCCGCTGCGGCGTCGAGCGCCTGAAAGGCGTGCTGGGCTCGCACGTGAAACCCCTCGATGTCGCTCAGGTCGCCATCCCAGGTTTCGGCGACCACCGGCAGCGAGAAATCCCACGACGGCCAGCCCTGCTTGAGCGCCCAGGCGATCACGGCCTCGTGCACTGTGCCGACGCTCAGCGTGTTGGTCAGCATTACGGGACCGGCCAGGAACCCCGACTCCTTGAGCCAGTGAGTTCCGGTCATCTCGCCGTTCCCGTTCAATGTTGCGAAGGCTGCGAAGACGGGGTCGAGCGATGCCTTGCCGCGGGGGAAGATCGCCGTGACGCCCGTGCGTACTGGTCCCTTGCGGCGGACCCGCCGGCCGCTGCCGATCACGATCGTGCTGTGGCCGACCGCGACGCCCCGCACGTCGGTGATCGCGTTGAGCGGGCCCGGCGTGCCGGGGAAGGGGAGCCCGAGTGCGCGGGCTTGGGGCAGCGCGTGTGCTGCGGCGCCGGCAGTCAAGGCCGCGAGAAGCAGCAGAGAAGAGAACAGGAGACGCATGGGCTGAGAAAGAATAGCTCCGATCTTTTGATCGGAGCTACTCGGACGTGCATGCCGTCGCCTTACCAGTTGTCGGCGACGCCGTTCCTGAGTGCCGCAAAAGTCGCCATACGTAGGAACCCGGCGCCTGTCGCGGTGTCGAAGGGCACAGTCCGCTCCTGGTCCGGCTGCCCCTGCACCGTGCGCCAGAGCCGGTCCCGGCCTGGGACAGCGGCGGACGGGCGGAACTCGTAGCGGATGCGGCGATAGAGAAAGAGAACCGAGCCGGCCGTGGGCGCCGGCCTCACGCTGGCTGTCAGGTCCACCACCCGGCCCGCAGGCGAGCTTCCACTGGCCGGCACGGTGTCGATTCCGGCGCCGGTGCAAGTGGCAGTGGTACCGGGGCTCGCGATCGTAGGCGTTGTCGACACGTAGGTGTACTCGCCGGTGGTCGGGTTCCGCCACGCGAAGCCCGATAAGCCCGGCGCCGCGAACATCGAGGAGTCGATCGGCAACAGGCTCACGGTCGTGAGCAGTCCATCAGATCCACAGACCAGACCGAACGCGAATGGCACACGGAGCGTGAAGTCGCGGGCGCTGGCTGTGGCGGGGTCGAGCCCACCTCTCGCCTCCACGATCCTGAGATCGGAGAGCAGCAGGTTGACGCTGGCGGAGACCGCGGGCGCCGAGCGCCAGGCTTCCTCTTGCTGGCCGAACCTGGTTTCACCGAGGAGCAGCCGGACCACCGCCGCACCGACCACCGAGGCGATCACCAGCGCGACTATCAGGTCGACCAGCGCAAATCGCGAGCGGCGACGAGGCTGGTGCGTCCCCGCCGTGTTGGTCATCGGAGGACCTTTACCTGGCCGGCCCGGGTCATCACGATGCGGCGGACGGCAGTGCCGGTCGCGAGCGTTATGGTGTCGACCGAGGACGCGAAACCAGAGGGGAGCACGTCCACCGGATTGGCCGAGAAGGTGACGGTCGCCACGCGGTACTCGCTCTCGCGGCCGAGCTTCCGCCGGAACCGTACGGTGTCGCCTACGCGATCGGCGATCGTGTAGGTTGTGCCGGAAAGGGTGATTCGCATCGGCTTTCGCTGCCGCGCCGCCAGCGAGAATGCGAGCTCGAGATCGCCGGCCACGACGGTCGCGGCCTGACCCACGCGATGGCTGCGAAGCTGCCGCACTACCGGCGGTGCGCCGATCGCCGCCATCACGCCGAGCACGACGATGATTTGCATCGCCTCGGCGAGCGAGAAGCCGGTTCGACAGCCCAGCCGGCCAGAAGTGCGACGGTTTTCCATACCCTTTGGATTTGCAGGGGGCGTGCCCCGGGGCGGGCTGACCAGGTAACCGCTTGTCAGTACGTTACGGTGTGGGCCATGGGTCAATCGCGCCGACGGCGGCGGGAAAATTCTGCAATGCAGCGATTGGGCGAGGCGCGACAGAGAATGCAGCGAGGAGATGCATGAACATGCGCGCACGGGAGCGGATTCTGGCCAACCTGGAGACGATTTATCGCGAGTCGTACGATCGGGCCCAGGCGGCGGGCGACGGAGCCCGACTTCTGGATCTCGACAACGCTTTCATGCGCGACCAGCTGATGATGGAGGTCCTGCTGGACATTCGGGATCTCTTCTCGGTCGCGCCGGCCGCATCCGGCAAGAGCGCGCTCGAAAAGCTCGAGGCGCTTCGCCGGCTCACCCGCTCGTGAGCGTTCCTCTGCTCATCCATCGAATCGAGGAGTATCTTTCGAGGTATTGACCAGGCCCCTCGCCCCCGGAGAACCATTGGCCACTCGCACCTCCAGCCGGACTCGAGCTTCCGCCGCGGCCAAGCTGGACAAAGCCGAGCTGCTCGAGCTCTACCGCATCATGCTGCTGTCCCGTCGCATCGACGACCGGGAGATCCAGCTCAAGCGACAGAACCGCATCTTCTTCCAAATCTCCGGTGCGGGGCACGAGGCGGTCACCGCCGCAGCGGCCAAGGTGTTCCGCCCGGCGTACGATTGGTTCTACCTCTATTATCGCGATCGCGCGCTCTGCCTGGGCCTCGGCATGACCGCCGCCGAGCAATTGCTGTCGGCGGTCGGCGCCGCCGAGGATCCAAACTCCGGCGGGCGCCAGATGCCGTCCCATTGGGGTCACCGCGATCTCAACATCGTCACGACGTCGAGTCCTACCGGCACCCAGTTCCTCCAGGCTGTCGGCGCGGCCGAAGGCTGGCTCCGCTTTGCCGGCATCCCGGAGCTCGCGGGCCGGGACGAGCTGTTCCGGGACGACGAGGTCGTACTGTGCACCACCGGGGATGGCACAACCAGCGAAGGCGAGTTCTGGGAAGCGCTCAATACCGCGAGCAATCTCAAGCTGCCCATCGTGTTTCTGGTGGAAGACAACCACTACGCGATCTCGGTCCCGGTGGAAGTGAACACCGCCGGCGGCTCGATCTCGAAGCTGGTCGCCGGCTTTCCCAACCTGTTCATCCAGGAAGTGGACGGCTGCGACGTGTTCGCGTCGTACGATGCGCTGGTGCAGGCGCACGAGTACTGCAGGGCCCGCAAGGGGCCCGCGCTGGTGCACGCGCACGTGATCCGACCCTACTCGCACTCGCTCTCCGACGACGAGGTGCAGTACCGGCCCGGAAGCGAGCGCGATGCCGACGCCGCCCGCGACCCGCTTCGCCGGTTCCCCGACGCCCTCCTGGCCAGGAACGTGGCCACGCAAGCCGAGCTGGATGCGGTGGTGGCCGCGGTCGAGGAGGAGCTCAGGGTCGCCACCGACATCGCGCTGGCCGCGCCGCAACCCTCCCGCGATACGGTCTTCGATCACGTCTACTCCATGGATGTCGATCCCTCATCTGAGGGGTTCGACACCGAGGACGATCCCCGCTTCAGCGGCGATCCGACCACCATGGTGGATCTGCTGAACGTGTGTTTGCGCGACGAGATGACTCGTGACCCCCGCATCGTCGTGTTCGGCGAAGACGTGGCCGACTGCTCGCGTGAGGACAACCTGCCGCAGGTCAAAGGCAAGGGTGGAGTCTTCAAGGTGACGTGGGGACTGCAGAGAGCCTTCGGCAGTACCCGGGTGTACAACTCCCCGCTGGCCGAGGCCAACATCGTGGGGCGGGCTATCGGGCTCGCGCACCGTGGGCTCAAGCCTGTGGTCGAGATCCAATTCTTCGACTACATCTGGCCGGCCTACATGCAGCTGCGCGACGAGCTGGCCACGATGCGCTGGCGATCCAACAACGGGTGGGCCGCGCCGGTGGTGGTGCGGGTCAGCTATGGTGGCTATCTCAAGGGTGGCGGTCCATACCACTCCCAAACCGGCGCCGCGATTTTCACCGGCGTCCCCGGGCTTCGCGTCGTGTGTCCAGCCACCGCACTCGACGCCAATGGACTCCTGCGTACGGCGATCCGGTGCGAGGATCCGGTGCTCTTTCTGGAGCACAAGCACCTCTATCGCCAGACCTACAACAAGGCGCCGAATCCCGGGCCGAATTTCATGATCCCGTTCGCCAAGGCCAAGGTCGTTCGGGAGGGTTCGGACGTCACGGTCGTCACCTACGGCGCGGTAGTGCAGCGGGCGCTGATCGCAGCGAAAGAGCTCGAGAGCGAGCACGGCATTCGTGCGGAGGTGATCGACCTTCGCTCGCTGTCGCCGGTGGACTGGCCGGCAATCCACGCCTCGGTCCGCAAGACCAACCGGGTGCTCGTCGCGTACGAAGATGCTCTGTCCTGGGGCTACGGCGCCGAGATCGCGGCCAGGATCGCGGATGAGACGTTCGCCTTCCTCGACGCCCCGGTGCGTCGGCTCGCGGCGACCGATACCTTCGTGGCCTACGCTCCCGACCTCGAGGATGAGATTCTGCCGCAAGTGGCGGACGTGAAGCAGGCGATCACGGAGCTGACCCGGTTCTAACGGTGCTGCATTGGGGCACCGCAGCAACGCACCGCCAACGGCCCTCCCGGAATCCCGGAGGGCCGTTGCCACGTCGGTAGCATCGGACACCGTAGCGCTCGGGAACGGAAGAAATCATGCGCGAAGAATCGTTGGACCCTGCGGATTGGGAACAGTTCAGGCGCCTCGGGCACCGCATGCTGGACGACGCGATCGATTGGCTGGAGCATGTCCGCCAGCGACCGGTCTGGCAGCCGCTGCCCGATTCTGCCCGGGTCGCGCTGCGCCAGCCGCTCCCCCGGGCGCCCGAAGGCGCGGAAGCCGCCTACGAGGCCTTTCGCCGCCACGTCCTGCCGTACCCCATGGGGAACGTTCATCCCCGGTTCTGGGCTTGGGTCATGGGGACCGGTACCCCCATGGGCGCGCTGGCCGACATGCTCGCCTCCACGATGAACCCCAACATGGGCGGCGGGGAGCACGCGCCGAACCACGTCGAGGTCCAGGTGCTGGACTGGTGCAAGGAGATGCTGGGCTACCCGGCGGGGGCGAGCGGGCTCCTCGTGAGCGGCGGCTCCATGGCCAATCTCGTCGGCCTGGCGGTGGCTCGACACGTGTGCGCCGGTGTGGACGTGCGGAAGAAGGGCGTGCGCGCGGCAAGGGGGTCGCTCACGGTCTACGGATCCCGGGAATCCCACAGCTCGGTACAAAAGGCGGTCGAGCTTCTTGGCCTCGGTAGCGAGTCTCTGCGCCTGGCTCCGGTGGACGCCGCCTACCGGGTCGACGTTGCCGCGCTGGCCGAGATGGTGCGGCAGGACCGCGCGAATGGCGCCGTTCCGGTCTGCGTGGTCGGCAACCTGGGCACGGTCAACACCGGGGCGATCGACGATCTCGATGCGTTGGCCGATCTCTGCGCCGAGGAGCGCATCTGGTTCCACCTGGACGGGGCGTTCGGCGCGCTCGCGGCGCTGGTCCCCGAATACGCTGCCAGCACCCGGGCGCTTGCCCGTGCCGATTCACTCGCCTTCGATCTTCACAAGTGGATGTATATGCCGTTCGAGGTGGGATGCGTGCTGGTCCGCGACGCGGAGGCGCACCGGCACGCGTTCTCGATCTTTCCAGACTACCTGGCTCGGTCCACCCGTGGGGTGGCCGGCGGCGACATCTGGCTCAGTGAATACGGCGTGCAGCTGTCCCGCGGGTTCCGGGCGCTCAAGGTCTGGATGTCGCTCAAGGAGCACGGCGTAGATCGCTACGCCCGGCTGGTGCGGCAGAATATCGAGCAGGCCCGCTATCTGGCCGAGCTGGTTACGGCCGCGCCCGACCTGGAGCTGATGGCACCGGTACCGCTCAACATCGTCTGCTTCCGCTGGGCGCGCCCCGGCCTCGACGAGGCAACGCTCGACTCCATCAACCAGGAGCTGCTGCTGCGGTTGCACGAGAGTGGCACCGCGGTGCCATCGAACGCGCTACTCGCCGGCCGGTACTCGCTTCGCGTGGCGATCACCAACCACCGGAGCCGGCGGGAAGACTTCGAGCTGCTCGTGCAGGAAGTGCGGCGGTTGGGCGGCGAGCTCGGCGCCCGCCATCCCGCGGGGGCCGGACATAAGAGTGGCGAGTGGTAACGGGATCGACCCGTTGGCTTCCACTCGCCACCAGTCGCGGCATTTCAGGGCCGCTGTCGCTCTCATCGAGCTGAAAGGTCACGCATTTGTGTTGCGAAGTAATCCTGGCGCGCTCATGGGCGGGTGGTCGCTCATCGGGGCCCTCGTCGAGCGTCCAACCCTCATCCCCCTTTCACGGCAGAGGACGATCATAGCTAGGGTCCGGTGCAACGGCTGTCAACCCGAAGGTCCTCCGCATCGGCAGCTACTTCATCGCTTCGCGAATCTCTCCCGCCGCGGCGATGGCATGATCCACATCCCGCGATAGCGCCTTGGCCTGCTGGGTCGCGTTGGTCAGGTCACCCAGCACCGCGGCTACTCCGGCCGATCGGAGCCGGAGGAGGTCGAACCGCACGTTCTGCATCGCCAGCACGCATGACTCGAGGTGGTTCGCCACCTGAGCCCGCCGCCCCTGCAGGTCAAGGATGGTCTGGCGCTGCTTTTCCAGCAGCCCAAGCCGGCGGGCACGCTCCGCGTCGTCCGGCTCGCGCTGCAGCGAGGCGAGCCGCTCCTCGATCTGCTCCAGCCCGCTCGACGTGAAGTTGCTGTCCATCGCGTGCAGTGTGCGGGCGAGATCGCAGGCCCGGTTGTAGAGCCCGTCCACGGTCGAGCTGATTTCCGGTAGCAGCTGCCGCTCCGACGGTGGGAGCCGATCCAGCAGCTTATAGATCGCCACCCGGTCGCCATGCGCCTGCAGCACGGTGGCGAGTTGGGTTCCGAACTCATCCGCCCGGGGTGGCGGCAGCTGTCGCGGCAGCTTGCCGCCCTTGATCATAGTGGTGGTTTCGATCGCGTCCGGAGCCGGCGGCCGAGTCAGCACGTCACGCCAGCTGTAGCCGGCCTGCCAGACCTTGCCATAGCTGGTGAGCAGACCGATGCCCATGCCGAAGGTGGGAAAGAGGAACCAGGGCGTGTCGATCCCGGTGGCGATGTTGATCCCAAAGCACCCGAGCGATGTCGCCGCCCACTTGGCGAACTGTGCCCGGGTGCGAATGATGATCTCGGGTTCGCCGGTTTGCGGCAGCGGGGTGTCGTCGGGCTTGCTGGGCCGCCGGCCGGAGGAGCGAGCCGGAGCACCCGCGGGCGGGCGGGAACGCGCGGGCACCGGCGGCACCGGCGGTCGCCGCGCGGGGCCGACGCCTCCCGCCCGCTCCCGGGTGCTGCCGCCCGCCGCGGCCCGCTCCGCGCGGCCGGCCTTGAACCCGAGCCCGGTGGGTTGGTAACCGGTGACGGTCCGGGTTTCGAGCGAGCGGCGCAAG
The DNA here is from genome assembly GCA_036257415.1 of Gemmatimonadales bacterium. Taxonomy (GTDB): domain Bacteria; phylum Gemmatimonadota; class Gemmatimonadetes; order Gemmatimonadales; family GWC2-71-9; genus DASQPE01. The sequence goes on from DATAFP010000120.1 coordinate 10,416, forward strand.
CCGTCGGCCGTCGGCCAGCGATTTTGCGGATCCTTCTCGAGACAGCGACTGACCGCGAGGGCGAGATCCTCCGGCACATCGACCCGCACCGACCGGACGTCCGGCGCCACCTCGGTGATCTGCTTCATCAGGATGCCGGCCACCGTCGGCGCGCTGAACGGCAGCTCTCCGGTGAGCATCTGATAGCCCACGATGCCGAGGCTGTAGAGATCGCTCCGCCCGTCGATCTCACGCTCCCCCGCGGCCTGCTCCGGACTCATGAAGGACGGGGTCCCGATGGCCACTCCGGCGCCGGTGAGGGTGGCGCCGGACGCGCTCGACAGCGCCTTGGCGATGCCGAAATCGGTGACCATCACCCGCCCGCGGCTCCCCTCGAGGAGAATGTTGTCCGGCTTGATGTCCCGGTGGATCACGCCGACCGCGTGGGCCGCGCTGAGCGCGTCGGCGGTTTCCGCCATGATCCGCCGGACCTCGTCCGTCGGCAGTCGCCCTCGGCGCTTGAGCCGGCCGGCCACCGACTCGCCGTCCACGTAGCCCATGACGAAGTACACCAGGCCAGCGCCTTCGCCGACGGTATGGATCGGCACGATGTGCGGGTGGGACAGTCGTGCTGCGGTTTGCGCCTCGCGGGTGAAGCGCTCCCGAATGTCTTTTTGAAAGGCGAGCTCCGGAGGGAGCACCTTGATCGCGACGCGCCGCTGTAACCGTTCGTCGCGCGCACGGTACACCACCCCCATGCCGCCTCGCCCGATCTCCCCTTCCAACGTGTAATCGCGGCTCAGAGCGTCACCGAGCCGCGCGGCCAGAGGCCGCTCGTTCGGGTCGCTCATCGCGTGCCGCCGCTCGCGGGTCGGACGATCCGGTCTCCGGACATTGGGCGGAAGGGAATGGCGGACTTCCGGATAGGTCGGGAGGGAATCTGCGCGCACGGAACCGGTCCGGCAACCGGCGAGTCGGTAGACCGCCGCGCGCGCCAAACTGGCAGCCAGGCTTGCCTGTGATCCGACAATTCGGCTCCTCCACGGTGCACGCGGGAACGGTACGAGCAC
>DATAFP010000152.1:0-1668 GCA_036257415.1 Gemmatimonadales bacterium
GGGGGCGGGATTGCCAACTACGGGACGGCCACCGTCTCGAACAGCCTTGTCTCCGGCAACACGGCGAGTAGCGCCAGCGACGATGCGGCTGGCGGCGGCATACACAATTGCGGGACCCTCACCGTGGCGAACAGCCACATCACGAAGAATACGGCCAAGACCACCTCTTCCAGTGACTCCAGTTACGGAGGCGGTGTGAATAATGGCGGCGGCCCAGGTGGCTGCTCGGGGACGGCAAGTCTTTCGCAGAGCACGATCTCTCTCAACAAGGCCGAGTTTGGCGCGGGAGTGTACAACGATATTGGGACGGTGAACATGGAGAACAGTACCGTCTCAGGTAATAAGGCCACTTTCTGGGGTGGCGGCATCTTCAATGACGGGACCATGACCGTTTCAAACGTAACGATCACCAAGAACACCGCCAAGTTCGGCGGCGGACTCTACAATTCGTCCGGCACGACTACTCTCCGCCGGACCCTTATCTCCGGCAACAAAGCACCTTCCGGAGCGGGCCCGGAGGTTTACAACAACACCGGAAATGTCGTCGTCGATACCTTCAATCTATTCGGGCAGAAGAACAATGCCGGGGTCGCGCACGTTAGCCCTGGAGCGACCGACGTGATTCCCGCATCGAACGTGACAACGCCCAAGATACTTTCTCCTGCACTCAAGGACAACGGTGGGCCAACGCCGACGCATGCCCTCGTTCTGGGAAGTCCGGCGCTGGACCAGATCGCCTCCGGCGCGCCCGCGACTGACCAGCGTGGAGTGACGCGACCCCAAAACGGGCTCTCGGACATCGGCGCCTTCGAACTTGAGTAGGAAAACGTGCCGTCACGGTTTGGAAAGAGAGAGCTCGGCTGGGGTTCGCGTAGAGGGCCGGCGTGCCCAGCCCCGGCGAAGGCCGGACACCGGCACGGCTTCTCCGGCCGGTAGCCGGTCGAGCTCCGGGGGGTAAGGCTCACGAGCATCTCGTACGGGCGCGCGCCGGTCGCTAGCACGAGGGTCGCGCGCCGCCCGATGGGGAGGCCGTAGCCGTCGACGCGCATTTGCCGCGGGGGCAGCCGGTGCGTCGCCTTGCTCGCGGAAGCGCGAGGCCCTGAACAGGCCACAGAAGACCACGTCGCACCGTCGCGCGCTCACTGGCGATCCCGACCGAGGAGGCGATGGCTCGCGGCCAGCGCCTCGCGGCGGACCAGGATCCGGACGGCCTGTCCTTCGACAAAACGTCGTCCGCCCGGCAAGTGATTGATTCACTGGCTCCGTCCGGCCACAATCGAGCCTCGTGATCACACTCCTACTCCACCTGCTCCGGCTGCTCCCCTTCCTCGTTGGCGGCCACCGCCAGCTTGCTCTCGAGAACCTGGCCCTGCGCCAGCAGCTTGCCGTGTACAAACGAACGGCTCCCCGCCTCCCCGCCCGAGGCTCCGCCCGGCCGACCGCCTGTTCTGGGCCGGCCTGGCCAGGGTCTGGACCGACTGGCGGCAGGCGCTGATCATCGTCTCGCCCGACGCCGTCCTGCGCTGGCAGCGCCGCCGCTTCCGCGAGTACTGGACCCACCTTTCGGGCCGGTCACGAGGCGGCCGCCCACCCGTCAGCACCGAGGTCGCCGCCCTCGTCAGGAAAATGGCCGCGGCGAATCCCTTGTGGGGTGCTCCCCGCATCCAC
>DATAFP010000157.1:0-1820 GCA_036257415.1 Gemmatimonadales bacterium
ACCCTCCAGGGCGTGCGTGGAGCGCGCCACGTCTGGAGGTGGGTGCAGCGGCGCCGGTGCACGCCGGAGTTGATGGCGAGGCGGTGGATCTGAGCCCGCCGCTGCAGTTCACCATCCGGCCCGGGGCTCTGCGGGTCCGGATCTCCTCCCGCCATCATGGCATCTCACCATCGGCGGGGTTCCCACCTACGCGGGAACCCCGCCGGCTGCCGGAGCACTGACCCGACGATGAAAAGAGGCGAGTCAGGGTTGGCGGTTATGCACGTCTGCATTTCCGGTCCTGCAGTTGAGGGATGCGGTCGCATGCCGCCGCGACCATTGCCGCGGTTCCGGCTCCCAGGACGGAGCCGATGACCACGTCGCCTGGATAGTGCACGCCCGTGTGGACTCGCGAGTAGGCGACGCCGCTCGCCAGCAGCCGGATCGGCACTGCCAAGCCCGGCAGGTGCCTGCCGACCGCGTAGGCGAACGCGAACGCCGACGCGGCGTGGCCGGACGGGAAGGAGGTCGATTCCGGCATCGGTACGTGGCGAGCCGCAAACATGGCGGAGCCGGTGCGATCCGGGCGGCGCCGCTGGGCAAGCGGTTTTGTGCCGAGATTGACCGCCGCTGAGGTCACCCCGATCGCCAGCACGCCCTCCAGCGCGGCGCGCCGCCCGCGCCTGCCACCGAGCACGGCGATTGCGGCGCCGACAGCAAGCCATAGCCGCGAGTAGTTCGCCGCGTTCGAGAGCCTGCGAACCGGAGCATCCAGCTCCGGCGTGGGGGTATCGGCCACGGCCTGGTACACCGCGCGGTCCACTGTCCCCAGCTCGCGTAATGCCTCCACCCACACGGATTCGGTGCCCCGCCGGGCCTCGACCCGCCGCGCCAGCGCTTCACCCACGGTCTGTTGCTGAACGCCGGCGGGACTGGACATAGGAGGATTCCTCGATTCAACCGGTGGCCGGACACGAGGTGCGAGCGCAGCACACAGACTAGACCGGACCTGGCGTTCGGCGCGTACGGCCCGCCCCAACAGCGGCGGCGCCGACGAACGCCATGCCCGTCACGGCACGCCCGTCGCTCGGGGGTGGCGGCAGGCGTCGAACTTCGATCCGCTCGAGCCCGAGCTCCCGGTGGTCCGTTCGCTCGCTCGATGCGACCACCCGAGAGGGATCGATGCGGACCTACTACGTGACGTGGTGAACGTCGAGAACCTGTTCGACGAAGAGAACGCCGTGGTCCTCGGGGACAAGGTGTTCCGGGCGATCAAAAACGACATCGCCGGCTGGACCCACTGGAGTCCGCGGTCCGTGCACCTCGAGGACGCGTTGGTGGAAGTAGCCGAGCGTTCGCCGACGACGGCCCGGTATCTGGCGGACTCGAACTGACCGCCGCTGCTGGAGGGCCAGTGGTTCCCGAAGCGGCCCAGGTCCGTGCGGGCTGCGGTCTTGGTTTTGAAGTTGACTTTGGACGATCCCGCGGGTCGCGTGGCGGCGCATGTGTGGAAGAACACCGAGTCTCGACGGTTGTCCAAGAAGTCTCCTCTGGCGGCGTCGCATGGCGGCAACGCGTCAAGTCGGACGTGCTCGTGCCTGGTCGCCAGGTGCTTGAGCGGCTGGCGTTGCGCCAGCTACAGCCAGCCGTTGTGCCGGAATGCGCGGTACAGCCCTAGGCAGATGACCACCATCACCACCAGTGTCAGCGGGTAGCCGAAGCGCCAGCCGAGCTCGAGCATGTACCGGAAGTTCATTCCGTAGATGCCGGCGAGCAGGGTCGGGACCGCCCAGATCGCGGCCCAAGCTGAGATCCGGCGCATGTCGTTGTTCTGGCGCACC
>DATAFP010000158.1:0-11166 GCA_036257415.1 Gemmatimonadales bacterium
TATCGGATCTTTTGCGGCGTGCCGGGCCACGGGCTCTCCGGCATGTGGATTCGCTTCAAGGTGGACCCGGCCGCGAAGGAGCCGAAATGGGAGACGCACCCGCAGCAGTGAGTGCTCGTCGGAGAAACTGAGCTGTGAACCCCTCGCAGGAGGCTGCAACGGCCTCCGGCGTTCCTTGTTCCACGATCCGGCCGCCGGCGTCGCCCCCCTCGGGGCCGAGATCCACGATCCAGTCCGCCGTCTTGATGACGTCGAGGTTGTGCTCGATCACGAGCACGGTGTTCCCCTTGTCCACCAGCCGGTGCAGCACCTCTAGCAGCAGGCGCACGTCCTCGAAGTGCAGGCCAGTGGTCGGCTCATCGAGGATGTACAGCGTCCGCCCGGTGTCGCGCTTGGCGAGCTCGGTGGCGAGCTTCACCCGCTGGGCTTCACCGCCCGACAGCGTCGTGGCCGATTGGCCGAGGTGGATGTAGCCCAGCCCCACGTCGTTGAGCAGCTCCAGCTTTTCAGCGATCCGTCGCTGCGCCGAGAAGAAGTCGAGCCCATCCGCCACCGTGAGGTCGAGCACGTCGGCGATGCTCCTGCCCTTGTACCGCACTTCCAGCGTCTCGCGATTGTACCGCCGTCCCTTGCACACCTCGCACGGCACATACACGTCAGGGAGGAAATGCATCTCGATCTTGACCAGGCCGTCGCCCTGACAGGCTTCGCACCGCCCTCCCTTCACGTTGAAGGAAAAGCGCCCCGGCCCATAACCCCGGATCTTGGCCTCGGGGAGCGCGGTGAACAGCTCGCGGATTGGCGTAAAGAGGCCGGTGTAGGTGGCGGGGTTCGACCGCGGCGTGCGACCGATCGGACTCTGGTCGATGTCGATGACCTTGTCGATCTGATCCAGTCCCTCGAGCCGAGTGTGCGCACCCGGGACAACCTTGGCGCGATAGAAGTGGCGAGCGAGCGCACGGTACAGGATGTCGGTCACCAGTGTGCTCTTGCCCGAGCCGGACACGCCGGTCACCGCCACGAACAGGCCGAGGGGAACGGCGAAGGTCACGTCCTTGAGGTTGTTTTCGCGTGCCCCGACCACGCGAAGCCGGCGCTTGGGATCGGCAAGGCGCCGGCCGGCCGGCACCGGCACGCGCAGCTCGCGCCGCAGGTAGCGCGCGGTCAGTGAGGTCGCGTGGCGCAGCACGTCGGCCAGCTCGCCTTCGACCACGACCTCGCCGCCGAAGCGGCCGGCCCGCGGGCCCAGGTCGATCAGGTGGTCGGCCGAGCGGATGGTGTCTTCATCGTGCTCGACCACGATCACGGTGTTGCCCAGGTCACGGAGGCCCCGCAACGTGCCAAGCAGCCGCTCGTTGTCCCGCTGATGCAGGCCGATGCTGGGTTCGTCGAGGATGTAGAGCACGCCTACGAGCCGCGAGCCGATCTGAGTGGCGAGGCGGATCCGCTGGGTCTCGCCGCCCGACAGCGACGTGGCGGCACGGCCGAGCGTCAAGTACTCGAGCCCGACGTCGCGGAGGAAGCGGAGCCGGTCGCCCACTTCCTTGAGAATCGGCCCGGCGATATCCGGGTCGACCCCATCGCGCGCATTTCGGCGAAGCGGGATGCTCTCGAAAAACTCGAGGGCGCGGTTTACTGGAAGGTCTACCACGTCACCGATGCTCCGACCGTGTACCAGCACGGACAGACTCTCGCGCTTGAGCCGCCGGCCGCCGCAGGTTTGGCAGGGCTGCTCGATCATGTACTCCTCGAGCTGATCCCGCACGGAATCGCTGGTGGACTCCCGGTACCGCCGTTCGACGTTGCGCAGCACCCCTTCCCACTCGCTCTCGAAGTCGCGCCCGCCGTTGCCGCGCGCTCCGGATACCGCGAACCGGAGCCGGCCGGGCGCGCCGTGCAGAATCGCCTTTCGGGCATCGGCGCCGATGTCGCCCCAGGGCGCACTGAGATCGAAGCGGAAGGTCCTGGCGAGTGTCGGCAGCACCACCTTGCGGAGATAGCCCGACGGCTCCCCCCACGGCAGGATGACGCCTTCGAGAATCGAGATACTGGGATCGCCGAGCACCAGCTCGGCGTTTACTTCGCGGCGGGTTCCGACCCCATGGCAGTCGGGGCAGGCGCCGAATGGCGAATTGAAGGAGAACTGGCGCGGCTCGAGCTCGGGAAGGGACAGCCCGCAGACCGGGCAGGCAAACCGTTCGGAAAACAGATGGGCCGACGCTCCGGCCGGCGGTGCCTCATGTCGAACGACCTCCACGATGCCGTCGGCAAGCTTCAAAGCCGTCTCGATCGAATCGTTGAGCCGCGCACGGTCGGCCGCCCGGACCACGAGCCGATCCACGACTACTGAAATGTCGTGGTTCTGGCGGCGGTTGAGCGAGGGAACCTCCGCCAGGTCGTAGGTGGTGCCGTCGACCCGGGCCCGGACGAAGCCCCGCCGCCGGACGTCCTCCAGCAGGTCGCGGAATTCGCCCTTGCGACCCCGGACCAGCGGCGCCAGCACCTCGATCCGGGTCTCCTCGGGCCAGGCGAGGACGGTATCGGTAATCTGGGCGGCGCTCTGCCGAGTTACCGGGCTTCCATCGTTGGGGCAATGGGGAATCCCGACCCGCGCCCAGAGCAGCCGGAGATAGTCATAGATCTCGGTGACGGTGCCGACGGTGGAGCGCGGGTTCTGCCCGGTGGTCTTCTGCTCGATCGAAATGGCGGGCGAGAGACCCTCGATGGCGTCTACATCGGGCTTTTCCATCAAGCCGAGGAACTGCCGGGCGTAGGCGGACAGCGATTCGACATACCGGCGCTGGCCTTCGGCGTAGATCGTGTCGAATGCGAGTGACGACTTGCCCGAGCCGGACAGCCCGGTGATGACCGTCAGGCGGTTGCGGGGAATCGCGACCGAAATGTCCTTGAGATTGTGCTCGCGGGCGCCCCGGACGACCAGAAATTCCTCAGCCATAAGCCCCGAAAGCTACCGGCGCCGCGGGGCGCGATTCAATGGGACAGGCAGTCAGGCGCCGAGGCCGGTCGCCTCTTATATTTCCCCACTCCGCCCTGTAATCGGAGCCCCACAATGCCACGAGCCCGGCGCCGGCGTCACAGCGGCCGGTTCCGCGCGCCCGACGAAGTGTTCGGCCCGCCGGGAGACCCGTTGGAGCCGGTCGCGGCGCGCTGGCGCCGCCTGGCGCGTGAGGCCGCCGCCGCGGGCCGCTCCCGAGAAGCGATCGACCACTACGAACGGATCCTGGCTACGGACCCGCTCCAGGCCGATGCCCGGATCGCGCTTGCCCAGGTACTCGAGCGCGACGACCGGCCGGACCTCGCGGTCCTGGCGCTCGACGACGGGCTCGCACGTCAGCCGGACCACATCGAGCTGCTGCTCGCGCGGGGTCGCGCGCACGGGCAGGAACGCCAGTACGACGCCGCTGAAGCCGATCTTCGCCGCGTGATGCGCCTGCAGCCGGCGCAAGCAGCGGCCCATTTCGAGCTCGGGCTGATCCTGGTTCGCCGCGGCCGCGCGGCCGAAGCGGCGGAGGCGTTCGCGCGTGCCGTGGCGCTCGGGCCGGCGAACGCCGCTGCCCACGTCGAGCTGGCGGAGGCCCTGAACCAGAGCGGGCGGCTCACCGACGCCGCGGCCGCGCTGGAGCGTGCCGTGGCACTCGATCCAACTCAATCCCGCGCGTACAACCTCTTGGGCAGGGTCCTCGATCGCCTGGAACGATCCGACGAAGCCACGCTGATGTACCGCCGAGCGCGGGCGCTCGCCGGCCAGTGATCGACGTAGTGATCGACGATCTCGCCTTCGTTCGCGCCGACGCCGTCCTCCGCGCCGCTGACGAGCTGCTCGAGCCGGTCACCCCCGCCATGGCGGCGCTCGACCGCCAGGCGGGCGAACGGTTCGCCGCGCTGCGCCGGGTCTCGGCGCCGCTCGCCGCCGGCGCGGCGGTGGTCACCGCCGCCGGCGACCTCGCGGCGCCCTTGGTGCTTCACGTGGTGATCCGGGACCAGACAGCGGTCACCGGACGCGACGTGGTGCGGAGGGCCCTCGTTTCGGCGTGGCAGCGCGCCGCAGATTGGGGGCTGGCATCGGTGGCCGCGCCGCTGGTCGGCGCCGGCGCCGGGCAGCTGGCGCCCGAGGAGGCGGCCGAGCTCCTCGTCGAGACGTTTCCGCCGGCCGGGCCCGCGCCCGGCCGGCTCAGCATCGTGGTAGATGGCGAAGAGGAGCGCGCGCTGGTGGCCGCGATCGTGGAACGGAGGCGCGCGTGATCCGTCTGGCCGGCCTCACCAAGCGGTACGGCCGCTTCACGGCGGTGGACCGAATCGATCTCCGGGTGGAGCGGGGTGAGCTGTTTGGCTTCCTGGGGCCCAACGGCGCCGGCAAGACCACGACCCTCCGCATGATCGCCGGAATCATCCTGCCAACCGCCGGCCGGATCGAGATCGCCGGCATCGATCTCGGGGTTCAGCCGCTGGTCGCTAAGGCGCGGCTGGGCTACATCCCCGATCGGCCGTTCGTCTACGACAAGCTCACGGGTGTGGAGTTCCTGCGGTTCGCCGCCGCCTTGTACGGACAGCAGGACGCCGCGGTTGAGCGCCGGATCGACGAGCTGCTCGAGCTGTTCGAGCTGACGCCCTGGAAGCACGAGCTGACCGAGTCGTACAGCCACGGCATGCGGCAGAAGCTGATCATTGCCAGCGCGCTGGTGCACCGGCCCGACGTGATCGTCGTGGACGAGCCGATGGTGGGCCTCGATCCCAAGGGCGCCAGGCTGCTGAAGGACCTGTTCCGCCAGTTCGTGGATCGCGGGGGCACTGTGCTTATGAGCACCCACACGCTCGAAGTGGCCGAAGCAGTATGCGACCGCCTCGCGATCATGCACCACGGCCGGATCCTCGCGTTGGGGACGATGGACGAGATGCGGGAGCAGACGGCGGCCGGCGATTCGAGTCTCGAGGACCTCTTCCTCCGGCTCACCGGCGGGCTCCGCGAAGGCCAGCTCGACACCGCGCTCGACGGCTAGCGTGACCTTCCTTCACAAGTATCGAGGCCCCGGCTTCTGGGTCGTCCTCGCGCCTAAATGGCAGAGCGCGGTCGCGCGGGTACGCCGGCAGCAGGCCAACGCCGGCCCGAAGGCCGCCGTGCTCGCACTGCTCGGGCTGGTGTTCTGGGGAACGGCCTTCGGGATCGTCTACCGTGTGCTACGCTACTTCAAGGGCGTCGAGGACATCGGCAGTCTCCTCGCTGCCAAGCTGCTGAGTCTCACCTTCCTCGCATTCGGGTCGATCCTGCTGCTGTCAAACCTCATTACCGCGCTGTCGTGCCTGTTCCTCGCCAAGGACCTCGACTTTCTAGCGTCCACGCCGGTGCACTCGGTGCGATTCTACTTCGCCAAGCTGGTCGAGACCATGCTCCACTCGTCGTGGATGGTGGCGCTCCTGGCGGTGCCGATTCTGACGGCGTACGGGATCGTCTACAACGGGGGGCCGTTGTATCCCGTAATCGCGCTGGCCGCGTTTCTCCCGCTGCTCGCCATTCCGGCCGTCATCGGGTCGGCCTGCACGCTGTTGCTCGTCACCATCGTTCCGGCACGACGGGCGAAGGAGCTGCTCAGCCTGGTCGCGGTAGGCGCGGCCGCGGCGCTGGTCCTGTTGTTCCGGGTGGCGCAGCCGGAACAGCTGGTCCGACCGGAGGGCTTCCGCTCACTGGCCGAATTCATCGCGGTTCTGCAGGCACCGGCCAATCCGCTCCTGCCCACCGAATGGGCCTCCCGCACGGTGATGAACTGGCTCCTCCGGATCGCCGATCCGTGGCCGCCCACCATGCTGTGGGGGATGGCACTGGTCTCGGCGGCGGGCGGCGCGGTGCTCCATCGGTCGATTTATCGCAGGGCGTACTCCAAGGCGCAGGAGAGCGGCCGCGTGAGAGGCGGAGGCGGGCGCTGGGCCGTGCTGCTCGCACGGGTGCTCTCACCCCTCCCGCCCGACCGGCGGGAGTTCCTGCTCAAGGACACCCGCCTGTTCTTCCGCGATCCGACCCAGTGGGGCCAGCTCATCCTCCTCGGCGTGCTGGTGGTGGTGTACCTGTTCAACATCCAGGCCTTGCCGCTGTTCAGCGGCGAACAGGTGCCCGCGCACGTGGTGACGATGGTCGTATTTCTCAACCTGGGGCTCGCGGGGTTCGTGCTTGCCGCGATCGCTGCGCGGTTTCTGTTCCCCTCGGTCTCGCTGGAAGGCCGTCAGCTGTGGCTGCTGCGCTCGAGCCCGCTTGACGTGCGCGCCATGTTCTGGAGCAAATACTGGATCGGCACCGCGCCGCTCCTGGCGCTGGCGCTGGCGATCACGGGAGTGACGAACGTGATCCTGCGGGCGTCGCCGTTCATGATGCTGGTGAGCGTGAGCACGATGGTGCTCTTCACGCTCGCTGCCAGCGCGCTCGCGCTCAGCTTCGGCACCTACTTCCCGCGATTCGACACCGAGAACGCGGCGCAGATCCCCACCAGCTTCGGCGGGCTGGTGTACATGATGGCGAGCGTCCTGCTGCTCGGCATCATCATCATGGTGGAAGCCCGGGGGGTGTCGGCCGCGATCCGACGGGAGCACGCCGGACGGCCGCTGGCCCTCGGCCCCGAAGAGCTGATGCCGCTCGTGTGGGTGGCGCTGTTGTGCGCGTTCGCGACGCTGGCGTCGCTCCGGCTCGCGCTGGCGCGGATGCGCAGCATGGAGCTGTGACCGTCACCCTCGCCCGGCTCGAGGACGTGCACAGCCCCGAGCTGGCCAACCGACGCGACGTGCTGGTCGCGCTGCCTCCCTCCTACCCCGGCGGCGATCGCCGCTATCCGGTGGTCTACATGCAGGACGGGCAGAACCTGTTCGATGCGGCGACCAGCTTCGCCGGCGATTGGGGGCTGCTCGAAACGCTCACCGAGCACGCCGCCGCCGGTGTGGAGGCGATCGTGGTGGGGATCCCGAACATGGCCGGGGAGCGGAAGGACGAGTATGGACCGTTCTCGGACGCGCGCCACGGCGGCGGCCGCGGTGAGGCCTATGCGCGGTTCATCGCCCGCACGCTGAAGCCCCTGGTTGACCGGGAGTTCCGCACCCGCCCAGGGCGAGGAGATACGGCGGTGGCGGGGTCGTCGCTGGGCGGGCTGGTGAGCCTGTATACGTTCCTGGCCCATCCCGAGAGCTTCGGCGCGGTCGCGGCCCTGAGCCCGTCGCTCTGGTTCGCGCGGGGCGCCATCTTCCGCTGGGCGCGCCACCGGCGCTTCGACGGCGGTCGCATCTACCTCGACGCGGGCGGCCGCGAGCCGGCCCGCACGATGCGCGACGCACGACGCATGCGGGAGCTGCTCATCGCCAAGGGCTACCTGCCGGGGGCCACCCTCCAGTATGTGGAAGAGCCGGATGGCGCTCACGACGAGACGTCGTGGGGGCGCCGGATCCGTGCGGCATTCCCGTTTCTGGTCGCGGGTGGTCCCATGCATCAGGGGGCGGGCGATGCGGCGTGAGCACCACGCGTGGGACAGCCCGGCATTGTGGGGCCGGCGGATGGACCTCCTGGTCTTCGGGCACGCCGGGGCCAGGGTAGTGGTGTATCCCTCGTCGATGGGCAGCTACTTCGAGTGGGAGGACCGCGGCATGATCGACGCGCTGGGCGAGCACCTGGAGCGCGGCTGGCTGCAGTTGTTCTGCGTGTCGAGCGTGGATTCCGAGAGTTGGTACGCGAAGTGGCGGCGCCCGCACGACCGCGCCGAGTGGCAGGATCGCTATGACCGCTACGTCCGGGAGGAGGTGGTCCGGCTCAGCACCTACCTCAACCCCAGCCCGTTCCTGATCACGACGGGTGCGAGCTTCGGTGCCTTTCACGCCATGAGCTTCGCGCTGCGGCATCCCGACCTGGTGGGCCGAGTGATCGGCATGAGCGGGCTGTACGACATCAAGCAGCAGACCGACGGGTACTCGGACGAGCTGGTCTATCTCCACAATCCCTGCGACTTCATGCAGCACGAGCACGATCCGGCGCGGCTGGCGCTGCTCTGCAAGCTCGACATCATACTTGCGGTGGGTAAGGATGACGGGCTCCGGGCCAACAACGAGTATTTCTCCAGCGTGCTGTGGAGCAAGCAGGTCGGCAACGCGCTCCGCCTCTGGGACGGCTGGGCGCACGACTGGCCCTGGTGGCGGCAGATGATCGTGACATATATCGGCGGACACGATTAAGCAGGCGGAGATCAACGCATGGCACCCAAGCGGGTAGGGCTCATCGTCGGGCGGGAGTGGTCGTTCCCGCCGGCGCTGATGGAGGAGGTAGCGCGGCGCCAGGCCGGCGTGGTGGTGGAATACGCCAAGCTGGGGGCTCCCCAGATGGATACCGCCCCACCCTACGACGTGCTGATCGACCGGATCTCGCACGAAGTCCCGTTCTACCGCACCTACCTGAAGCACGCGGTGCTGCACGGGACGACGGTGGTCAACAATCCGTTCATGTGGAGCGCCGACGACAAGTTCTTCGGCGCCACGTTGGCCCACTCGCTCGGACTCGCCAGCCCCAAGACCGTGGTGCTGCCCAACAAGGAGTACATCCCGGGCATCAAGCACGACGAGAGCCTCCGCAACCTCGCTTTTCCGCTTGACTGGCACGCGATCGCCGCGCACGTGGGGATGCCCTGCATCCTGAAGGACGCGCACGGCGGCGGATGGAAGGAAGTGTACGTCTGCCACTCGCTGGACGAGCTGCTTCAGCATTACAACAACTCGGGACTGCTCACGATGATCGTGCAGGAGTTCATTCAGTGGGAGCAATTCGTCCGCTGCCTGGTGATCGGGCGGGAGCACGTGCTCCCGATGAAGTACGACCCACGGGAACGGCGGTACATCGTGGAGCACGCCCATCTCTCGCCCGAGCTGGGGAAGCGCATCGTCCACGACTCCCTGACGCTGGTGCGCGCGCTGGGCTACGACATGAACTCGATGGAGTGGGCGGTTCGGGACGGAATTCCGTATGCGATCGACTTTATGAACCCCGCGCCGGATATGGACATCAATTCGCTCACGCCGGACTACTTCCAGTGGACGGTGCAGCGCATGGGCGACATGGCCATCAAGCTCGCGACCGCGCCCCGCCCGCCGCGTCCGGTCGGCTGGGCGGGATTTCTCTCCGGCGCGACCCGGTGAACCGCTCCGAGATGGCTGTCGCGGCCTATCACGCCGGCCTCACCGACGACGCGGCGGCGGAGTCGGCGGCATGGCTCGACGCGCGCCTCGCCGAGCGCGGTCTCGTGTTCGGCGACCGGCCGCTCTGCACCGTGCTCCGGCCCCGGTTCCTCTCGCCGGCGCAGTACGCCTCGCTTCGCGGTCAGCTCGGCCCGCTGCTCCGCGCTTTCGGCAAGGCGAACGCCGCCGCGCTCGCCGATCCCGCCCTCCTCGCGCAGTTCGGACTCGAGAGCTGGGAGGAGGCGATGCTGCGGGCACTTCCTCCGGCCCGGATCGCCACGCCGCTGTCCCGGATCGACGCGTTCTTCACCGCCGGCGAAGGCGGGCTCAAAGTCACCGAGTACAACGCCGAGACCCCGGCGGGCGTCGGGTACAGCGACGCGCTCGCTGAGCTGTTTCTCGCGCTCCCCGTAGCACGGAGCTTCCAACGCCGTTGGCGGATGGTTCCCATGCCGGGCCGGCACAACGTGCTCGACGCGCTGGTCGACGCGCACATCGAGCGGTTCGGCCGGGGCGAGGCCATGACGATCGCGATCGTGGACTGGCACGACGTTCCCACCCAGAGCGAATTCCGGCTGTTCCAGGAATATTTCTGCCGGCTGGGCGCCGGCTGCGTCATCGCCGATCCCGGCGAGCTCGAGTATCGAAACGGGCGCGTCTACGCCAACGGGGCCGCGGTGACGGTCGTGTACAAGCGGGTCCTCCTCGCGGAGCTCGTGGCGCGCGGTGGGCTCGACCATCCGCTGGTGCGCGCGGTGCGCGACGGCGCAGTCGCCATGGTCGATTCCTTCCACTGCAAGCCGCTCCACAAGAAGGCGAGCCTCGCCGTGCTGAGCGACGAACGCAACGCCCGGCTGTTCGACCTGGACGAGCGCAAGGCCATCGCACGGCTGGTACCGTGGACCCGCCGGGTGGAGGAGCGGCGCACCCGGTTCGGCCGTCGCACCGTGGATCTGGTGCCGTTCGTGCTCGCGGGCCGCGAGCAGCTAGTGCTCAAGCCCAACGACGACTACGGCGGCGCGGGGGTCGTCCTCGGATGGACCGTGAGCGACGCCGAATGGGAGCGGGCGACTCGTGAGGCGCTGACCCGGCCATACGTGGTGCAGCAGCGGATCGACCTGCCGTCCGAGACCTACCCGACCGTCGTGCATGGGCGGCTTCATTTCGGGAGCCGCATCGTCGACGTCGCGCCATACGCGTACGACATGAGCCGGGTGGACGGTTGCCTCTCGCGGGTGTCCACCGACCCGCTGGTGAACGTCACGGCCGGTGGCGGGTCGACGGTCCCGACGTTCGTGGTCGAGGAGAGATAGCGATGAAGCCGCCCAGCCTGACGATCGGCATCGAGGAAGAGTATCAGATCATCGACCCGGCGACGCGGGAGCTCCGCTCCTACATCACCGAGATCCTCAAGGAGGATTCGGTGGTCATCGGCGAAGTGAAGCCGGAGCTGCACCAGTCGATGGTGGAGATCGGCACCAAGGTGTGTCATACCCCGGCGGACGTGCGGGCGGAGCTGATCCGCCTGCGCCGGGTCGTCATGGATCTGGCCGGGAAGAACGGGCTCAAGATCGCCGCGGCGGGAAGCCACCCGTTCTCGTCCTGGGTCACCCAGGAGATCACGCCGCTCGAGCGTTACAGCGGGGTGAAGCAAGATCTCCAGGAGCTGGCCCAGCGGCTGCTGATCTTCGGGACCCACGTCCACATCGGCATCGAGGACAAGGAGTTCATGATCGATGCGATGAACGTGTCGCGTTACATGCTGCCGCACGTGCTGGCATTGACCACCAGCTCACCATTCTGGAACGGCCGCAACACCGGCCTCAAGTCGTACCGCAGCGTGATCTTCCGCGGGTTCCCCCGCACCGGCATTCCGCGCACGCTGGCCTCGTGGGGCGAGTTCGTCCAACTGATCGAGACGATGGTGGCGACCAATTGCATTCCCAACGCGTCCAA
>DATAFP010000187.1:0-1734 GCA_036257415.1 Gemmatimonadales bacterium
CGTAGTGGATCTGGCCGGATTTCTGCTGACCCCACCAGAGGAAGAGCTCGTATCCCCCGAGCAGGAAGAGCGCGACGGCGCCGTTGAACCACAGCGCCCCACGGCCGCGCTTGGCACGTCGCAACGCAGTGTGGACGAAGATCGCGCTCCAGAGGAATGCGACCCACGCGAAAGGAAGGGAAGCCGCGTGGAAGATCGCAACCGAGGCGGCGATGCCGGCGGCCAGGACGATGAAACCTTGCATGCTGGGACGCAACTCCGGGGAAGGACCGCTGTTACGAGCTAGGATCCGAGCACTTCGTTCGCGGCTCTTCTATTGTCGGACACCCGATGACGCGTGCACCAGCAATCGGGCAGGGCGGCCGCTCCGGCTTCCGGCTCTCGATCCTAGCTCTCCTCCTGGCGAGCGGGATCGTCGGCTGTGCGAGCCGTGGCTCCGTGCACGGCTCCACGCGCGCGGTGGCCGTGACGATCGACGATCTCCCGCTGGCCGCTGCCGAGATCTTCCCGGACGCGGAGTACCGCCGGCAGATCGTCGTCGGCCTCAGCGAGCTCATCCGAGAGCGCAACCTGCCGGCGACCGGCTTCTTCAACATGGCGGTCGATGCGGCGATGCCGGGACTGGTGCCGCTCTGGACGCAGGCGGGCATCGAGTTCGGCAATCACACCTGGTCGCACCCGGACCTGCAGGAGGTAGGCCCCACGGCCTTCATCCAGGATCTCCGCCGGGGCCACGAGGCGGTGCGCCGGCATCTGCCCGCCGGCCAGCGGATTCCCTTCCGCTACCCGTTCTTGTCCGAGGGCGGGGACCCGGCGGCGCGTTCCGCGGTGCGCGCGGCCCTCGCCGAACTCGGCAGTCCGGTGGCGCCGGTCACGATCCTTACTCGGGATTGGTACTTCAGCACGGGCTATTCGCGGGCGCGCATGGGCGACGATGCGGAGGCGGCGGAGCGTTGGGTACAGGGTTGGAGGTGGGACATGGAGGAGTCGACGCTGGCGGCCGAAGCTCTCTCCAAGGAGCTCTTCGACCGGGAGCCACCGCAGATCCTGCTCATACACGCCAACGAGATCAGCGCCCACCATCTCGGGGAATACCTGGACTGGATGGGGCGCCGCGGATACCGCTTCATCTCGCTCGCCGAGGCGCTCGCAGATCCGGCGTATCGGGAGCCCGACCTCGCGACGTCGCCGCAGGGGGAGTCGCATTGGGTTCGTCTTCACCGCAGCCGGGCACTCGCTGCGCATCGACAGGGCCTGGGGCTTCCCGTCGAGTCCTTGACCGCGAACTGAGTCCCGATCGCTGTTTTCCCCGCGAGCCGGCGGGGTTGCTCGACTCTTTGCACATCGGTTGGCGCCCGGTCTCCTCGTGCGCTGTGACGAGAGTCACCAGTTGTGCGGTGTCGCCCACATATACTGCTGAGATTCATCCCGAAAGATCTCGCGTTTGTGCGGGGGTCCGGCCGCGCGCGGGCGATCTGTCGCAGAGTTGTGGAGTGGCGTGCGGAACCGGTTGGAGAGCACGGAGCGAACCCGGATCGCCCACGACCGCGGCATCACCCGGATTTCGTTTGGGTTCACGCTCGCCGCCGGTACGCTGCTGGTCGCCGAGGCCGCGGGGATCCTGACCGAGCACCTGCAGGCCGGGAACCACGCGCTCGCCGTCGAGCAGCTCGTCTTCCTCGCCATCGCAGGCGTCGTCCTCTATGGCAATCTCGTCTATCAGGTCACGCGCCT
>DATAFP010000202.1:0-7608 GCA_036257415.1 Gemmatimonadales bacterium
GGACGGATCAGGTCGCCTGTTCCTCGCCCCGGTGTTCTCGTCCACGACGGTGGCGTCGTACGGCGACGTGGCCGACCTGACGAGCATCGACATCGCCCCCATCAGCGGCTTCGCCCGTTCCGAACTCGAGGCGGTACCCGGACGAGGCTACGTGTTCCAGATGCCCGGCGGTGACGGGTTGTTCCGCTACGGCGCGGTGCGCACGACGCACGTGGGACAGAACTTCCTGATCCTCGACTGGGCCTACCAGACGGATCCGGAGAATCCCGAGCTGCGCATCTCGCCGGTCCGATAGCGCCGCACGGGCGGTGTATCTTCGAGCATGCCGGGACCACAATGCATGCTCGATGGACGCTCGCTCACGATCGGTGACGTCGTACGGGTGGCGCGTGACCCGTCCGTGCGCGTCGCCATCAGTGCGCCGGCCCGCCAGCGGTTGCAGGCGAGCAGGAGCGCGGTCGAGGCCGCCATCGCCGGCGGCCAGGCGATGTACGGGATCAACACCGGCTTCGGCAAGCTCGCCAACGTTCGAGTTCCAGCCGATCAGCTGGACCAGCTTCAGGCCAACCTCATTCGCAGCCATGCCGCGGGTGTGGGCGACCCACTCCCGCGGGATATCGTCCGGGGCCTCATGCTGCTCAGGGCAAACGTGTTGCTTCGCCCGACCAGCGGCGTCCGCCCGGCCCTGGTGGACGCGCTGGTGGCCATGCTCAACGCCGGGCTCATTCCCCTGGTGCCGGAGCAGGGCAGCGTGGGGGCCAGCGGCGATCTCGCTCCGCTCAGCCACACGGCGCTGGCGTTGATGGGCGAGGGAGAGCTGCTCGATGGCAGCGCCGGCAGCCGGCCGGCCGGCCCTGCGCTCGCCGCGGCCGGATTGGCTCCGTTCACCTTCGCGCCGAAAGAGGGGATCGCATTCATCAATGGCACCCAGGCGCAGGCCGCGTGGCTGGCCCTCTTGGTGCACGACGCCCAGGTCCTCTGGCGGACATCGGTCGCGGCCGCTGCGATGAGCCTGGAGGCGCTCCGCGGCACCCCGGTGCCGCTGGACCCCCGGATCCACGAGGCACGGCCCCATGCCGGGCAGCTGGCTGCCGCGGCACTCATGCGCGCCCTGCTCGCGGACAGTGAGATCCGCGAGTCCCACCGCGAGAACGATCCCCGGGTGCAGGACGCATACAGCCTGCGGTGCGCGCCGCAGGTGTTCGGCGCGGTGGCCGACGCGATCGCATTCGCCGAGCGCACCGCCGAAATCGAACTCAACGCCTCTACCGACAATCCGCTGGTGTTCGATGGCGGCGAGGTTCTATCGGGCGGGAACTTCCATGGTCAGCCTGTGGCGCAAGCGCTGGACTTCCTGGCGATCGCGCTCACGACGCTCCAGGCCATTGCCGAGCGGCGGGTCGAGCGCCTGGTCAATCCGGACCTCTCCCAAGGGCTCCCGGCATTCCTTACCGCGGATCCCGGGCTCAGCTCGGGCTACATGATGGTACAGATCACGGCGGCGTCATTGGTCGCCGAGTCGCGCGCCATCGCAATGCCCGCCAGCGTCGGCTCGATCCCGACCGACGCCAATCAAGAGGATTTCGTTCCCATGGGCATGGCGGCCGCGTGGAAGGCGCGTCGTATTCTCGCCAACGCCCGTCGAGTCGTAGCCGCGGAGCTCCTGTGCGGTGCGCAGGGACTGGAGTTCATCAAGCCGCTCGCGCCGGGCCGGGGCGTGGCCCGCCTGTACGCTCGGGTTCGCAGCCTGTCACCCTCGGTGCCTCCCCTAGCGGGGGATCGGCCGCCCAACCCCGATCTCGAGCGGCTGGCCCGGGCGGTGGCCGACGGAGAGCTGGACCCAGGCCTGTCACCGACCTGACAGCCGGCCATTTTGGCCCCTGCCTGCTTGCCTGGCCGCCACACCTCCCGATAATATTCCAAGTCCAAGCCCCATCGCCTTTTCCCCCTCGCACGCCCGAGCCGAATGAGCCTAGAGAAGCTGAAGGACACGGCGCGAAAGTTCGAGCAGAAGGAGGATTGGCGAAAGGCGATCGAGGCCTACGTCAAGGCAATTCAGCAGATGGAGTCCGGCCGAGAGGCGGCGCCGGACCTCTCGCTCTACAATCGGGTCGGTGATCTTTACCTCAAGATCAACGATACCCAAGCCGCCGTGCGGCACTACGAGCGGGCTGTCGACCTGTATGCCGATCAGGGATTCTTCAACAACGCCATCGCGCTCTGCGGCAAGATCCTCCGGGTGAATCCGGGGCGCACCCAGAGCTACCTCAAGCTCGCCCAGCTGCACGCCCGCAAGAATGTCGTCATCGAGGCCAAGCGAAACCTGCTGGAGTTCATCGAGCGGATGAATGCCCAGGGTCAGCTGGATGAGGCGTTCGGCGCGGTCAAGGAGTTCGCCGATCAGTTCTCCGGGAGCCAGGAGATACGTCTCATGCTCGTGGAGCTCCTGCGCGCGTCGCAACGACCCGAAGAGGCGCACGAACAGCTGGACAAGCTGTGCACCGAGCTCGAGGCCAGCGGCGACGTCATCGCCGCGAGGCGCACTCGGGAGCGCATCGAGCCATTCGAGGACGGCGAGCAGGACGTAAGCCGCCGCCGCGGGGGGGATCTCATCTTCCTCGACACCGGCTTCGGCGGCACGTCGTCGCCCCCCGCGGCCGCGCCGGTCGCATCGGTTCCCGCTCCGGAGCCGGTCGTTTCGCTCATCGATCCTCCGCCGACGGTCGAAGAGCCAGCAGCCACCCTCCCCGGCCTCGTGGTGCCCGAGCGGCTCACCGTGGAGCCCGAGGCGGCCGACTCTGCGCCGCTCGGCGACATCATCCGGACCGGGCTGGAGGTGTCCCCGGACGACGTCGCGGCGGCTCAGTTGCTCGAGGGGATCCAGCTCGATACTGCGGCTGAATCCGGCGGCCCGATGGGAATCGAGCTGGATATCGAGCGCCCGGAGCCGGCTGATGTGGCAGTTCAGATCGGTGGGGTGGAGCCCGGCGATTTCTCGGTCGACCGGACGCCGGACGACGAGCGCATCGAGCTGGGGTCCGAGGTGCCGAACATCGACCTCTCCGCGGAGCTCAATGCCAGCCTGGCGGACACCCTCGCCGAAGGCGCACCCGCCGTCGACTCAGCCGAACCGAGTGCCGCGGACCTCGACCTCATGGACCCCGCGGAGACGGCACCCGGCGACGCGGTGGAGACGGCGGCAGCCGGCGCCGCCATCGCCGAGCTGGAGCAGGCCGTGGCCGACCGGCCGGATGACGGAGGTGCGCATCGCGCCCTGGCGGAGGAATTGCTACGGGTGGGCGACACAGCCCGCGCTCGCGAGGAGCTGGAATTCGCCGCCCATGGGTACGAGACGGCGGAGCGCTGGGACGAGGCCAGCGAAGTCGTGGGGCTCCTGGTCACACTCACGCCCGCCGACATCCGCAATCATCAAAAGCTGGTGGAGTTCGCCTATCGCAGCGGCAACAAGCCGCGGCTGATCGAGGCCTACCTGGCCCTGGCGGAGGCCCTGGTCGAGCTGGGTGAACGCGAGAAGGCGCACGCGGTCTATCAGCGGGTCGTGGATCACGAGCCCGAGGACGAGCGGGCCCAGAGCGCGCTGCGCATGCTCGATGCACCGGGCGTAGATCTGGACCCCATCGTCGAGCCGCCGGTGGAGCCGCCGCCCGCGGAACCGCCGCCACGGCAGGCCTCCCGCTCGGGCGAGTTCGTGGACCTGGGGTCGCTAGTCATGGATGACGGCGCCGCGCCGCGCCGTGATACCCGAATGCGGGTGGAGGGGTTGCCGCCGACCGAAGACGAACAGCGGAACTTCGAGGAAACGCTGGCCGCGTTCAAGCGAGGGATCGAGGAGAACGTCGAGCTGGAGGACTACCACACCCACTACGACCTTGGGGTGGCCTTCAAGGAGATGGGCCTGCTGGACGAAGCCATCGCTGAATTCCAGAAAGCGCTTCGGGCCACGGAAGGACGGCTCCGGACCGCCGAGGCGCTCGGAACGGCGTTCTTCGACAAGGGGCAGTTCGGCGTAGCTGAGAATCTGCTGCGGCGCGCGGTGGAGACGTTGGCCGGAGCCGACGAGGAAAAGATCGGACTGCTCTATTGGCTGGGTCGCGCGCGCGAGGCGCAGGGGAAGAACACCGAAGCGGTCGGCGCCTACGAACGCGCGTTGGCGGTGGACATTCGGTTCATGGACATCGGTGAGCGAGTCCAGCGGCTTGGCGCGGGGCGGCGGTGAGCTCGAACGTCGCACCGGCGACGCTGGCCGCCTTGCAGGTGCCCGTTCGTGCCGGCCTTGACCGGGTGCAGAAGGAACTGCGCCGGATCGTCGAGGCCGACTTCGAGCTGATTCGAGACATCAACTCTCACCTCCTCCAGATGCAGGGGAAGCTGTTCCGGCCCACCATCCTGCTCCTGGCGGATCAGGCCACCGGTGGCCCGCGGCCGCGCGCGGTTACCCATGCAGCCGTGGTCGAGCTCATTCACCTCGCCACGCTGGTGCACGACGATTCCGTGGATCACTCGGTGCTGCGCCGGGGCATGCCGACGATCAACGCGCTCTTCAGTCACCAGGTCTCCGTGATCATGGGCGACTACCTCTATTCCCGGGCAGTGGTGGAGCTGGTGCGGCTGGGCGACATGGAGCCGCTCCGGGTCTTGGGCCGGGTGACCAACGAGATGACGGTCGGTGAGATGCGCCAGCTTCTCGCGCACGACCGGATGAATTTCAGCGAAGCGCAATATGATCTGCTGATCCGGTCGAAGACCGCTTCGCTGCTCTCGGGCGCCGCCGAGGTGGGTGGGCTCGACGCCCCCGCGGAGCAGCGCGCAGCGCTCCGGCGCTTCGGTGACGCGCTGGGCATGGCATTCCAGATCGTCGATGACCTGCTCGACTACACCGAAGACGCGGCGGTCATGGGCAAGCCGTCCGGGTCCGACCTTCGGGAGCACAAGCTCACCTTGCCGCTGATCGCGGCGCTCCCTCGCATGACCGAGGCCGAGCGACGCGCGGTGGAGCGGCTGCTGAACGCTCCCCACCCGAGCGACGACGAGATCGCCAACGTGATCGACGCGGTCGCGCGGGCGGAGGGGTTGGACTATGCCCGCGACCGCGCCCAGCAGCTGGGGGAGCAGGCCGACGCGGAGCTCGATCATCTTTCGCCCTCGCCGGCGCGCGACGCGCTCCGCGCGAGCATCGCCTACGTCCTCGATCGCAGGCAATAGATGGCAAGCGGACCTCGCCGGCCTGGCTTTTACCTCGGTGTGCTCGTTGCCGGCTTCGTCTTCGGCGGCTTTCTCACGGCCTTCGCCCGGCGGTGGCTGCCTGACAGCGCGGCCCGGAGCGTGTTCACCTGGTCGGTCAATCCGACCCTCGGGCCTGTCTCGGTCGATCTCCTGGTGGTAAACTTCACCTTGGGACCGATCGGGTTCGACGTGTCCGCGTTGAGCGTCATCGGCGTCGTGATCGCCTACCTGATCGCCCGGTCTCTCTTCTGAGGAGGTCGCATGGCGAACCTCGGTTTCACCGAAATCATGCTCATCCTGGTGGTCGTGCTCCTTCTGTTCGGAGCCAAGCGGCTGCCCGAGGTCGGCGCCTCCATCGGGAAGGGTATTCGCGAATTCAAGCGGAGTCTCACGGATACCCAGGACGCTATCATGGGCGCGCCTGACGAGCGTCCGGGCTCTGCGTCGCGGCAGATCGACAGCAGCCCGAACCAGCCCGCGCCGACGAGCGGGGAGCCCAAGCGGCTCTCGCAGTAGGCCAGTCGGGCCGATCGGGCCCGAACGCCACGGCCCTCCGACGCCATTGGCGTCGGAGGGCCGTGGTGCGTCCGGCTAGGCCGGCGTGCGTGGAGCTACGACCGAGACGCTTGCTGCTGCTGTTGCTGCGCCGCCGTCCGCTCGTACAACTTCGCCCGGTTGTCCACGACGGCGGCGGCGCTCCGCAAGCCGGCCACGAAGTTCTGCACCCGTTCCTGCCGCGCCTGCTGCAGGGCGCTCAACCGGTACTGTTCCACGTTCTTGGTGAACGCGGCGGAATCGGCGGCGGTGCGCGAGAGCACCTCGAGCACATACAGGCCGTCCTTGGTCTCGATCACGCCGCTGGTCTTTCCGGAATCCACCCCGAACGCCGCTCCAACCACGACGGGGTTGGAGATTGGCGAGTCCACCCGGCTGAACGGACCGAAGACCTCGAAGGGAAGTTTGAGCGAGTCGGCGGCCGCTCCCAACTTGGCGCCACTCTGCACCCGCTGGAGCAGCCGCCCGGCGATTTCCCGGGCGGCGCCGAGCTTCTTCTCGTCGCGGACTCGCTGCGCCACCTCGTCCCGGATGCGCTCGAGCGGCGGGACGCCTCCCGGCGCGATGCTGTCCACCCGGAACAGGTACATCGCCACCGGGGTCTCGATGATGGGGCTGATCTCGCCCTGCTTGGCGCGGCCCGCCCAGACGCCGGCATCGGGAAGCGTGAGAATGCCTACCCGCATCTTCTCGCCGGCGCGCATCGGCTGGGTCTTCCTGATCTCGAGCTTGAGCGCGCGAGCAACGGTGTCGAGCGCGGCGGGGTCGGTCTGTTCCGCCGCCAGGCGCTCGAGCGAGTCTGCCTGCGCGTCGAGCCGCTCGCGGTGCTCGCCGGTGATCTCGACGGGAACCAGAATGTGGCGTCCCTTCGCCTTGGTTCCCTTCCGACTCTTGACCTCGATGAGATGATAGCCGAACTGGGTCAGCACCGGCTCCGATAGCTTGTTGAGCGGCATCGCGAACGCGGCTGAATCGAAGGCCGGGTCGAACGACCCCTTGGTCCACTCGCCCAGATCACCGCCCTGGCGGCCCGAGACCGTGTCGGCCGACTCCAGCTTGGCCACCTCATCGAACGGGCGACCGCCCACGATCTCCTTCCGTAGTGAATCGGCGTGCGCGCGGGCGGCAGCGGAGTCCGTCGCGTCAGCGATCCGTGGGATGGCGACGAAGCTGGAATACACCGTCTTGGGCCGGTCGAGATCCTTCCGATGCGCGCGGTAGTACTGCGTGATTTCCTGCTCGCTGGCGCTGACGGCGGAGTCCGGAACGGCGTTGCGTGGGACGATGGCCGCGAGGCCGATCTTCACCTTCTCGTTTTCGTCTCGGTACCGCTCCCAAAGGGCAGCGTCCGACAGGTAAACGTCGGACGTGATTCCCCGAACCAGCTTGGCCCGCTCGATATGGGTCCGGTACTGGGCCTCCATCGTAGGCACGAACTGCTGAGCGACGCTCGAGCCGAGCCACTTCTGGTACTTGGCCAGATCGAACTGGCTGTCGGTCTGGAATTCCGGGAGCCGGTAGAACTCCGGGAGTGGGTTGGTGCGGATGGCTTCAAAGATCTCGTCATCCGAGACCTGGATGCTTCGACGCGCGTATTCGTCCCGCAGCAACTTCTCGGTGACGAACTCGTTCCAGACTTCGTTGCGGATGGCGTCGTAGTCGTCCAGTCCGAGGCTGGCGGGCGACTGGCGCTGCCGGGTGTCGATGACCCGCTGGACCTCGCCCTCGTAGACCCGCGCGTCGATGGATTCGCCGTTCACCGAGCCTATGTTGCGCGACGCGGTCAGGTTGCCCCAGTCCACGCTGGTC
>DATAFP010000236.1:0-2835 GCA_036257415.1 Gemmatimonadales bacterium
CTCGGCGGCCAGACCCTCGCCATCGGCACCGCCACCGATCCTTACCAGCCGGCGGAGCGCCGGTTCAAGCTCACCCGCCAGGCGCTCGAGGCGTTGATGCCCTACCGGGGCATCCGGGTCGGCATCACCACCAAATCGGCGTTGGTCACCCGCGACATCGACCTGCTCACGCGGCTCAAGCAACGGCACGACGTGCGGGTCAACATGTCCGTCGCCACCCTCGATCCGCGTCTCGCCCGTCGGCTCGAGGCGCGCACCGCCGTGCCGTCGGCCCGGCTCCGCGCCGTGCGGCGCCTGGCCGATGCGGGAATCCGCGCTGGGGTGTTCGTCATGCCGATCCTGCCCTGCATCACGGACAGCCGCGCGCAGCTCGACGCCCTGCTGGCCGCGGCGAAGGAAGCCGGCGCCAGCTTCGTCGCCTGGTCGGCGCTCCGGCTAGGCCCCGCGGCCCGGCGCCACTTTCTGCCTCATCTGGCCCGGGAGTTTCCGGACCTGGTCGAGCGCTACGAGCGCCACTACGGTCGCGGCGACAAGGCAGACCGCGCCTACTGCCGAGCGCTTCAGGAGCGCTTCGAGCTGCTCTGCCGCAAGCATCGATTCGCGGCCGATTGAGCTGAGGCTCTAGTCCCAGACCGCCACTACCTTCCCGAACGTTTCGTTCCGCTCCATCGCGGCGTGGGCTTCGGCAAGTTGTTCCATGGGGACGGTTCGCTCCAGCACCGGCCGAAGCGCTGCAACCTGGGCGCCTCCGTCGAACAGCGGCAGCATTCGCTCGCTGAACTCGCGCACCACCTCGACGCGCTCCGGGTGCAGCCGCGTGCGCATCACCGACCCCACGATCTCGAGCCGCTTTCGGAGCACCGGGTTGAAGTCCGCGTCAACCTTGCTGCCAAGCAACCCGCCGAGCAGCACCAGGCGCCCACGCGGGGCAAGGACCGCGAGGTTTTCCGCCAGCGCCGGCCCGCCGAGCACGTCGATCACGACGTTCACCGGTTCGGTGATCGCGTCGGCGAAGCTCGTGCGGCTGGTGTCGATCCCCGTGTCCAGCCCGAATGAAGCCGCCTTGGCCAGCTTGTCCGCGCTTCTCGACGTTCCCAGCACGGTCGCGCCGAGTTGCTTCGCGATCTGCACGGCCGCGGTACCGACCCCGCTGCCGACCGCGTGAATCAAGACCTGCTCCCCGCGGGCGAGCCGCCCGCGGGTGGTCAAAGCGTCGTAGGCGGTGAGAAACGCCTCCGGAATCGCCCCCGCTTCCGCGAAGGAAAGTCCGTCCGGTACCCGAAGCGCCTCGTCCTCGTGCACCACGACGGCTTCGGCTTGCGCCCCACCTCCCACGAGCCCCATGACCCAGTCCCCGACACGCCAGCGGCGTACCCCTTCTCCAAGCCCGGCTACTTCGCCTGCGTACTCGAGCCCGGGGATGTCCGCCGGCCAGCCCGGCGGCGCCGGGTACTGCCCGCGTCGCTGCATCAGGTCGGCGCGATTGAGCCCCGCGGCCCTGACCCGCACCAGTATCTCATTCGCTCCCGGCGTCGGCGTGGCGGCGGTACCGATCGCGATGACCTCGGGGCCGCCAGGCCGGGTGAACAGGGCTGCTCTCATCGTCACAATATATGGCGCGCCCGATCTAGTTCGCGCTCGCGCCGTTTATGTTTTCAAGTCATGCCGCTCCGACGCTCCCGACTCGGGCTGGCTCTGTTCGCCGTATTGGCATGCAGCGACAGCACCGGCGCGCCGAGCGAGCTGACCCTCAGCCTCGAGACCGTTTCCGATGAGCTCCTGTTTCCGGTCGATCTTACGACCCCCGCAGGCGACTCGAGGCTGTTCGTGGTCGAGCGGGCCGGTCGCATCCGCGTTATCGAGAACGGTGCTCTGCTGCCGGCGCCGTTTCTCGACATCACCGATCGGGTCTCCACCGCATTTGCGGAGCAGGGTCTGCTCGGCCTCGCATTCGACCCGTCGTACTCGACCAACGGTCGGTTCGTGGTGAACTACATCGATCTGGGCGGCAACACCCGGATCTCGGCCTTCCGGGTGACTGCCGATCCCAACGTCGCTGACGCGGGCAGCGAGGAGCTGATCCTGGCGGTCGCCCAGCCGTTCGACAACCACAATGGGGGCCAAGTCGCATTCGGCCCCAGCGGTCATCTGTACATCGCCCTGGGCGATGGCGGAGGTAGCGATGATCCGGACAAGAACGGTCAGAACATCGGGACACTTCTGGGAAAGATCCTGCGTATCGATCTCGACGGCGGAGCTCCGTACGCCATACCGTCGGACAACCCGTTCGCGCTCACCGCGGGCGCCCGGGGAGAGATCTGGAGCTACGGGCTTCGAAACCCCTGGCGATTCAGCTTCGACCGCATCGCCGGCGATCTCTACATCGCCGACGTGGGCCAGGACCACCTGGAGGAGATCGACGTGAGCACCGCCGCATCCGGGGCGGGGCGCGGCGTCAACTATGGGTGGGACATCATGGAGGGATGGGATTGCTTCGAGCCGTCAAGCGGGTGTGATCAGACCGATCTCGAGCTGCCCGTGGTGCAGTACGATCATGACGACGGCTGTTCGGTAACCGGAGGGTACGTGTATCAGGGGAGCGCCATTCCGGGGCTCCGGGGGACGTACTTCTACGCTGATTTTTGCCGTGGCTGGGTACGGAGCTTTCGCTTCGTCGACGGCACTGTGACCGACCAGCGGGAGTGGCCGTCGCTGGAAGCCCCTAACATCAGCAGCTTCGGTCTGGACGCAGCCGGCGAGCTGTACCTGGTGAGCGCCGGCGGAAGCGTGTATCGCATAGTGGAGGGAACATGATTCGTGCATTCATGCTCGCCG
>DATAFP010000245.1:0-9884 GCA_036257415.1 Gemmatimonadales bacterium
CGGAGGCAAGTACATCGGACGGTTCGGCAAGAAGGCCGTGGCGGTCAACCTGCTGCACCAGACCGTGACGGCCTATCACCAGGACATGGGGCTGACGTCCGATCTGGTGCCCGAAGATTTGTTCAACCGTCAAGTAGGCACCTTCGCGAGCGACGACGTCGCCGATCCGGAAGTCGGCTCGAACACGGTGAGCGCGGTGGTGTTCTACCTGAGGACGCTCAAGCCGCCCCCGCGCCGAGACGCGTCCGACGCCGCCGTCGTGGCGGGTGAAGCAGCCTTCGCGCAGATCGGCTGCGCGCGCTGTCACGTTTCGACGCTCCGCACCGGCGCGTCCCCCGTGGGACCGCTCAACCAGACCGAGTTCCACCCATACACCGATCTGCTCCTCCACGACATGGGGTCGGAGCTCGACGACGCATACACCGAGGGCATCGCGCTTACGTCGGAGTGGCGCACGCCGCCGCTGTGGGGCGTGGGACTCGCCGCGGCATCGCAGGGCGGATCGATGCACCTGTTGCACGACGGCCGCGCGGGGAGCTTCCGAGAGGCGATCGAGCTCCATGGCGGCGAGGCCTCGGCCAGCCGGGCCGCCTTCCGGGCCCTCACGACGGAGCAGCAGGAGCAGCTGTTCCGGTTCCTGGAGTCGCTCTGATGCTGGGCCGCAGGGAATTTCTCCGCCGGCTCGAAGTGCTGTCCGCCGGAGCCTTCTGCGGCGCCGTCGTGCCGGCGCTCGCCGGCTGCGCCCGATTCCAGTTCGTGAACAGCGGGCTCCAGAGTGGGCGGCTGGTCGTGAGCCGCGAGGAGTTCGGCGACGGCCCGTTCGCCCTGGTGGAAGCCCCCAATCTCGCGATGCCGATCTATCTCTACCGGCACGCCGACGGCGAGTTCACCGCCGTGCTCACCCGTTGCATGCACCGGGGCTGTCAGGTCGAAGCCGCCGACGGCCACCTGGTCTGCCCCTGCCACGGGAGCGAGTACGACAACGCCGGTGCGATTCTGAAAGGACCCACGGAGCTGCCGTTGATTCGGTTCCCGGTCGAGGTGGACGCGGAGAACATTTACGTGGGGCTGGAGGAGGATGGTCGGGCGGTCGGATGGTCCGATGGTCGGGGAGGTCAGTCGTGAGCAGCGGGCGTTGGCGTGTCGGGCTCGTGTTCGCCGCACTGGTTATCGGCCCTTCAGTTCATCCACCCATGCTCCAGGCCCAACAACCGGACACCACGGCCCCACCCCGCCGCATTCGCGCTCGAGTGGACAGCATTCCAGTGCAGGGCGGGGTCTACAACCGGCCATTCCTTGCTTCGGTGGGCCGTACCGCCATCGGTGGGTACGCCGAGGGCAACACCAACTACTTCCGTCAGGACGGCGTCTCCGAAGGATTCTCCATGGAGCTCCGCCGGTTCAACGTCTTCCTCTTCTCGTCCATTGGCTCCCGGATCCGCTTCATCTCCGAGCTGGAGTTCGAGGACGGCGCCGAGGAGATCGCGCTCGAGACCGCGCTGGTGGACTTCATTGTCAATCCGTCGTTCGTGGTCCGGGCCGGCGTTCTGCTCCCCCCGATCGGCGCGTTCAACGTGAACCACGACTCGCCGCGGTGGGATTTCGTGGAGCGGCCACTGGTGTCCACCGAGGTGATCCCGGCCACCCTATCGGAGGTCGGATTCGGCGCGCACGGCCGCCTGTTTCCCCGCGGATTCACCCTCACCTACGACGCTTATCTAACCAACGGCCTCGGCGATGGCGTCATCTTGAACGATGCGGGGCGCACCCGGCTCGCGAGCGGCAAGGGAACCGGCCTGGTCGCCGGCGACAACAATGGGCGTCCGGCCGTGTCCGGCCGCCTGGGCATTCAGCGCCGCAACCTCGGCGAGCTGGGCCTCTCTTACTACGGCGGGACCTACAACACCTTCCGGGTCGAAGGCATCGACGTGGACGAGAAGCGGTCGGTGCAGGTCGCGGCAGTGGACCTCAACACCCAAATCCATTCGGTGAGCGTGCGGGGCGAGCTCGCCTTCGCGTGGATCGACGTTCCGCCCGATTTGGTCGAGGTGTTCGGGGAGCGGCAGTGGGGCTTTCACCTGGATGCCGTCGTGCCGCTGTTCCGCCCCGGTATTCGCGGGCTGACCGACCCGGTGGTGAGCGCCATCGCCCGGATCGAGCGGGTGGACTTCAACCGCGGTAGCTTCACCAGCACCGGCGACCCGATCGGCGATGAGATAAACGCATTTACCGTGGGCCTGAGCTTCCGGCCGGCTGCGGGAACGGTATTCAAGGCCAACTACCGCCACGAGTCGATCCGTGACCTTCAGGGGAACCCGCCGGCCAAACGGGCCGGATTCCAGTTCGGGCTGGCCACCTACTTCTGAACTGAACCGCACGGCCTCTCGCGACGTTCTGAGAGCATGAGTGAGCCGCCGATTCTGCCCCCCGACCCGGCCACCACGCCGGTCCACCGACACCACTGGCTGGTTCGGATCACCCACTGGCTGAGCGCGCTTCTCCTGCCCGCGATGATCGCCAGCGGGCTGCAGATCTACCTCGCGTTTCCCCACTTCGGGCAGAAGAACAACGTCTACCCGCTGCCGAATCCGTTCGATGCCGATCGGTTCGGCCGCTTTCCGGAGTGGGCGCGACTGGGCGGGTGGCTGGGCGGCGGCATCAACTGGCACTTCGCGCTCGCCTGGCCGTTCGTGCTCACCGGCGTTGCCTACCTCACCTACCTCGCCGTGTCAGGGGAGTGGCGCGCGCTGCTGTTTCGCCCTCGCGATGTACGTCGC
Source organism: Gemmatimonadales bacterium (assembly GCA_036257415.1). GTDB lineage: Bacteria > Gemmatimonadota > Gemmatimonadetes > Gemmatimonadales > GWC2-71-9 > DASQPE01. Next base: position 2,778 of record DATAFP010000245.1, read on the forward strand.
GCATGGCAGATGCAGCTCTACTATCTGGGGCTTCGGCGGGAGCACCCGGAGCAGGGCAAGCACAACGCGCTCCAGAAGGCGGCCTACACCTTTATCGTGGGGCTCGGCGCGCTCGCGGTCCTCAGCGGATTCGCTATCTACAAGCCGGTGCAGCTCGGCTGGCTGACGGCGCTCTTCGGTGGCTTCGAGCTCGCCCGCTACTGGCATTTCCTCACGGTCTGGGCCTTCGTCGGCTTCACCCTGGTCCACGTGGTCCTGGTGTTCCTGGTGGACCCGGCTTCAGTCCGTGCAATGCTTACCGGCTGGTATAGCGGTCGGTTTCCGAGCCATGACTGAGCCCGGCGCGCGGATCACCCGGCGGGATCTTCTCCGCCTTGCGGTGGCGGGCGGACCGGCGGCGCTCGCCGCATGCGGGTGGGATGGCGGGCCGCTCATTCAGCCGAAGCTGCTTCGGGTGTCCCGGCTCAACGACTGGGTCGGTGAGCAGGTGCTGTTCAGCCAGGATCGGTTGGCACCGACGTATCGTGCGGACCAGCGGAGCGGCCGGATGCCGAGCTATTTCATCAGCAGGGGCGGCCCGCCGGTCTGGCCCGAGGGAACCGAGTGGGCGCTCAGTGTCGGGGGATTGGTACGGAAGCCGATGCGGCTCACCCGGCCCATGTTGGAGGCACTGCCTCGGCTCACTTACACCGTGAAGCACCATTGTGTGGAAGGATGGACGGCCGTCGCCACCTGGACCGGTGTACCGGTGCGTGCCGTGGCGGACCTGGTCCAGCCGACCGACCAGGCACGCTTCATCCGCTTCGATTCGTTCGACGCCGGCTTCTTCAATGGCTGGGACCTCGCCAGCGCCTTCCACCCCCAAACCATCCTCGGCTACGCCTTCAATGACCGGCCCATCGGCCCCGATCACGGAGCGCCGCTCCGGCTGTACTCCCCGGTCAAGCTGGGTTACAAGCTCACCAAGTACCTGACCGCCATGACCTTCACCCGGGAGCGGCCGGGTGGGTACTGGGAGGATCAGGGCTACCCGTGGTTCGCCGGGATCTAGGGCCAGCGGCTTCCGCTAAAGCAGGGCCGATAGTATACTTCCGGGCTCTTGATTCACGCCGACAGCGGAAAGCTCATGAATCTCTCTGGTCCCAAGGTCAAGATTTCCCGGCGCCTCGGCGTCGCCCTCACGCCCAAGGCCTCGAAGTATCTCGAGCGCCGGCCCTACGCTCCCGGCCAGCATGGGCCCACGCAGCGGCAGGGCAAGCAATCCAACTACAAGCGTCAGCTCCTCGAGAAGCAAAAGCTGCGGGCCCAGTACAACGTGAGCGAGCGGCAGCTCAGGAACTACTACCGCCAGGCCACTCGGATTCCGGGCAACACCGGCGCCGCCCTGCTTCGCCTGCTCGAGACGCGCTTGGACGCGCTGGTGCTCCGCGCCGGCTTCGCCCGCACCATCTTCGCCGCCCGTCAGTACGTCCGGCATGGACACGTGCTGGTGAACGGTAGGCGGGTGAGCATGCCGTCGCGCCGGGTGCTTCCGGGTGAGGTGGTGGCCATCGCGGAGAAGAGTCGGACCAACCCGCAGATCATGCTCGCCGCACAGGCCGCGCCGCGCGCCGCCGGCTATCTCGAGGTCAACGCCGAGAACATGAGCGCCAAGCTACGGGAGTTGCCGGAGCCGGAGCAGATTCCGGTGCTCTGCACCGTCGCGCTGGTGGTCGAGTACTACTCGCGCTGATCGCTGGTGGGCCGCCAATGCAAGAGCCCTCCGACTTTCGTCGGAGGGCTCTGTGTTTCTGGAGTCGTCTATGGCTCGTCGCGAACTGGAAACTCGTCGAGCTCCTCGTCCGGATCCCGAGGTCCTTCGTCCAGTGCGCCCAGGAGCCTGGCCAGGAAGCGGTCGCGCTGGGTCCGGAGGTCGGCCGGTTCGTCGTGGTAGGTGCGCTCGATCAGGCGGATGAGCCGGTGCCGGTCCTCGGGAGAGAGCGTCTCCCAGCGGGCCAGCTTGCTCCAGACCGCCTCGTGCGCCTGGAGCGCCTCGCCCAGAAAGTACTCCATGCCCTGAGCTCCGGCGCCCATGACCTGCATCAGGTTCGGGCCCGCCACGGCGAGCGCGGCCCCCGGCCCCCGCGACACCAGCCGGTCGACGTCAGCGAGATCTACAACCCCTTCCAGCACGAGGTCGAGGCACTCGCGCCAGACCGCGGCGAGGATGCGCCCCGACGCGTTGCCTACGACCTCGCGCTGAAGCACCACCGGTTGCCGGTCCAGTGCGGTGAACCACTCCTTCACCTGGCGCGTGATGGCCGGCGCCGTGTGAGGCCCCGGCACGATCTCGATCAGCGGCACGATCTCCACCGGGTCGAGCGCATACGCGACCAGATGGCGGTCCGGACGGCGCAGCCGGGCGGCTAGTGAGCTCGCGTGCATGGAGCCGGTCAGGCTCACGACGATTGCGTCGCGCCCGGCCACCTGCTCGATCTGCTCCAGCAGCCGCTGCTTCGCGGGGAGATCCGCCGGCATGGCGTCGAGCACGAACTCGGCGTCGCCCACCGCATGCAGGAGGCTGCGACCGACCACGAGCGACGCCAGCGCGCCCGCCGCTTCCAGCGGATCTGCCCGGCCCAAGTCGGTCAGCCTCCGCACCCGGTCGGCGATCTCGCGGCCGGCCCGCTGCAGCAGTGGCGACTCGGGGTCGTAGATCGAAACCGGCCAGCCGCGGCTCAAAACCAGGGTTGCCCAACCCCGTCCGCGATGGCCCGCCCCGATCACGGCGACGCGTGGTCGGATCCCATCGTCCATGCGGTGTCCTCGGGTAAAGCGGAGGAGAGTGAGTCTAGGATAATATGGAACACGTCTCTCCGCCTCGGGTACGGTTGGCTGCGATGGTCAGACTCATGACGGCGCTCCTGCTCGGTTGTATGGTGCTCGCGGGTCGGCTGGCTGCCCAGGGCATTGCCGTGGAGCGCCGGCTGGCCGAGGAGCTCGGCCTCCACGTGGGCGACAGCGTCCGTCTCGGGCCAGCGCCGGATTCGCTCGGGACGCAAGCGGTGGTTCGAGCGATCTTCGAGCCGCGGCCGGATCCGGCCGGCGTGATGAAGCGCGACCGGCAGATCCGCCTCCATCTTCCCGATCTCGCCCGGCTCGTGGGGCACCCCGACCGCGTGGACCGTTTCGGCATCGCGCTGCGGCCCGGCAGCGTTCCCGAGAGCGCCGCGACACTCCTCGACCGCACGGCGTTTGGGTATCGCGCGCGGGCGTCGGCCGAGATCGCGTCGGAATCGTCCCAGACCTTTCTGGTGGTGAGCCGGTTCCATCGCGCCATCGGGGTGATCACAATTGTGGCCGGGGCGGTGTTTCTTCTCTGCATCATGCTGCTCAAGGTGGAGGAACGAAGGCTCGACGCGGCAGTGATGCGGTTCGTTGGCGTCCGTCGCCGCACCATCTTCACCGCGCTTTTGCTCGAGGCCGCCCTGATCGCTATGGCCGGCTCGGCCTTCGGTGTGCTGCTCGCCTGGGGGGCAGGTGCCGCGACGAACGCGTACTACCAGCGCCTGTTCGACACCCGGCTCGTCTTCTCGCTGGTGACACCGGAAATCATCGGCTTCAGTGTGGTGCTGTCCCTTGTGCTGGGGCTCGCTGCGGGGGCCCTCGCCGCGTGGCGGCTGGTCTCCACCCCGCCGATGGTGCTGTGGGGGCGGGCCTGATGGGAGTGGTGTGGGGTGTCCGGAACCTGGGCCGCCATCCACTCCGCACGGCCCTTTCGCTGCTCGGAATCGCCGTGGCGTCGGCAATGCTCCTCGACATGGTGATGTTGAGCGGTGGGCTGGAGCGCTCGTTTCAGCGGTTGCTCCTGGGCCGCGGATTTCAGATTCGGTTGAGCCCCAAGGGAACCCTTCCGTTCGACACCGAAGCCACGTTGAGCCGGGCCAGCGCCGTGATTGGCGAGGTGCGTGCCGATCCCGGGGTGGTGGCCGCGGGCGGTGTGCTCGGCGGCTCGCTGTACGCTCGCCGTGGCGATTCGCTGGTAACGTTCTTCGGGTACGGCATCGACCCGTCGGCCCAGGCGCTGTACCGGGTGACGGCCGGCCGAGATCTCGCCCCCGGCGACACGCTGGGCATCATCTTGAGCGACCCCGCGGCGCGCGCACTTGCTGTGGCTCCCGGCGACAGCTTGCTGGTCGTGGGCGGGCTCGACCCGCAGCTCGCATCGGCCGCGACGAGACGAACGCTCCAGGTGCGCGGGATAGCGCGCTGGCTCTACGACTATCGAGGCCAGCGTTCGGCCGGCCTGGTGCTCCAGCTGATGCAGCGGCTCACCCGCGCAGGCGAAGATCGCGCCTCGCTGGTGATGGTGCGGGCGCGGAACGACGCGGAGGTTCCAGGGGTCACCGCGCGGCTCGAGCAGCGGCATCCCCAACTGCAAGTGAGCAGCGTGGCCGACCTGGTGCGACAGCTGCGGGAGCGGCTGGTGTACTTCCGGCAGCTGTCGTACATCCTCGGCTCGATCAGCCTCATCGTCACCGTCCTGCTGGTGGCCACACTGCTCGCCATCACGGTGAACGAGCGGCTGGGCGAGATCGCGACCCTCCGCGCCATCGGGGTGCGACGGAGGACCGTGGTCACCCAGGTGCTTGTCGAGGGCGCAGCGCTCACCGCTCTCGGCGCGGCGCTGGGCGTGGGGCTCGGCCTGGTGACGGCACGCTACCTCGACGCGATTCTCACCAGCTTCCCCGGTCTGCCAGCGGCGATCTCGTTTTTCGTTCCCGATACGCGCGCCTTGATCCTCGCGGGATCGGTGCTGCTCGCGTCCGGCGCGATGGCGGGGATGTATCCCGCCTGGCTCGCCGCTCGGGCGCCGATCGCGCCGACGCTCCGCTCGGAGGCTACATGAGCGTGGTCGTCGCCACCGACGTCCGACGCGATTACGCGATGAACGGGCAGCTGGTCCATGCTTTGCGCGGCGTGAGCCTCGCGGTCGAAGCCGGCGAATACGTCGCGATCGCCGGTCCCTCCGGCTCCGGGAAATCCACGCTGCTCCACATCCTCGGAGGAATCGACCCACCCTCGTCCGGCTCGGTGAGCGTCGAAGGCCGGCGGCTCGATCTCCTGTCCGACCGCGAGCTCACCCACCTCCGGCTCACCCGGCTCGGGTTCGTGTTTCAGCGGTTTCATCTGCTGCCGGTGCTCACGGCGCTGGAGAACGTGGAGCTGCCGATGGCGGAGGCCGGAATGCCGCGGAGCGCGCGCCGCGACCGGGCCCGCGAGCTGCTCGACTACGTGGGGCTTGCACATCGCGGGGGCCACCGCGCAACCCAGCTCTCCGGCGGCGAGATGCAGCGGGTCGCGATCGCGCGGGCTCTGGCGAATCAGCCGGCGTTGCTCCTCGCCGACGAGCCTACTGGCGAGCTCGACGGCGAGACCGGTCGCGAGATCCTCGAGCTGTTCCGTCGGATCAACCAGGACGGCGCGACGCTGGTAGTGGTCACGCACGACGACCGGCTCGCCGCCGAAGCGAGCCGCGCCATCCACATGCAGGACGGCCGGATTGTGAGTGGAGGCTGAATGATCACGACGCTCGCGTTCCGGCATCTTCGGGTGAAGCCGCTTCGCTCCGTGTTTCTGCTGGTCGGCTTCTCGCTCGGCGTGGGCGTGATGGTGGTACTGCTGAGCGTGGGTGAGGCGATGCTCGATCAGGCGCGGGATGTGAGCCTGGTGGGCGGCGGCGAGGTGACCGTTCTGCCGGAGGGCATCGACGTCGAGGCGATGCGAAGCGGCGGAGTGAGCGGGATGTTCTTCGGAATCGATCGTGCCCGCTATCTCACCCGGGTCATCTTTGGCGGCCCGCGACATCGGGACATCGTACGTGTGGTCGCGCCCGGTATCGAGAACGAGGTGCTCTACCTGGCCACCACGCGCGGTGACACGGTGGCGGTGCGGGCGGGCGGCGAAATTCCCAGCCGAGCCGGCGCCGTGGGTGCCGGGCTCGAGCTGCGCGCCGGGGAATGGCAGGACTCGCCGGCCGATTCCGCCTGGGTAGCGCCGACGGTGCAGCAGCTCTACGACGAGCTGGACCGGTTTCACATCCCGCCAGTCCGCGACTCTACCTGGGGGGAGTGGCACTACTTCAACGTCACGGCCAGCCGCGCCGAGTGGTGGTACCTCAGTTACCTGCTCGGCGGTGAAGTGCCGGATGGTCGCTGGGGAGGCCAGGTGTTGCTCACCCACCGAGGTCCGGACGGCCGCTACGAGCGGTACACCGCCAACGTACCGGCCGAGCGGATTCGGTTCGACACCAGCCGAGCAGACCTCACGCTGGGCGAGAGCCGGGTGGAGCAGCGGGACGGCGAATACCGGCTTCGAGCACGGGCGCGCGGCCCCGCTGGAGAGGCGAAGCTCGATGTCGTGGTCCGACCACTGCCGCGCCGTTACTTCCCGCCGGCTGAGCTCCGCGCAGACGAGTTTGTGTCCGGCTACGTAGTTCCGGGCCTCGCCGCGCGCGCGAAGGGTCGGTTGTGCGCGGGCTCGCGTTGCGTCGAGGTTCGTGACGTGCCCGCCTATCACGACCACAACTGGGGCGTGTGGCGAGACGTCACCTGGGAATGGGGTGCCGCGAGCGGAACCTGGGTGAGCCTGCTCTACGGCGGGGTATACACCCCCGACCGCGCTCCGGCGGAGACGCCGTTCTTTGTTACGCTGGTGGACTCACTCGGGGCCCGCCAGGTGCTCCGGTTCCGTCAGATCTCGTACCAGGGATCGCGACGTGCGGGCGGCGGACTGGGCGTCAGCGCGCCGGAGCGGTTCGAGCTCGTCGCCACCCGGGATGCCGATACGGCTCGACTTCGGGTCGAGGTGACCGACGCACAGGCCACGCGAATGGCTGCGGCGGGGCTCAGCCGCTACTTCCTGCAGATGCGGGGCGAGTGGCGGCTCGCGGGCCGGGTGGCCGGCGAAGCTGTGAGCGACAGCGGGGCCGGGTTCTTCGAGACATTCGTGGGCGCGGCGGGCGGGAGCAGACAGGAGTCCAAGCGGCAGGCCTCCAGAGCGGCGCCATAGGGCTTCGCAAACGATTGGTTGTTCCGACAACCGTGCGAACCCGGCAGCGCCGCGGCG
>DATAFP010000258.1:0-31985 GCA_036257415.1 Gemmatimonadales bacterium
CGCCGGTGGCCTGCTCGGGCGCCATGTAGTTGGGCGTGCCCAGTGCGACGCCGAGCGAGGTGAGCCCCGTGACGTCGGCGACCGGACCGGCCGCGCTGGCGCTCACTGCTTTCGCGACCCCGAAATCCGTCACCACGGCCACACCGCCGGAGATGAGCACGTTGTCCGGCTTCACATCCCGGTGCATGACGCCATTCTCGTGCGCGTACGCGAGCGCGGAGCCAACGTCCCGGAGAATCCGGATGGTCTCGTTGATCGGAAGCTCGCCGGTGCGAGCGAGTCGCACGCGCAGGGATTCGCCGGAGATGAACGGCATGGTGAAGTACGGCAGGCCGTCGAGCTCACCGGCGGCCAGCAGCGGCACGATGTGCGGATGCTGGAGCTGGGCGGCGAGCAGGATCTCCCGCCGGAACCGGTCCATGCTGACGCTGGCGGCCAGCTCGGGGAGGAGCACCTTCACGACGACGCGCCGGCCGAGGGCGGTCTCATGCGCCAGGAAGACGCGCGACATGCCCCCACCGCCCAGCTCACGCTCCAGCCGGTAGGCGGTGCCGAGCGTGGCCTGAAGGTGATCGAAAAGGCTGGTGCTCACGCGTTTACGTTGTTGGTCCGTCGAAAGCTACGGCCGGAGCCGGGCGGGGGCTACTCCGAATCCCCGTGCGCCTTTGTTACCGCCGCACCCGCGCGAATACGGCGTCCCAGCGTGCCAACGCCGGCTTCGGGTTGAAGGCGGCGTCCACCAGCCCCAGTCGCGCAAACGGGGCGATGCCGGTCGGCCATGCGCCCTCGTCCAGATCGGTGTAGCTGAGCTGAAAGAACGCGACCGCCCCGGCGGCGTCGAGCAACGCGGTCTCGCGCTCGATCCAGCGGGACTGTTCCTCCGGGCTCGACTCTGTCGCGCCGACCGTCGCCGACGGACACCCTCCTTCCACCACGAGGAGCGGCAGCGAACGCCCCTCATCCAGGCGCGCGAAGTAATCGAGGGGCAGCGCTTCCGGGTCGGCGAACCCGCCCAGGTAGGGGTAGGACGAGACCCCGAGCGCCTGCGCGAAACCGAAGTCGGCAAGATCCGTTTCCACGCCCACGTACGCCGGCGTCGCCAGATGCCGGCCCCACGCCACCTCGTTCGTCATCGTCACGAGTGCCGCGTAGATCGTCGGGGGAGCCGCGATTCGGATCAGATTGGTTTCCGCCGCGAGACCCAGAAAATCGGGCGCCAGCATCGTCGCCAGCGCGACGGCATACTGGCGGTACACCTGCTGCACCGCCGGCTCGGTGATGCTGCGTCCCAGCGCGACCAGCTCGGGCGCTTCCGCCGCGCGGTTCAGTCCGTCGGTGGCGTCCAGCGTCACCACCACCGCGAGCCCTCGACCCCGGTAATGCTGCACCAGCTGGAGGTGTAGTGCCCGGACCGCGACGTCCGCGGTGGTTCCCGACAAGAGCGCGGACCACGGGGGCGAGATGTGCATGATGGCCGCGTCCGCCCGGTGCGCCCACTGTTCGATGGTCGGGAGCACCAGGGCCTCGTTGGGGCGGGCTGGGAGACCGGAGAAGCCCATCCGATAGGTGCGCGGTGATGGTCCGTTCGGCCCGGTGTCGTCCCCGCACGCGACCGCGAGCGACAGGGCCCAGCCAATAAGCGACCTCGAGCTCAGCGCCACGACACCTCGTAGCGGCAGACCGTGCCGCCCTTGGCCCGGCACTCGACCTCCTTTACCTGAACCCCGCTCGCGCCGCAGAGCTCGAGGGCCCGCCGGTACCAGCCGACCACGGTGAGACAGTCCGGTGCGCTGAACGCCTCGGCGTCATGGGTGATCAGCACCCCGGAGGTGTCGCCGGTCCTCTGGTACTCGCGTCGGCCGGTCTCGTAGTAGAGCGCGTAGATCTGGGGCGCCTTGGCGAGAAACGCGTGCGGATCGCCGGGCGTGAGATACCCGGCGTGGAGCGAGCTCAGATTCTTGTCGGCCGACGCCGCTCCCAGGCGCTCGAAGAACTCGGGCCGGCCGCTGCCCAGCACCTGCACGATCGCGTCATCCAACCGGCGCCCGAGCTCGAATGGATACCAGTTCGAGGTAAAGAGCATCCGGAGCGGCCGCTGGTCGTCGGGCGAGAGGCTCTGGAGTACTCGCTGGACGCCTTCTTTGGTGAAGTGCTCTTCGACGAAGGCGAGGCGTGACTTGAGGACTGCGCCCTTGACCTGTTGCAAAACGAAATCTCCCTGCCAGTGATGGAGCGTAGATAGGGACCCGTGAAGACGGCCGGCAAGAGTACACGAGGTCGACCCGACTTGACGGGCCCTTGACCGTGTTGCAACTAAGTGCTCTCCTAGGGACGGCCGAAGCCGTAAGAGGGTAGAAGGGTGGCGGCAAGGTCGCCGTTGGTGTACTCGCAAAACGGATTCACCTGAGCCCATTTTACCGGGTCACGGCGGCGCTGCCGGTGCAGCCCGGCACCACCAGATCGATATGTTCGAAGTCTTGCTCGCTTCCGCTCAGCCGCACGTGGTCAAGCCGGGTCGCTTGCTCGGCTCGCTGCTGACGCACGTCGTGACCATCGGGTTCGCTGTCGACGCAACTCGCGCCGCGCCCGACAATCGGATGTCGGGAGCGGTGAACCCCGTCCTCGTCATGGTGCGCGAGGCACCGTTTTCGGTCCGGAAGCCCGAGAAGCGCGCGCCGGCCCAGCCTGTCGCCAGACCCAAGCCCAAGGCGAAGGAGATGTCCCCCGCACCCAAAGGCTTCAAGACGGTGGTTGCGCCCGAGGACATTCCCTTCATACCGCCGATCGACCTCCACGAGAAGCCATTCGACCCCCGCGATTATACAGGCCGCGGAGTCGAGGGCGGCACCGCCGATGGCGTTGTCGGCGGAACCGGTAGAACGATCGATCTTGGGAAGCACGGCGGCGGAGTCGTCTACGTGGCGACCAACGACGACTGGCGCTTCCAGCAGGCGGTGCTGATCTCGCAGCCGGAGCCGAGATACCCCGCGACGATGGCGGCGATGGGGTTGTCGGGCCGGGTGCTGCTACGGTTCGTGATCGACACGACCGGCAAGGTGGACAAGCGGTCGATCCAGGTGGTCGAGAATACCGAGAAGGAGTTCGTGCCGCCGGCTCGCGATGCGGTTGCGCGAGCCGTCTTCCGGCCCGCCCGAGTGGCGGGCAATCCGGTGCGGCAGCTGGCCGAACAGTCGATTCGGTTCGTCGTTCGGAACTAACGAACAACCGAGTGGGCTACAGCCCTGTATCACTCCCGTGACGGGGGTCAGCTCTGGCTGAACAACCGTTTGGGCCTGAGCCCGCAACGCTCGAGGCGGCGATAGAGCGTGCTCCGGGTGACTCCAAGGCGGGCGGCGGCCTCGTTCATCGTGGAGGTAGACTCGATGAGCGCGAGCAACTCGGCGCGCTCATGCGCCAGCGAATCAGCGGACCGGCGGTGCGCCTGCGGAGTCCACCGGGCTTCGGTGGAGGGGATCGGTGGGGACGGCGGGGCTTTCCCGCGGATCTCAGCGGGGAGGTCGCCTACGGTGATGCGGGCCGACGACGTGAGCGCCACCAGACGGGCCATCAGGTTCTGTAACTCCCGCACGTTCCCGGGCCAATCGTAGCTCTGCAACACCGTCATCACTTCGGCGTCGAGCTCGAGCCCGCGGCGCCCGATGGTTGCACCGGCAACGTCGAGGAAGCGGCGTGCCAGCAGCGGGATATCCTCGCGGCGCTCGCGGAGCGGCGGCAGCTCGAGCGTGAGCACGTTCAACCGGTAGTAGAGGTCACGACGCATCGAGCCCTGAGCGAGGGCGGTCCGCAGGCCGCGGTTGGTCGCCGCGATCACCCGGACATCCACCGCGTGGGCCTGGGTGGCGCCGACCCGGGTAATCTCTCCCTCCTGAAGCACGCGGAGGAGCGCCGTCTGCGCGCCCGGGGGGAGCTCGCCCACCTCGTCCAGAAAGATCGTCCCGCCGTCGGCGGCCTCGAACTTTCCGGGGCTTCCTTCCCGGCGCGCGCCCGAGAACGCACCCCCCACGTAGCCGAACAGCTCGCTCTCGACCAGCTCCGGCGCGAGGGCTCCGCAGTTCACCGGCACAAAGGGACGATCGCGCCGCTCGCTCGCGCTATGGATCGACTGGGCGAAGAGCTCCTTCCCCACGCCTGACTCGCCAAGGATAAACACCGGCAGATGATTGGCCGCCGCCGCTCCCGCGATGCGGCAGGCCTCCGCGAGACCGGGGCTCTGGCCCAGCAGGTCGAGGAAAGAGTAGCGGGTCGGCCGCCGGCGGGGGGGCGCCGTCGGGCGGCCGCGCGGAATCCGTCGGAGAAGCAGGCAGCCGCCAATCCGCGCCGTGCCATCGAACACCGGGTACACCACGGCCGCCGCGTCGTCGTAAGGGAGCAGCCCGCGGGCGTTCCGGGGAGCTTCGTCGGCAGCCTCCTCGATAAGGGCGGAGATGGCGAGCCGGATCGGCCCTGACGTCTCCTGCCCGGGATGGAACTCGTGCGGAGCGCCCGGCGAGGCTGCCAGCACTCGGCCGCTTCGGTCGGCCGCGATGATCACTTCTCCGGGGTACCGCCCGCACCACTCGCCGAAGACCCGCAGGATCCCGCAGCGGCGCTGGAGATGACGCGCCCCCAGGGAGCACTCCGCCGCGAGCGCGAGCGCGAGGGCCAGATGGAAAATCTGGGGACTCGCGAGCTGCGTCGGGCCGGAGATGTCGAGCACGCCCGCAATGTCGCCGCTGAGCGGGTCGTGTATGGGGGCTGCGGCGCAGTGCCAGGGTCGCCACGCCTCGCAGTAGTGCTCCGGGCCGATGATGTGGACGGGCTGGCCAGACGCGAGCGCGGTCCCGGGACCGTTGGTTCCGGTGGCGCTCTCGTCCCACAGCCCCCCGGGCGCGAAGTTGATCTCCGCAAGTGGGTCACGCGCCCGGGGATCTCCCTCGCTGGCGAGCATTCGGCCGGCGGCGTCGAAGACGCCGAGCAGGTGACGCTGCTGGTTGAAATCGGAGGGCAGCAGGCGGGTGATCTCCCGCACGACGGGCAGCAAATCGATGTTCTCGCGCGCCAGAGCCAGATGGGTCTGATCCAGCCCGACGGGGGCACGCGGCAGCTCGGGAGGCACTCCGGCGTCCCGCGAGCGGTGCCAGGACTCGCGTACCAGCGGGCGGACCTCGGTTCCGGGCTCCCCACCGTCGATGAGGCGGAGCCACTGGCGTTCTATCCGCCGGTCTTCATCCGGCCTGGGTGAAATCGCGCGACCTCCTGCCCGTGCCACCGGTCGGTCGCGATCGGAGCACCAAGCCTTCCCTGTTTCCGACGTTCATGCCGAGTCGGCTCCGACAACAATGTGCCCCGGCGGCCCGCTCCGCAACCACGGCCCCGGCGCTTACGGGACACTGTCGCGGCGGCCGGCGGGACGTTGTCGCGCGACCATGTCTCACCGGGCCGGGGCGGAGCGTCACCACCGGACCTGATTCAACCGTACGCCGGGCAAGCATTTAGTGGAACTGCCGCGGCCGGCGGGGCGCACGGCACCGCGGTTGCGATTGTCAGCGGCGGTGGCAGCAACCCGCGCCACCCACAATTCAACTCCTGGCGAGCGACAGAGGTAACGATGACGACCATGGTGCGCGAGCCCGAGGCCCCCACGATCAGCGTCGCGGCGGCGGCCCGGGAGACGGGGATCAAGTCCCGCTACGGCAACTTCATCAACGGTGACTTCGTGCCCCCGGTGCGGGACGAATACTTCGCGAACATCACCCCGATCACTGGGCGGAAGCTCTGCGAAGTGCCCCGCTCCACGGCGGATGACGTCAACCGGGCGCTCGACGCTGCCCACGCGGCTGCTCCCCGGTGGGCACGGACGCCGCCGGCAGAGCGCGCAAAGGTTCTTAACCGCATCGCCGATCGAATCGAGCAAAACCTCGAGCTACTGGCGACGATCGAGACGCTCGACAACGGCAAGCCGATCCGGGAAACGCGGGCGGCCGACCTCCCGCTCGCCATCGACCATTTCCGCTACTTCGCCGGCTGCCTCAGGGCGCAGGAAGGAAGCCTGGCGGAGCTGGACGACGACACCGTCGCGTATCACTTCCACGAGCCGCTCGGGGTCGTGGCCCAGATCATCCCCTGGAACTTCCCGCTGCTCATGGCCGCGTGGAAGCTCGCGCCCGCCATCGCCGCCGGGAATGCGGTGGTCATCAAGCCTGCGGAGCAGACGCCCCTCTCGATCCTGGTGCTGTTCGAGCTGGTCGGTGACCTGCTGCCGCCCGGCGTGGTGAACGTTGTGAACGGCTTCGGCGTAGAAGCCGGGAAGCCGCTGGCCTCGAGCCCGCGAGTGGCCAAGGTCGCCTTCACCGGAGAGACAACCACCGGCCGTCTCATCATGCAGTACGCCGCGAAGAACATCGTCCCCGTGACGCTCGAGTTGGGCGGCAAGTCGCCGAACATCTTCTTCGCCGACGTGATGGACGCCGACGACGAGTTCTTCGACAAGGCGCTCGAGGGCTTCACGATGTTCGCCCTCAACCAGGGCGAAGTCTGCACCTGCCCCTCGCGCGCCCTGATCCAGGAATCGATCTACGAGCGGTTCATCGAGCGGGCCACCGCCCGCACCAAGGCGATCCGCGCCGGCCACCCGCTCGATCCCCGCACGATGATCGGGGCGCAGGCCAGCAACGATCAGCTCGAGAAAATTCTCTCGTACATCGCGATCGCGAAGGAGGAGGGGGCGCAACTCCTGACCGGCGGTCAGCGTCGCAAGCTCGAGGGCGAGCTCAAGGACGGCTTCTATGTGGATCCAACCGTGTTCCGCGGCGATCGCTCGATGCGGATCTTCTACGAGGAGATCTTCGGCCCGGTACTGACCGTGACCACGTTCAAGACCACCGAAGAGGCGATCGCACTCGCCAACGACACGCTCTACGGCCTGGGCGCGGGCGTCTGGACCCGGAACGGCACGACGGCGTATCGCCTGGGCCGGGAAATCAAGGCCGGACGGGTCTGGACCAACTGCTATCACCTGTATCCGGCGCATGCCGCGTTCGGGGGGTACAAGCAGTCCGGGATCGGACGCGAGACGCACAAGATGATGCTGGAGCACTACCAGCAGACCAAGAACCTGCTGGTGAGCTACAGCCCGAAGGCGCTCGGCTTCTTCTGAGCCGATCATGGCACTGCGCGTTTCGGTGACCGCTGCCGCGGCGACACTGATCGGCACGCTGCGGGCCGAGCATGGGGAGCTGCTCTTCCATCAGTCGGGAGGCTGCTGCGACGGCAGCGCACCGATGTGCTACCCGCGCGGTGAGTTCGAGGTCGGAGCGGCCGACGTGCTGCTGGGGCGGGTGGAAGGATGCCCGTTCTACATGGGCGCCGCGCAGTTCGAATACTGGCAGCACACGCACCTCACCCTCGACGTCGTCGAGGGGCGCGGCAGCGGGTTCTCGCTCGAAGCCCCCCGCGGAGTGCGCTTCCTGATCCGTTCGCGCCTCTTTACCGAGCCGGAGCGGATCGAGCTCGAGCAGGCGGGACCGCCTCCGCGCGCGACCGCAGAAACGGGAGGTGCCGCATGAGCGGCCAACTGACGACGTTGCTGTCCGAAGAACGGCTCTTCCGGCCGCCCGCAAGCTTCGTGGAGCAGGCCCAGGGCACCCAGGCCCTGTACCATGAGGCCGCGCGCGACCGCCTGGCATACTGGGCCGCGCAGGCGCGCGCGCTCGACTGGATCGAGCCCTGGAGCGAGGTGCTCCACTGGAAGCCGCCGCGCGCGAAATGGTTCCTGGGCGGAAAGCTGAACGCCGCGGCCAACTGTCTCGACCGGCACCTCGCCGGTCCCCGCCGGAACAAGGCGGCGATCATCTGGGAAGGAGAGCCCGGGGATCGCCAGGTGCTCACCTACTGGGAGCTCGCCCGCGAGGTCGGGCGGTGTGCCAACGCCCTCCGCCGTCTCGGGATCGGGAAAGGCGACCGGGTGGCGATCTATCTGCCGATGGTTCCCCAGGCCGCCATCGCGATGCTCGCATGCGCCCGGATCGGGGCCGTGCACTCGGTGGTCTTCGGCGGGTTCTCCGCCGAGGCGCTGCGAGATCGCATCAATGATGCACAGGCGGTCGCGCTCATCACGGCCGACGGCGGCTACCGCCGCGGTCAGATCGTTCCGCTCAAGCGGCTGGCCGACGAGGCTCTCAGGGGCTGCCCCTCAGTGCGTCACGTCGTTGTGGTGCAGCGGCGCACCGCCGGCGACGGCGACGAGTCGTTCGCCGAAATGGTCGAAGGACGCGACCACTGGTGGCACCGCCTGCTCGACGCGGAGTCGAAGCACTGTCCCCCCGAGCCGATGGACGCCGAGGACGTCCTGTTCATCCTCTATACCTCCGGCACGACCGGGAAGCCGAAGGGGATCGTGCACACCACGGGCGGATATCTCACGCACGTGGCCGCCACGACCCGGTATGTCTTCGACCTGCGCGACGACGACGTGTTCTGGTGCACCGCGGACGTGGGTTGGGTCACCGGGCATTCGTACATCGTGTACGGACCGCTGGTGAACGGCGCCACCGTGCTGATGTATGAGGGTGCGCCCGACTGGCCCGAGCGAGACCGGTTCTGGAAGATCGTGGAACGGCACGGTGTCACGATCCTTTATACCGCCCCCACCGCGATCCGGGCGTTCATGAAGTGGGGTGATCACCTCCCGGCGCAGCACGACCTCTCCACGTTGCGCCTGCTCGGTTCGGTTGGCGAGCCGATCAACCCGGAGGCGTGGATCTGGTATCACGAGCACATCGGCGGGAGTCGCTGCCCCGTGGTGGACACCTGGTGGCAGACCGAGACCGGCGGGATCATGATCACTCCGCTCCCGGGCATCACGGCCACGAAACCCGGCTCCGCCACTGTGCCGTTTCCCGGCGTTGACGCTGAGCTGGTCGATGCCGCCGGCGCGCCGGTGGCACCGGGTGGCGGCTTCCTCACCCTCAGTACCCCCTGGCCGGGCATGGCGCGCACCATCTGGGGTGACGACGCGCGGTATCAGGAGACCTACTGGGCCCGGTTCCCCGGACGGTACTTCGCCGGAGACGGTGCAAAGATCGACGAGGACGGCTACTGGTGGATCCTCGGCCGGGTGGACGACGTGCTCAACGTCGCCGGCCACCGGATCGGCACGATGGAAGTCGAAAGCGCGATGGTGGACCACCCGGCGGTGGCGGAGGCCGCGGTGGTGGGCAAGCAGCACGAGCTCAAAGGTCAGGCGATCGCGGCGTTCGTCACGCTCCGGGACGGCTATCAAGCCTCAACCGAACTGCGGGACGACCTCCGGGACCACGTTGCAAAGAAAATCGGACCGATCGCGCGGCCGGACGACGTGCTCTTCGCACCCGACCTGCCCAAGACCCGGAGCGGAAAGATCATGCGCCGCCTGTTGCAGGACATCGCTGAGGGCCGGGCGCTAGGTGACACCACGACGCTGGCCGATCCGGCCGTGATGGGCCGGCTCCGCGACCAATACGAGAAGGCGGACGCCTGAGGAGGCGAGATGGAGAACGTGGTAATCGTGGCCGCAGGCCGCACTGCGATCGGCTCGTTCAGCGGAGCGCTGGCAGCAGTCCCCGCCAGCAGTCTCGGCGCCCAGGTCATCGCGGCTCTGCTCGAGCGCACCCGGATCTCGCCCGCCGAGGTGGACGAGGTGATCCTCGGCCAGGTGCTCACTGCCGGTGTGGGCCAGAACCCAGCGCGTCAGGCGGCCATCGGCGCCGGCATGCCGGCGTCGGTGCCGAGCATGACGATCAACAAGGTCTGCGGCAGCGGGCTCAAGGCGGTGCACCTCGCCGCGCAGGCGATCCGCTGCGGCGATGCGGAGCTCGTGGTCGCCGGCGGGCAGGAGAACATGAGCCTAGCCCCGCATCTGCTGCCGAGCTCGAGGGCCGGCACGAAAATGGGCGACTGGACCCTCAAGGACAGCATGATCGTAGACGGGTTGTGGGACGCCTTCAACGACGTGCACATGGGGATTACGGCCGAGAACATCGTGCAGCAGTTCGGGATCGGGCGGACCGAGCAGGACCGGTTCGCCGCCCTCTCGCAGCAGCGAGCCGAGGCGGCCCAGAAGGCGGGGCGGTTCAAGGACGAGATCATCCCGGTCTCGATCCCACAGCGCAAAGGCGAGCCGCTGGTGTTCGATACCGATGAGTTCCCCCGGCCCGGCACCACGGCCGACGGGCTAGCGAAGCTCAAGCCGGCGTTCGACTCGAAGGGGTCGGTGACCGCGGGGAACGCTTCGGGGATCAACGACGGAGCGGCCGCGGTGATCGTGGCCAGCGAGACCAAGGCGAAGGCGCTGGGCTTGAAGCCACTCGGGTGTGTGGCGGCATATGCCAGTGCCGGGGTGGACCCGGCGGTCATGGGGACCGGGCCCATTCCGGCCACCCGGCGCTGCCTCGAGCGGGCCGGCTGGACCGTGGACCAGCTCGATCTAGTGGAAGCGAACGAGGCCTTCGCGGCGCAGGCGCTCTCGGTGAACCGGGAGCTCGGCTGGGATCCGGAGAAGGTGAACGTGAACGGGGGCGCAATCGCGCTGGGACACCCAATCGGAGCGTCCGGCGCGCGCATTCTGGTGACGCTGCTTCACGAAATGGCACGGCGGGATGCCCGCAAGGGCCTCGCCACACTGTGCATCGGTGGAGGCCAGGGGGTCGCCCTGGCTGTCGCGAGGTGAGAACCATGGCGAAGACATTAGAAGGCCGGGTCGCGCTGGTCACCGGTGGCACCGGTGGCATCGGCACGGCGATATGCAAACGCCTCGCGGACGGGGGCGCTCGGGTCGCGACCACCTATCGCGACGGCGAGAAGGGCCAGCGCTGGGCTGCCGCCTGCCAGGCCGAAGGCTACTCGTTCCTCATGATCGAAGCGGATGTGACCAGCTTCGAGTCCTGCCGGCTCCTGGCCGAGCAGGTCGAGCGGGAGGCGGGTCCGATCGACATCCTGGTGAACTGCGCGGGGGTCACCCGCGATACTACGTTCCGCAAGATGGCGAAGGAGACCTGGGACTGCGTGCTCCGCAGTAACCTCGACAGCGTCTTCAACGTCACCCGGCACGTTGCCCCGGCCATGGCCGAGCGGGGATATGGACGGATCATCAACATCTCGTCGATCAACGGCGAGAAGGGGCAGTTCGGGCAGGTCAACTACTCGGCCGCGAAGGCGGGGATGCACGGCTTCACCATGGCGCTCGCCCAGGAGGTCGCCCGCAAGGGCGTGACCGTGAATACCGTATCCCCGGGGTATATTGCCACCGATATGGTACTGGGCGTCCCGGAGGAGATCCGCACGAAGATCGTCGAGCAGATCCCCGTGGGCCGCATGGGAACGCCGCAGGAAGTCGCGCACGCAGTGGAGTTCCTGGCCAGCGACGAAGCCGGGTTCTTCACCGGTGCGAACCTGTCGTGCAATGGCGGCCAGCACATGATGTGAGGTCTCGGCCGGTGCCGGGGCCGGCCGAGGCAAATGAGCGAACCGCGCGTTCTCAAGAAGTATCCGAACCGGCGCCTCTACGACACCGCCACGAGCAAGTACATCACGCTCGAGGACGTGCGACGGCTTGTCCTGGACGGCGTCGAGTTCGTGGTTCGGGACGCCAAGACCGACGAAGACATCACCCGCATGATCCTGCTCCAGGTCATCGCCGAGCAGGAGGAGGCGGGCCAGCCGATCTTCACCACGCCGATTCTCACCCAGATCATCCGGTTCTACGGAGACGCAGTGCAGGGGCTCGCGTCGGAGTTTCTGCAGCGGAGCCTGTCGGCGTTCAGCGAGCAGCAGCGACTTTTCCGGCAGCAGCTCGACGACGTGATGGCAAAGGACGCGCTTGCGGCAGTCGGCGATCTCACCCGCCGAAACCTTGCTCTGTGGGAACAGATGCAGGGGGCATGGTTTCGGGGCGACAAAGATCCCGAAACCGAGGAAGACCGGCCTCGGCCGGGGGTGACCAAGAGCAAGAAGGGGCGGGGATCGCGGCCACGGCCCTGAGCGTCAGCGGGAGCCGCGGCCGATCCCTGGTGTTCCATCTGCTGCTCAGGCGGCCTTCTTGCCGGGAGTCGCGGCCGGCTTGGCCAGCGGGCCCACGGTCTGCCGGACCTGGCCTTCCATCCAGGAGACGTATTCGTCACGCAGACCGCCCACGACTTGGTTGCTCTTGCGGACGATCTGGAGGACCCGCTCGCCGTACTCATTCGCGAGCGCGGCCTGGGCGGCGGCGAACTCCTGATAGCTCCGGGTTTCACCGACGAGCCGGGCGCTCTTCACCCCGGCGTCGACGGAGGCGTGAACCAGCTCGAGCTGCTGCTCGGAGACCCGCTCGAACAACTTGCTGTTCAGCTCCCCCAGCTCCTTGACGGCGTCCAGGGTCGTACGGGTGATTTTGCTCCACTGTTCCAGGATCTCGGGGGGCATGGTCGGCTCCTCTCGGGTGATGGTGCACTGCACCAATTGCTGCAGTGCAACATAAGCAGGGCGCCCCAGACCGTCAAGGGGCCCGACCGGCCGTCAGCCCATGAAGAGCCCGCCGTTCACCGGCAGGTTTGCTCCCGTGACATACCCGCTCTCGTCCGCCGCCAGGAAGGCGACTGCCCAGGCGATCTCTCGCGGCTCTGCCAGGCGTCCCAGCGGGATCTTCCGCACGATCTCCGCCAGAGCCGGCTCGGGGACACTCCGCACCATGCTCGTGTCTACATATCCCGGCGAAACGGTATTGACCGTGATGCCGTCGGCCGCCACCTCGCGTGCCAGCGCCCGGGTGAAGCCAAACAGCGCGGCTTTCGCCGCCGAGTAGTTGGTCTGACCGAACTGGCCCTTCTGCCCGTTGACCGATGAGATGCTCACGATCCGGCCGAACCGCTGGCGGACCATGCCGTCGATCAGGTGTCGGGTCACATTGAAAACGCCGTGGAGATTGGTCTCGAGCACCGCGTGCCACTGGGCCGGCTCCATCCTCGCCAGCGTCTTGTCGCGGGTGATGCCCGCGCAGTTCACCAGGATCTCCACGGTCCCGAGGCGGGTTTCGAGCTCGCGCGCCATTCGGCTGCAACTCTCGAACGAGGCGACGTCGCACTCGACCAGCTCCACGGTGTGACCTTCGTCGGCACGGTCACGCCGCCAGCCCCGGGCGACCTCCTCTTCGGGCGCCAGATAGGTCGAGACCACCCGGTGGCCGGCGGCCGCGAGCTGGGCGCAGATGGCAGTCCCGATCCCACCGGTGCCCCCGGTTACGAGGGCGAGCCTCGATGGCGCCACCGCTTGCCGGGCCTTCAGCTCCGGTCTGCGAGCCAGTTGCAGATAGCGGGGGGGATCAGCTTCTGCGACCGCCCGCTCACGTAAATGCCGATGTGGCCCCCGGGAAACTCGACCGCGGAGTAATCACTGGTCCCGACGTACTGCTCGAGAGCGCGGGACGCGGCGGGCGGCACCAGGTGGTCGTCCGTCGCGAAGATGTTGAGCACCGGCATCGTCACCCGCTTGAGGTCGACGGTATGAGCACCGATCCGCACCTCCCCTCTTTTGATGAGCGCGTTACGCTGGTAGAAGTCCTTCACGAACTGGCGAAAGGCCTCACCGGCCTGGTCGGGACTGTCGAACACCCATTTCTCCATCCGCACGAAATTCCGGGCTTCCGCGGGATCATCGAGAACGTTAACGAGATCGAGGTACTTCTGACCCGTAAGCCGGAACGGCTTCAAGGCGAGGTAGGTCCAGTTGAGCACCTCGCCCGGCACGTTTCCCAGCGTGTCCACGACCAGATCCACGTCAACGTGGCGAGCCCAGCGGCTGAGCAGGTTAGGCCCGGCGTGGAAGTCTACCGGCGTTACGGTCGTGATAAGGTTGCGCACCTTCTCGGGGTGCAGGGCGGCGTAACAGAGACTGAACGTGCCGCCCTGACAGATGCCGAGAAGGTTCACTGCATCCACCCGGTGCCGACCGCGCAGTAGCTCGAGGCAACGATCGATGTAGCCATTGATGTAGTCGTCGAGCGTGAGGTAGCGGTCGGCGGCGTCCGGGTACCCCCAGTCGATGAGGTACACGTCCAGGCCGCCCCGGAGAAGCCCCTGAACGATGGACCGGTCCTCCTGCAGGTCCACCATATAGGGCCGGTTCACCAGCGCGTAGACGATCAGCACGGGAATCGGGTTCGTCACGGCGTGCGGGGAGCGAAACCGGTAAAGGACGAGCTTGTCCTCCTGGTACACCGCCTCTTTCGGGGTCGCACCGACGGAAATCTCGCCCAACTCGTTCAACGTCCGGAGGCCTTGGTTGAGCTTGGCGCCGAACTCGCGAATCTCTTCGAGCGCCCGATCGGCCCTGATCTGCAGCGGCGCGGTCATCCTTCCTCCGATACGTTGTGGTCGGCCTTCCTGGCGCGGCGCGGCCGCGGGGCGCTCCGGCGAGCAGGGTTGGTTCGGAGACGTTCCAGGTCGGTGCGTAGCTGCGTCATCTCGGCCCGGAGGGAACCAGCATCCGTCACGCCGCGACGGAGTGTTGCCACCTCCCGGCGGAGCTCCTGCTGCCGCTGCTGCAGCGTCGCAAGACCCTGGCGCGTGGGCAGGCCGAGCGCCCCGACGACCTCGTCCACGATGTTCCGGCCGTGACGCTTGAGCGCCATCAGCGCGTTGACCATCCGGCCGTACGCCTCTGCATACGCCTCGGTGCTGACCAGCGCGAAGTATGCCTCCTCGCTCGAATCCACCCAGAGGTCATAGAGGCCGCGCAAGCTGGTGATCGGATCACCCTGCTTGGCGCGGTCGGACAGCCGGCCCTGCAGCCGTTCGAGAGTGTCCGGACTCAGCGTGCGGAACGTCGCCGCGTAGGCTTGCGCGGCCCGCTGGTATTCGATGACGAGTCGCACGAGCTCCTGGCCTTGCTCCTGCACCTCGCGGGTGTACCCCAGCCCGGGAACGGAAAGGAACCGCGCCAGATCGCGATGCAGGTCGTCAGCGATGCGGCTCCAGGTCTCGGGCTTCTGAGCTTCGAGGAAATCGCCTGGAAACAGCGAAGCGCTCGAGAGGGTGCGGTTCCAGGTGTCGAATGGAAGCTTCCAGAACGCGGCAATGGCGGCATCGGCCGGCGGCTCCGCTCCGCTCCCCCAGCTTTCAGCGAGCTTCTGCAGCGCGCGCCGCCACTCCTCTGCCGTCTGGAAGACATTGCTGGACTCGGCCAGCCCCGCGGCGAACTGCTCGCCGAATTGGAGGAAAGCCCGGGACTGATCGAGCAGCCGCTCGAGCAGCTCGGAGGACTTCGGGGGAGCCGGCGGAGACAAGATCCTCCCCCAGCGCTCAAGCACCTCGGCCCACCCCTGGCTGCCGGTCGGCGCTTTGGGGTCCGGTTCCGCGTGTTGGCGCCACCAGTCGGCCCAATCCGCCCATTGGCGCTGGCTCGCTGCCATCCACTCCGGTCCCCAGAAGGGCGCTTCGGTTGCGTTGGCCATGGTTCCGCTCTCGTCGACGGGATCGCAGTGGCACCCAACGTGCCGTGCGGCTCAAACTTAACAAGCTCTATGTTGCAGCGCAACAACGGAGACGCGGGGACGCGGCGTGGATGAGCAGAGGTTCCGCCCTCGTTCATCGTTGCTTCACGGAGACCGCAACAGCTTATAGGCAAGGAGGATCCCATGAGCACAGACACGTTCGCACTACAACGGGTATTGGTCCCACTGGATGGCTCGCCTCTCGCCCAGGAGGCGCTGTCCGTCGCGGAGGCGCTGGCCCGGGGGGCCGGAGCGGAGCTCCATCTCGTGAGCGTCCAGGCACCTATGATCTCTGCCGGCGCCGAGTTCGGTCTGACCGACCGCGAACCGCCCATGTACGGCAACCGCGACGATATGGAGGCCTATCTCCAGCTGGTTGCGGGACTGGTGGCTCACGCGCATGCGGGGCATCCGGTCACCGCCGTGCTGGTCGGGGACCCCGCCGAGCGGCTCGCGGACTACGTCGAGGCCAACGCGATCGGTCTCGTCGTCATGACCACACATGGGCGGGGCGGCTTCAGCCGCTTTTGGTTGGGCAGCGTCGCGGACCGGCTCCTGCGCCGGGTGAATGCACCGATCCTGCTGCTCCGACACGAGACCCGGATGGATGACGCCGGGTTCGAGGGGGTCGTCATCGCATTGGACGGTTCTCCTGCGTCGGAGCGCGCCCTGGCGCCCGCAATCGCGCTCGGCTCCCTCGTGCCCAGTCCCCAGTACACGCTCGTCCGCGTGGTGGTACCGCCGCTTCCCTCGACCGTGACACCGGTCGGTCTGTACCCGCCCGATGCGGCCGTCCAGTCGGTCCAAGAGCTGTCGGCTGCCGCCTCAGAGTATCTCGAGGCCGTCGCGGATCGCATGCGTGCGCAGGGGTGCTCGGTCGTCACGCGCGTGCTCCTGGGCAGCGGGATCGCCGAGCAAATCGTCGGATTCGCCGAACGGAGTCGTAGCCAACTCGTCGCCATGGGGACGCGGGGTGCCACCGGGTTCGATCGGCTGATGCTCGGCAGCGTCGCGGACAAGGTCGTTCGAGCCGCTGTGCAACCGGTCCTGGTTGCTCCTGGGCAGTCGCGCCGCCGGATCAACGAACGCCCCGTGCCGGCGACCGCGAGGCCGTCGCACACCGACAACGAGGTATTGACGCCATGAAAGTCGCCGAACTGATGCAGCCGGATGTGAGAACCATCGATCCCGATGCGTCCATCGCTGACGTCGTGGTCTCGCTCGCCGACGCTCACATCTCGGCTCTTCCGGTGGTCGATCACGCGGGCCGGATGCTCGGCGTGGTCTCGCACACCGACGTGATCGCCGTGGAGGCGGAAGCCGAGGAACGCGAGCGTAGCGAGTTGCTTCGAGACACCGCGGTCCGGGACATCATGACCCCGCGCACGCTCACGATCTCGCCGGAGGAAGATGTGCGCGAGGCCGCCCGTCAGATGCTCTACGCCGAAGTGCACCGCCTGTTCGTCGCGTCGGGCGGCGACCTGGTCGGCGTCATCTCCACTACGGACATTGTCCGCGCGGTCGCCACCGGAAAGATCTGAAGGACGTCAGCCGCACCCCTGTGCGGCTGACAGTTTCGGGCACTGGCTCGAACCCGTCGCCTTACCCGCCAATCGAAGCGCCCCGGACATCGTGTCCGGGGCGCGTTCTGGTGAGGCGAGCCTCATCCGCCAGCTGCCTTTGCAGCGTCCCCCGTTGGGACCGCGGAGCTCACTTGATCAGGATCTTCTCGCCGACCGCCGCCGCTGCCTTCGGCAGCGTCACGGTGAGAATGCCATCCTGATAGATCGCCTCGACCTTCTTCTCCTCGACCGGGGTAGGCAGGCGAATCGTGCGCAGGAACTTCCCGACCTCGCGCTCCTTCCAGAGCGCCGTCCCGGCACGATACTCCTTGGCCTCTTCGCGACGGCCGACGATGGTCAACAGCTCGCCTACCAGCTTGAGGTCGATGTTCTCCTTGTGGATGCCCGGGAGATCCAGACGGATCACATACTCCTTGTCCGTCTCGAAGAAATCCAGCGCCGGGGTCCACTCGGCCGCATATTCTCCCACCATCGGGAACGCCAGCTGCGGCAGCGGCTCCGTAAGGAACGGAGTGGCCAACATCCGATCGAACAACCGATCGAACTCGTCCCGTACCCGATTCACGACGGGCGCAACCTTGGTGACTTTCATACGACTCTCCAGTTGAGCTTGCGACCAGAACATAGCATTTGACCCATGAAGCCAGTGTGAACCGGACGTGAGAGTGCGGGCTTCAGGATTTCTTCATCTCGGAGGCGCATATTCCTGCCCCCATGGGCTCTCATCCTCGTGACGCGCTCCACGCCTGGTTCCTCGGGCCCCGGGCCGAGAACGCCGAGGTGCTCGAGCGGCTGATCACCGAAGCGCTCCGGGACCACGTGTTCTGGCGCCGCAACTATCACCCCGAAGACGGATTCACCATCCGGGAGACCGAAAAGCGCCGCGAGGGCTATGAAGACGCGGTCGCCACCCTCACCCAGGAGCTCCTGGGGCTGCTCGCGGCGCTTAAGCGCGACGTGCCGTTCTTCAGCGGCAGGTACAAGGGCCACATGGTGTTCGAGCAAACCATCGCGTCCCAGGTGGGCTACTTCGCCGCGATGCTCTACAACCCGAACAACGTGGCGAGCGAGATCTCGCCGGTCACGACGCGACTCGAGGTCGAGGCGGCGGCGGGCCTCGCCCGCATGATCGGGTACGACCCCGCGGCCAGCTGGGGGCATCTGACCTCGGGGGGCACGATCGCGAACTTCGAGGCTCTCTGGCTGGCCCGGAGTGTCCGCTACCTCCCGATCGCGATCGCCGGCTCCGCCGACGAGCTCGGGCTGCAGCTACCCGTGCGCCGGGCGGACGGTTCGACGGCCGCGGTCACCGAGCTTTCGCTCTGGGAGCTCCTCAACGTCCCACCGGTCGCGGCGCTCGACGCCTGGGACGAGCTCTGGCGCGCGGCGCCGCGACGCGAGGTGGAGCGTGCGGTCGCGAACCACACGCTTGCGGCCATTGGATATCAGGAGTACAGCCGCCGGCTGGCGCTCGCCTACGGCGACCCGCTGCCGGCAGGCGTCGTGCTGGCCGCTGCCAACGCCCACTACTCCTGGGAGAAGATCGTCCGCGCGCTGGGAATCGGATCGAATCAGCTGGTGTACGTGCCGGTGGACCGGAGCTACCGGATGGATCCCGATGCCCTGTGGGAGCGGGTTCGCGAGCTGGCGCGACACCGGCAGCCGATTCTGGCCTGCGTCAGCGTCTGCGGGAGCACGGAAGAAAGCGCGGTGGATCGGCTGGACCAGGTTCTCGCGGTGCGCTCACGTGCCGAGCAGGAGCTGGGGGTGACGTTTCACATCCATGCCGACGCGTGCTATGGAGGCTATGCCGCCGCGGTGACCCGCAAAGCGAACGGCAGCCGCCGAAGCGGAGCCGAGATTCGCGCCGATCTCGGTGGCGACTGGCCCAGCGACGAGTGGGTGGCCGCGATCAGCGCGCTCGCCGGGGCCGACTCCGTGGCGATCGATCCCCACAAGCTCGGTTACGTGCCGTACGCGGCGGGTGCCATCCTGTTACGGGATCGCCGGGTGCGGGAGCTGGTGGCGACCGAAGCACCGTACCTGCTACCCACGCCGGAACCCAAGACGAAGGACCTGTTTCTCGGTCGGTTCATCTTCGAGGGCTCCAAGCCCGGCGCATCCGCCGCCGCGGTGTGGCTCAGCCACAAGGTCCTGCCGCTGGACGAGCGGGGGTACGGATACCTCGTCAGCCGCACTGTCGCCGGGGCACAACGCCTCCACGCGGCGCTGGCCGCGGCCGACCTGGGCCCCTTCCGCGTTGTCCTGCTGCCGAAGCCGGACATCAACATCGTCTGCTACGTCCTCTCGCATCCGGGTCTCGCGTCGCTGGACGCGCTCAACGCGTTCAACGAGAGGGTCTACGAGCGAATGAGCATCAGTCGGCCGGATCAGGACCCGGAGTACATCATCACCCGCACGCGGCTCCGGAGCCCGATGTACGACGGAGCAGTAGCGCCGCTGCTCGATGATCTCGGGGTCTGCAGCATGTCGGAATGGAAGGCGAGCGGACGCGAGGGGCTCGTCGTGCTTCGCTCGACGGTCATGGACCCGTATCTGATCTCGCCACCGCCCGCACCCGATCATGTCGCCGGATTTGTCGGTGCGCTTCAGCGCGCCGCGGACTCTGCCGCCGGCTGACCCGCGTCAGCGAAGTATGGTGGCGCTGATGAACACCTCCTCCCCGAACTCAAACTCATCCAGGATCTGGGCTCGCTCCGGCACAAAGGAGTAGAACCGCAGGGCCGCGAACGTGGGGCCGAGGGGTGCGCCACCTGATGCCCGCTGGAGCAGCTCCCGGTAGCGGGGGAAGCGCGCCGCGTACAACTCCCGGGCCGAGTGGACGGCATTGTCCGGCGTGAGCGCGCCGCCCCCGAACAGCTGCAGGCCGGAGTGGGGAGATCCCCAGAGCTGCCGGCTGTCGAAGACGGCTACCGCCATGTGGGGCTCACTCCGGAGATTGTGGGAGTGAACCGACTCGGGGTGGGAGAGGAAATGGAGGGTCAGCTCGTCGTCGTACGAGAAAAAAGCGGTGCTGATATGCACCACGCCTGCCTCGCTCCTGGTGGCCATCGAGAGCAACGGGATGGACGCGAGCATCCGAGTCACCGAGACCTGGAGCCGGTCGCCGTCGTACCCGCGGGCGTGCAGCGTGGGTCTCACGGCGGGGGTCCCCCATTCTGCTGTGACCGCCGAAGGAGGTGCCCCAGCCGCAGGTGTTCCTCCCGCTCGCGCTCGTCGAGCGTGCGGCGCACAGCGGTGAGCTGTCCGCGAAGGGCAGGGTCGAGCCGGCGTTCGAGCGTGTTCACCTGGCGCGACGTGCGGGCCAGCGCGTCGCCCAACCGCCGGAGGAGCGCCTCGCGACCGGCCGCGTCGAGCAAGAGCTCGGTGAGCGTCTCAAAGGCCGTCGCGGTGACTTGAGCGGAGGGCGCCGTCCAGGCCGGCGAGGCGCCCCGCCCCGAAAGGCTGCGCTGCAACGGGGGGCGCCGAACGATTTCGGAGATGGGAATTCCCCACACCTGGCCCGGCTGCAGCTGGACGGTCAGCTCTCGGTCCGGCCAGCCGATCACGCGAAGCCCCGCGTATCCCTCGTCGCCGAGCGCGTCGAGCAGGAGGGGGTACGCGGTCATTGCGCGTTCCGCGATGGAAACCCGGGCTCTGGCCGCCGGGCGCGCCAGACGAAAGAGCTCGGTCACCAGCGCCTCGCGCTTCCGCCGAAGCAAGGCGGCGCCCTTCGCCACGCGCTCGAGCCGCCGCTGGATGCCCAGCAGGTTCTGCCGCGTGGCCGGACCGCGACCGGCGATCATCGTACGGCCGTACCCTGACGGCTTCGGACCGCGGCCTGACGTGCGGCCCAGGTGGCATCGCCGATCCGAAGAAGGTCGTCGCGCGGCAGCGCCTCGAGCAGCCGCCAACCTACCTCGAGCGTATCGGACAATGATCGCCGGCGGGCCTGATTGATGAACTCCTGCTCGAATCGGTCGGCGAACCCGAGCGCGCGGCGGTCCGCATCCGCGAGGCCGGCTTCTCCCACGATAGCTGCCATGAGCCGCGCCTCCCGGCCGTGGGCGTAACAGGCATAGAGCTGATTGGCCCATTCGCGGTGCTCCGGCACCGTGTGCCCTGCACCGATGCCGGCATTCATCAACCGGGACAGTGACGGGAGCACGTCGATCGGCGGCGTGATCCCGCGCTGGAACAGCTCGCGGCTCAGTACCAACTGACCCTCGGTGATGTAGCCGGTCAGGTCGGGAATCGGATGCGTGATGTCGTCGTCAGGCATGGTAAGGATGGGGAGCTGCGTCACCGAGCCGGGCCGGCCCTCCAGGATCCCGGCGCGCTCGAGCAGGGTGGCCAGATCGGTGTACATGTAGCCGGGATAACCCCGCCGGCCGGGGATCTCTTCGCGCGCGGTTGCCACCTCCCGGAGCGTCTCGCAGTAGTTCGTAAGATCCGCCATGACGACGAGCACGTGGAGTGACGCCTGAAACGCCAGAAACTCGGCCGCGGCCAGCGCCATCCGCGGAGCCAGCAGTCGTTCTACGCTCGGATCACGCATCTCGTTCATGTACACCACCGTGCGTTCCATCGCGCCGCTGGCCGAAAAGCGGTCGAGGAACCGGCGCCGCTCGCTCGCCGTGATGCCCATCCCGACGAAGACCACGGCGAATGATTCGTTGCGAGGGGCGCGGGCATTCTCTACGATCTGCGCCGCGAGGTCGAGCGCAGGCAGGCCCGGCCCCGAGAACACCGGCAACTTCTGACCCCGCACCAGCGTGTTGAGACCATCGATCGCCGAGATGCCGGTTTCGATCAGGTCTTGCGGCCGGAGGCGGCGTGCGGGATTCATCGGCGCTCCGGCGACGGGCACGATCCGCTCCCCGATGGGAGGCGGAAGGCCGTCGATCGGCGAGCCGGCGCCGTCGAACGCGCGACCGAGCAACTCGCGACCGACGCAGGCCGTCGCGACCTCGCCCCGGAGGGTGATCGCCGCATCCGCAGGGGCGAGGCCGATGGTCTCATCGAGTACCTGGACGACGGTCATATCATCGCCGGCGTCGATGACCTGGCCCCGCCGAAGCGGCTGGAGCGGGACGGCGATGGACACCCACTCGCCGAGGGCGACACGGCGCGTGCCCCGGAGGAACAGGAGCGCACCGGCGGCGCCGGCAGCGCCCCGGTAGGTACGGCTCACCAGGCTCATCCCGCACCTCCGGCGAGGTTGTCGATCAGCCGCTCCGCGGCCGTGACCCGAACGGCCATGTCGTCCGGCGCCCCGTCCCGAACGGCGACGAGCGCGCGCCGCACCGCGGCCAGCTCACCGGGATCCACTCGGACCCCGCGTTCCACCGCCGCGAGCGCGCGGCGATGCAGCGCCAACGTGACGGTCGCCAGCTTGTAGGTCTTGTCGAGACTCGAGCGCGCGTCGTTGGGATCAAAGGCGCTCTGGCCGAGGACGAGCTCCTGGAACATGCGGGCGGAATCCAGGGTCAGGCGGTCCGCATCCTGAAGTGCGTCGGGGCCGACGATTCCCGCGATGTCACGAAGCTCACGGCCACGCCGGAGGAGCGCGAACGCGGCACGGCGGAGCTCGGGCCAGTCGGGGCCGACTTCGGCGGCGAACCACCCCGCGAGCTGATCGGCATAGAGCGAGTAGCTGACGCTCCAGTCGACCGCGGGAAACTGCCGCTGCTGCGCCAGGGCGGGGTCCAGCGCCCAGAGCGCGCCGGTCACCCGCAGGGTGGCCTGGGTTACCGGTTCCGACAGATCACCGCCCGGCGGCGAGATGGCGGCGACGACCGTCACCGAGCCGCGACGCTCGGGGCGGCCGGCCGCGGCGACCCGCCCTCCGCGCTCGAAGAACTGTCCCACCCGCCCGGCGAGATAGGTGGGGTACCCTTCCTCCCCGGGCATCTCCGCCAGCCGCGCGCTGATCTCCCGGAGCGCCTCGGCCCAGCGCGAGAGACTGTCGGCGAGCAACGCCACCCGGTATCCCATGTCGCGGAAGTACTCCGCGATGGTCATGCCCAGGTAGACCGAGGCTTCGCGCGCCGCGACCGGCATGTTGGAGGTGTTCACGACCATGACCGTGCGATCCATGAGCGGCCGGCCGGTGCGCTCGTCGAGGAGTCGGGGAAAGTCGTGGAGCAGCTCGGCCATCTCGTTGCCGCGTTCTCCGCAACCGACGTAGACCACCACGTCGGCATCGGAGTACTTCGCCAGCGACTGCTCGATGATCGTCTTACCGGTGCCGAATCCGCCCGGGACGACGACGCTGCCGCCCTCGGCTGCAGGAAACAGGAGGTCGAAGATGCGCTGTCCGGTAATCAGCGGGCGCTCGTCTCCCAGACGGGCAGCGACCGGCCGAGCGCGGCGCACCGGCCAGCGGTGCGCCAACGCCAGCGCGGTACCGTCCCGCAGGGTGCCGATCGTGTCTCCCACCGCAAAGCTCCCGGCCTGAAGGGACGCGATTACCCCCGCGACGCCCGGCGGCACGAGAATGCGGTGTTCGAAGCCCGTCCGCTCGGGCACGGTGCCGAGCACGTCGCCACCACCGACTGCATCTCCAGGGCCGACTGCGGGGGCGAAGCTCCACCGTGCAGCGGGGTCCAGGGTGTCCGCCGCGGTGCCCGGATGGATGAAATCCCCCATCGCCTCGGCGAGGTGGTGAAGCGGGCGGCCCACGCCGTCGAGGACCGCGCCTAGAAGGCCAGGGCCGAGCTGCGCCGTGAGGGGGCTTCCGGTGCGCTGCACCGGCTCGCCCGCTTCGAGCCCCGCCGTGTCCTCGTAGATCTGCAGTGTCGCGGTATCGGCCTTCACCCGGATGACCTCGCTCAGTAGGCCGCGCCGGCCGACCCGGGCGAGCTCGTACAGCGCTGCCCCCGGCAGCGGCTCCGCCTCGGCGAGCGCACCCGTGACGCGGGTGAGTCTCGGCCCGGTCATTCAAGCTTCACCCGGTAACCGATTGCCTGGCGGAGCAGTTCGGCGATGAACGCCTCGGCTCCTTCCCGGGGAGGGAGCCACTCCGGCCCGGGAAACGGCACCACCATCGGCAGGGACTGCCGCGCCAGCCGCCGGCGTGCGGCATCGGGCAGCGCGGCATAGAACGGTTCCTCCACCAGCACGACTCCGACGTCGGGCGCTTCCAACAGCGCGGCAAGCCGTCGGCCGCCCTCCTCGGCGTCGTCCGCCTCGAGCGGTGCGAGGCCCGCCAGGCGGAATCCCGCGGCGACCGCGGGGCGGCAGAGCACCCGGACCGAGTAGCTCATACCGCCATCCGGGCGCGCCGCACCGCCGGCGGGGCAGCGAGCGCCGCGCCCCAGATCGCCACGCGCAGGGTGAGCGTCTGTGCCCGGAGCCGGAGGAAGTAGCGAATGATGGGGGCCGACCCGATGGGATCCCGACGAGCCTCGCGGCGGAGTGATTCGATCCGCTCTGCCAGCAGCACCCGCTCCAGCGCCTCGGGCGCGGCGGCGTGTCGGCGGATGAGCCGGGCCCGCCGCCCGCCGAACGCATGGGCGATGATCGCCGCCGCCCGCCGCACGTCGCCAGCCCGCGCTGCCGCGGCATACGGTTCGAGAGTGAGCCTCCGCCCTCCGGGCAAGAAGAGCTCTTCCACCGGCCGCTCCACCGGGCCGGCGGCCACCGCAAGCGCAGTCGCGAAGTTCGCGAGATCGACCTGGTTGGCGACGTAGGCCCGGAGCGCGACGTCGCCGCGCGCCGCGCCTTCCACCGCGCGCGCCGTGTACGCGCGGTCGAGCGCGTGCTCGATCGCGAAGAGATCGGGACGGTCCGCGGCGGAAACGGCAAGCAGCGGGCTTCCGAAGGGATGTCTCCACAAGGTGAGCAGCGTAGCGACGTCACGGGGTCGAAGCTGATGCGCCAGCTCGTCGAGCAACCGCTCCGGCAGCGCGGGCGTCGGGACCAGGCCGGCGAGCCGCGCCGCGGCTGGCGCGCCCGCCGCAGCGCCGCGAAGCAACGCTCGCACGCTGCGACGGTCCTCATCTTCGATGATCACGCGGAGGAGTGTGACTCGGTCGCCGAGCCAGCGGGCCATGACCCGCACCTGCGCCGCAGCTGCGCGGCGCACCGCCAGCTCCAGCGCCTGCGGCGAGGTGTCCCCGGCGGTTTCGATGCCCGCCTGACCCAGGCGTCGAGCCAGCGCGGGCAGATCGGCCGCAGCGGCCAAGTCCTCGAGCGCGGAGCGGTCGAGCAGATGGCCACTGAGGCCCCGGGCGCGCGCATTCACATCATCCAGGGGGACCATCTTTCCTCTCTAGCCTCTCCAGGGCAAGGACGGCGAGCCAGGAACGAAGCCGTGCAAGCCGGTGCTCCACCGTCGCGTCGACCTCGACCGATCCATCGGCCGCCCGGAGTACTGCTCCAATCCCCACCGAGGCGTCCGCCACCACGGTAAATCCCGCGTGCGCCGATAGCTGCCCGCGGACCCAATCCACCAGCTCAGGGCGGGAACGCACGGTGCCGGTTCCGTTCAGATATCCCAGCGCCGCTGTCAGGTCGGCGGCGGCGCACTCGAGCACCGGGGCCGTGGCGCGCCGCTCGACCAGCAATGCGCCGGCGCGCTCGAAGACCCGATCGAGCGCATTGGCACGGGCCGCGAGCACCTCGGCGGTCGCCGCGCGGCGCGCGGCGGCAGTCTCGCGGGCGGCGGCCGCGCGGAGCGTGGCATCACGTTCGGCCAAAGCAGCGGTGCGCCGGCGGGTCAGCTCCGCCGCAGAGTCGGCCTCGATTCGGCCCGCCTCCGCGTGCGCCGCGCTCAGGATGCCGGCGGCACGCGAATCCGCATCCTGCTCGAGCCGCCGGAGGAGGTCGGACAGCGCCACGGCGGGCCGCCTCAGGCCGCGCCGCGGACCATGATCAGCACCGCTACCACGAAGCCGAGGATCACCATCGTCTCCGGAATCGCGAGCAGGATGATCGCCGTCGTGCTCAGCTCCGGCTTCTCCGCCAGGGTCGCCGCCGCCGCCGGCCCGATGCGCGACTGCGCCCACGCGGTGGCGAGGGCCGGGATGCCGACCGCGAGCGCGGCGGCGAGGGCGATGAGGGCGATGGACATGGTCGCTCCTTGGCTACGCGGGGTGTGCCACCGGCGGGGTCCAGTGGCCGAGCGGCTGGTAGCGGATGCCGCCCGGACTGTAGAAGGTCCCGAAGAACTCCACGTAGTGGAGCCGGAGGGCATGGATGGTGGGCGTGAACAGACCGAGCCCGAAGTTGACGAAATGGAACAGCAGCGCGAAGAGGACGCCGATGACCGCACTGCCCATCGCGCCCGCCATCCGGTTGGCGACCACCGCAAGCATGACCGACGCGGTGCCGAGCGCCATGATACGGGCATAGGAGAGGACGTGCCCCATGGTGCTGAGCAACTCCACGGGCGCCACGATTCCCTCCAGAACGATCAGCACCGGAAACGCAGCAAACAGCAGGATCACGGCGGGGGTGAGGAGACCCCGCGGTAGCAGGTCGAGCGCGGCGAGGATTGCGGCGATGACGAGGAGGAGCATCACGGCGGACAATCCCCGGCCGGCCGCTTCCCGCGGATGACGCCGGGCGCTGGTCACCGCTCCCAGGATCAACCCCAACAGGATGTGCACGGCGCCAAGCGCGACCGTCAGACCGAGGAACGGCACGATCGCCTCGCCGCGGTCGAACCACACCGGCCGGAGGTGGAACCAGGTGTGGCCCAGATCGCCGAAGTACTCCCCGAACAGCACCCCGAAAACGATGGCGAAGAGGGCACAGGGGCCACCGATCTCGGCCACGGCGCGGAGCGTCGTGCCCGGCCGGGAGCGGCGGTGAAGCACGAGGGCCAGCAGCGCGAGGACCCCGCCGTACCCTGCATCACCCAGCATCAGCCCGAAGAACATCGGAAAGAACACCCCGACATATGGGGTCGGGTCGATGGTGCCGTACCGGGGGAGCGGCAGCATGCGGGTGACGACCTCAAAGGGACGGAACAGTCGCGGGTTGTGGAGCACCACGGGCGCCTCCTCGCCGCGCCAGTGCTCACGCCCTACCGCCTCCACGACCACGTCACCGCCGAACCTCGCCTCAATGGCACTGGCCAGCCGGCCTTCAGCCGCTGCCGGCAGCCAACCCTCCAGCACGAACGCGTGTGGTGTGACGCCGGCAAACGACAGCGCATCGAGCTGCGCCACCCGGTCCCGAAGCGCGCTTCTGGCGCGCGTCAGCTCCGCGCGACACTGCCGACTCAGCTCGGCGCGCTCGCGGCGGATCGCTTCAAGCTCGCCGGGAATCGCCCGCTCGCGCTCCCGCATCCGCGGCCCGGCTTCGATCGGGGAATTGCCGTAACCACGGGGAGCCGAGACTTCTTCCACCCGGGTCTCCGCCAGCAGGCGCTCGACCCGCTCGGCGGCCGACGCCGGCACCAGCAGCAGCATGACGATCTCGCCGCTCGGAAGCGGCTCAACAACCGTCTCGAAGGCGTCCCCGATCAGATCGGCGAGGGCGGCGCGAAGCCGCGGCACCGCGTCGGTCTGGTCTGCACGGAGCACGACGTGAAACGCCGTCGCTGCGGAGGTGGGCGGACGGGTGCGCAGCAGACGCTCCAGCACCTCGAAGACGCCGTGATAGCGTGCTAGCAGGGCGCGCTCCTCCTCCAGGGACTGGGCCTTGGAGTCGAGGCTCGCCAGTCGTCGTCGTGTCCTCCCAGCGAGCCGCGCCCACCGGGCACAGTCGGAGGTGGACGGCACGGGGGGCGGCGGCACGCGCCCGTCGGCCTCGCCGACCCCCGCGAGCACCGCATCGGCATCGCCGAGGATGCGGAGCAACTGCCGCCGGCGGCGGGTTTCGGAGGGCGGAAGGTGAAACGCGGTGAGCTCCGGAAGCCCCGGCTGCGGCACGACGTGGAGCACGCCGGTGTCCTGCAGCGCCCGGATCACGTCGGGGAGCGACGCACGGGTGCCGAGGATCCGCACCCTCGTCATGGGGACGATCATCGGCCCTCGTCCTCGGGCCCGTGAGTAATGGCCTGGTCCAGCAGCGACTCCGCGACGGCGGTGATCGTTTCGTCCGGCAGCGACTGAAGCCGGGCCATCTCGCGCTCCGCCGTGCGCCGGATCGCCGCGATCTCCCCGTCGCGCTCGGTGGCGATACGGGCTGCCAGGTCGTCCGCCGCCGCGGCAAGCTCGGCCTCTGACCGCTGGGCCGCCTCGACCGCCGCGCGCCGCGCCGCAGCGACGATCTCGTCCGCCGCCGCCGCCGCCGCGCCCAGCCGATCGGCCAGGCGGCGTTCGGTCTCAATCAGCTGGTCGAGCCCGCTCTCCGGCATGCAGCGCCCTCAGCGGTGGGGGCCGGGCGGGGAGCCCGGCTACCCACGATCATCGCGGAACCCCTGCGAATCGACCGTGAAGGGATCGTGAACGGTTCTTAAGAGTTCAGATAAGCGTGCCTCAGGCACACTTAGGCCGCGTTCTCGCTCGCGCGACGGTTGAAATGCGCGACCGCGTCCTTGACCATCTGCCGCGTGCACCAGCGAGCATAGACGCGGCCCAGCAGACGCCCGAGCCAGCGGGACATGCCCCCGGCCGGAAGACCATAGTCGATGAAGACCCGCAGGCGAGAGGCAGCCCCCTCGGGCGCGATCTCATATCCCATCGTGTAGTGGCTCAACACGAGGAGCTGCGGCGTGCCGATCGTTTGCCACACCTTGCGCTTCGGTGGCACCTGCTCGGTTACGACTTCCTCGAGGAGGAGCGGTATGCCCAGCACGCGACCGGCTAGCCGAATCTTGGAGCCAACGGCGCGGCCCGCTGCCGCGTCCAGCTCGATGTTCATGCGGGAGCCGAGCATCATCGCCGACGAACGGCTCATGTGCCCGGAGAGGCGGTGCACATCGTCCAGGTGATCGAAGAGCAGTTCCGGGGGTGCCTTCACGACGCCAGTTGTTTCGTCATGGAGTGACATCAGAAACCTCAGGGCCCCGCGCCAGGTCTATGCGGGACCTTTCGCGAGTGCCGGTTACTCTCCCACACTTACGGCTACCGTCTCCCATCCTCCGAGGCGGCAGGGATGTGAGCCGTCACAATCGGGATGGGTGCACCGGAACCGGAAGCGAATCGCGCGAAGTCGCGCTGGCAGTGGGGCGAGCGTCAGGCTGAATCGTCCCGCGGCAGCCAGCGATCCCTGGACCGGAAACAGCGGTGACTCCTGAACCGGGCCGTCATCGAACTGCCAGGAGAGCGTCCCCGGGCAGTTGGTCTGCACGGTGAGGTCATCGCCCATCTGCATTCGGTCGACCGGCCGAGCGAAGGTCCACACGACTCGGTGCCGGACGATGTGACGGTCGAATCGCGCCGGGGGCGCATCGCCGAGCGCGCTGAACACCGTCTTGAGGTGGAGTCGGAAGAGGTCGTCGAATCGATCGTCGCTTCCTGAATCCTGATCCTTACCAAACCACCAGAACCAGTCGCTTCCTTCGGCCGCATATGCGGCCCGATATGCACGGCCGGCCTCGCTCCGGGTCACACCTCTGTTCCGAAGGTGCGCGCGAGCGATGCCGAGCAGCGCCCACGCTTCGTTCTCCTCCGGTTCGCCGATCCAGGTCCCGAGGTCGACGCCCGGCGCAGATCCGCGCTCGTCAATCCACGAGCCGGTGAAGAGATTGTGAACCTGCGCGAGTGCCTCCTGACCGTGTCTGGACACGCCGCGAGCCGGGTTGCCGGCGAGGAACTCCGAGAGGGTTACCGTCTGGATCTCACCGTCATCCGCGAGGAGACGGTAAAAAGCGTGGAGGAACGCCCGGCCGTCCTCCCGGTAGTTCCCCCAGGCATTCTCACCGTCGAGCCCGACGGTCAGGACCCGATCGGTCTCGCGGCTAAACCGGCTCGCGTACCGCTCCTTCAGCTCGGCCAGAACAGTCCGCGCCAGGCCCTCACAATCGGCGATCGCGTGGCGGTGGAAACCGATTTGGTCGGAGAGCCACCAGTCGCGGAAGAACACGGCCACCGCATCGCCGCCTTCCACGGCCCGATAGGGCTGGCAATAGACGTCGGGATCCTCCGCCGGGTATCCCCAGCGGCCCGATCGCGCCAGCACCTGCCGATCCGTGGCGATCCATCCTATTCCGCGGCGAGCGAAGTAAGGCACGGTGAACTGCGCTACCGCCCCCTCCGCCGGCCACATCCCTCGCGGCCGGCGGCCGAAGGTGTGCTCGTGGTACTCCACGGCTGTGTCGATCTGAGCGTCGGCGTCCTCCGGATACGAAAAGCGGGGGGGATGCGTCGCGCCAGGGCGATCGATCGTCGCGCGGTCGCTGTCGACGAGGATCGGCAGGATCGGATGGAAGAACGGAGTCGTCGACACCTCGATCTGACCGTGCTCCTCCAGGGCGTGGTGGAGCGGCACGATCGAGCGCATGATCCTGAACTGCTGGTCCACCATCGCCAGGATATCATCGTGGGTATAGCCCCGATCCTGTTCCACGAAGCGGCGCACGGACACCACCTCGCCGCTGGGCAGTGCCACCTCACCCGTGCGAAAGTCGTGGCCGAACCACGCCAGATTGAACCACATCTGCAGATCGCGCAGGTCCTGCACTCCGAATCGACCCCGCTGCAATCGCCGGGTGAAGAGTCGGGCGTAACCGGAATGGGGAAAGATCTGGTTATGCCAGTCGGCTTCAAAGAATGAGCCGAGGAGTTCCTGCTGCTCGGTTCGGGTGAGTGACTCGGCCGGCTTGAGGGTGAGTTCCAGTGCCCGGTCGGTCGCTCCGCCCATGAGGTAGTCCTCGAGCTGCCAGAGCAGCGCGGGGGTCAGATTGATCGTGACGTGGACCTGCGGATAATCCTGCAGAATGGCCGCCATCGCGTAATAATCGCGAATGGCGTGCAGTCGCACCCACGGCTCGACGTAACTCCCCTTCGCATTCGATGCGGAGAGATCGCGGTAAAGCGGCTGGTGCTGGTGCCAGAGCAGTGCCAGATAGACCTTCGCCCCGACCCGGAACTCCGTGCGACCCCCACTCGAGACTCCGCTCGGCGAGAAGCCGCGCACCTCGTAGCCGACTTGGTCGCCGGCCGCGAATGGTCCCAGCGTCGCACGCCAGTAGCTGTTCGCCCCCTCGTTGCCGTCCCAACTCGCATCGACCCGCGCCGACAGCCGCCGGCCACCGATGGATTCCGCGGCGTAATCGATCCAGACATGCTGGTGCGGCTCGATGGGCCAGGTTCCCGCCCGGATCACGACCGGCTCGCCGCCTCGCACTCGGTGAGGCAGACGAGGGGCATCGGGTGTCAGATGCCAGACGTTCACAGCTTCGCTCCGCTCGGCCTGAGGTGAGGCGGGCCAGCGGCAGAAAGAGAGATTCCCCAGGCTTTCATGCCGTCTTCATGCACTAGGCGGAACATTACGTCAGCCGCGCGTGGGGCATATGCCGACTTACGGAAGGTATGCGCTGAAACGCGAACCGGCACTTCGGGCGGGAACGCTTGAGCTGGCCGCCCGTCGGGAGACGCAGGATGCGCACTCCAACGCGAACGCTTTGGCTGCTGACCGCCTGTGTGGGCGCGGTGGCGGTGGCCCTGTTGGTGATTGACCACTGGGCACACCTGTTCGGTGTGCTTCCTTATGTTCTACTCTTGGCGTGCCCCCTGATGCATTTGCTGCACCGCGGGCACGGCAGCCACTCACGCTCGCCGCCTCGGAGAGACGGCGCGCCGCGCCTTTGATCGCGGAGCGGCTGGGAATAGGATGCTACCTATGAGACTCGACACACGGGCCTTTGCGATCGCGGCGGGAGCGACCGCTGCCGTGCTATTCACGCTTTGCGCCCTGGCCGTCGCCATCGCCCCCGGCCCAACGACGGCGTTCTTCGGCTACCTCGTGCACCTGGATCTCTCGGCACTGCCGCGCACGCTCAC
>DATAFP010000095.1:0-27738 GCA_036257415.1 Gemmatimonadales bacterium
TCTTTAGAATGGTCTTCCCGCGGACAAGATTAACGAGCAGCACGGAGACTCCCGTGACAATGCCGCCCCAAAAACCGCCGAACAAGAGCGCAGAAGCAAGGTGTAGGACGAACGAGACGGATCCCGTCGCCTCGATCCTAAGCGGCGTACGAAGCCCATCTAGTATTGCTGCCCCCAAAGCGAACGTTATGAATGGCCACCAGCCTGGAAACGGTGCTTGCGCGCCCGACTCGGCCGCAAACACCGCGAAGGCGACCACCACAATCGCGGCCATGAAGAGCCTGAAAAGCGGCTTCTCGCGGACCATTGGTCTCAGAATTGGAGTAGGACCCCGACCGCGCTCAGTTGACCTGCTGCGTCTCAGAGCGACCCAACGCCCTGGTGAAGAAGCCGACCGAGCTTGCAAGCAACTCCCCGAACCAGCTGATCTTTAACATGAGCGTCACCTCCCTTCGAGAAACCGACTACCTCGGGAAGTGGCTCGCCTCGCTATGGCGTGCCAGACGCTCCGCTCGATCAGTTTTGTCCGCTCGTCTCCACTCGCCCTGCCGGCGACCGGGGTCCCCTCCCTGATTCCTTTCGTTGTCCCTCGGGTGCACTACGGATTCCCTGCCCTGCGCCTACCCTATCCTCAGGTGGGACGGCGTGCTTCCGTCCACCGGTTCGTCGCATCCAGCACCGCGAACACCGCCGCCCGCTCCGCGCTTTCCTTGATCAGCGCCGTCCCGGTGAGCAGCCGCGTCTCCCGCCCGCCCAGCCCCTGCACCGCCACGAACGCGAACTCGCGATCGAACGCGTCAACGATCTTGGCCCCCTCGAGCGCCACCGAATGATCCGTGAGTAACCGGTCCAGCACCGTCACCGCCGCCTTCGCCGCCGCCTCGACCCGGCTCCGCGGCGTGTCGCTGCTCTCCTCCTCCGCGCTCTCGACCAGCCCGCGGTGCGACAACGTGACGCTGATGGTGATCCGGTGGGGACGCCGCCCCGGCGCCACGGCCATGTTCTCGAACAGGACCGCGCGATGCAGCGCCCGCTCCCGCACCGCCCCCTGCTCCAGGGCCTCGATGGGGCGGACGTCCGCCGTCTGGGCGATGCTGATTTTCCTATGATCTATCTTGAGACCAAGTTGCGCCAGTAGCGCCGACTCGATGTTCCGGACGATCTGCTTGGGCGACAACCCCGAGCTGGCCAACACGTGGACCTCGCTCACCTCGCCCAGCGGCGTGGTGACGACCCGGGCCGAGAGGATGCCCTCCAGGCTGGTCAGCAGATTCTCCGCGCGGCGGACTCCCCAGGGATCGGGCATGTTGTCCGGTGTGCCCGGCGCCGGCCGGCCGGGATCGGACGGGCGGCCCCCGACGGGCCCCGCTCCTGCTCCCTGGCCGCCGGCACTCGGCGCCCCCGATGTCTCACCCCTGAAGGCCGTCATCGCAAGTCCTCTTTAGCGCCCTGTTCCGTTCAGGCGACTACGTTCCTGCCCGCCGCCTTGGCGCGATACAGCGCCTTGTCGGCCGCCTCCAGGAGATCGCCCTCGAGCGGCTGGCGCGGATCGAACTCCGCCAGCCCCACGCTCACCGTCACCAGCCCCGCCGGATAGCCCAGCCGCCTGCCCACGCCCTCGATGCCCGCCCGGAGCGCCTCGCCCACCCGGGCCCCGCCCTCGAGATCGGTGCGGGTGAGGATGACCACGAACTCGTCGCCGCCGTAGCGCGCCGCCACGTCCGACGCGCGCACCGCCTGGCGGATCTCCCCCGCCACCGCGCGCAGGACCTCGTTCCCCGCCTCGTGCCCGAACTGGTCGTTGACCTGCTTGAACCGGTCCAGATCCAGGAAGAGGAGCGCGAACCCCTCGGCGCTCCGCTTGCTCCGCTCGATCTCGAACGCGAGCCGGTCGCGCAGCACCCGGTACGACGACAGCCCGGTCAGATGGTCGATGGCCGCGGCCTGCTCGGCCTCCTCCGCCCGGCGCTCCTGCCACGGCACGCACTGGCGCAGGGTGGCCCGTCCGCCCGCCGCCGCCTCCGCGAACCGCCGGCAGGTGGGGTAACCGCACGCGCCGCAGTCCCACGGCCGCCCGTTAGGCCCCAGCCCGATCTGCTCCAGCACGGCCGCGACCGCGTCCGGATCGGGCGGCACGTGCTGCTTGATGTCGAACGTGGCCCCGATGCTCGCCACTACCGCCGTGTCCACCACCGGAACCCGGCTCCGGGGAGGCTCAGTGCTCGCCACCAGCGCCCGGCGCCAGAACAGCTGCTCGTGCGGGCCGGAGAGCGGATGGTCCAGCGCGCCCTCGCGCGACAACAGGTCCACGAAGCCCAGATCCAGCCGGTCTACCGCCACCGCGCGGGCCAGGGCCGGCAGCGCGCCCAGCCCACGCAGCTTGAGGAAGCGCCGACTGGTCTGCCGGGCGTTCTCCAGCAGCGCGAGCGGCAGCCCCCCCGCCGCGCTCACGTGCCGCCGCCGCTCCTCCGGCACCCGCTGGAAGAAGGCCGGCTGCGCCTGCGGCGCCACCGCCGTCACCCGGAAGATCTGCTCCAGGTCCGCGAACGTGATGGCCGCGTCGAGGTCGGCGCTGTTGGTCGGCAGCACCACGCCCGCGTACACGATGCGAAGCCCCGGGCCGTGCAGTGCCCGGAGGTACCGCGCCTCCGCCACCGCGGGCACCGTCACCGGCGCCAGGTACGGGATGAGCTCGGGATACTGCGCCCGGATGGTGTCGACCACCACCGGATCGGTGGACCGGATCAGCGTGCCCCAGCCCTCCTCTTCCCAGAGCCGGAGATATTCAGCGGCGACCAGCTCGTCTCCGATGACCCCGCGGGTCACCGTGCGAAACCCGGCCGCATAGCATGCGTTGATGAGCTGCTCGGGTGTGGCGGGATAGAAGTGGGCGACCGATTCCGGACTCAGGATGAGAACCCCGTCACCCTGCGCGGCGATCGTCAGCGCCCGGCCCAGCTCTCCCGACACCAACACCGCATCGTGCGGACACACCCGGAAACACTCGCCGCACCGGATACAGGTCTCGTCCACCACTTGGACCAGCGGCTTGGCCTCGCCCTCCCCGCCAACCACCGCGATGGCAGCCGTGGGACAGACGCGGACGCACGCCAGACAGGCGACGCAGCGGTCCGGATCGATGGCGAAATTCACGGCCGCCGACCCGAAAACTGCATTTCGCTGATCCGTCGGGTGCCAATATACGGAACAGCTTTCACAACTGTCAACAGAATACCCCTTGCAAATTATTGACAGACATTCTATTACAGCATCGGACCTGGGCGGCCCGGGGAGCCGAATCCCCGGCTGCTCGGAGCCTACCGCTCCGGCCGATTTTGCTCAACTGTCAAACTCACAAGGGGTTACAACCCATCCGTACCACTGTATTAAAACCGGTCAGTAATCCAGGTCGTACGTCTTGATTTTCCGGTAGAGGGTTCGCTCGCCGATTCCCAGCATTTCCGCCGCCCGACGCCGGTTTCCATTGGCCTCTCTGAGCGCTACCGCGATGGTAGCCTTCTCCACATCAGCCATTGTCATGCCAGACCGGTACACCACCTCATCGTCTGCTGGCCGTTCGACTTCCGGGGTCAGGTCTATGATGGGCGCCTGGGAACCGATGTCGATCACCTGCACCCGGGAAGGGTGATCGTCGAGCCGGAGCCGCAGTTCCTCGATCTGGCGCCTCAGGTCCACCAAGCTGCGCAGGATGAACTCGAGCTCGTGTCCCGGAACCCCGCTGTACGTGGCCGCGATACGCGCGGGCAGCGTGGTGCCGGGACCCTCGAACACGTCCCGGGGGATGTCCGACGCCCGGATCTCCGACCCCGGCGCCAGCACCACCATGGACTCGATCAGGTTGCGGAGCTGGCGGACGTTGCCGGGCCAGGGTGCTCCGACCAGCCGCTGCATCGCCTCCGGGGTGATCCCCCGGAAGCTTCGGTCGTGCTGCCGGGAGAACTCCCGGATGAACCGCCGCACCAGCAGCGGGATGTCGGCCCGCCGCTCCCGGAGCGGCGGAAGGTAGATATTGAGAACGTTGAGCCGGTAGTAGAGATCGTC
Source organism: Gemmatimonadales bacterium (assembly GCA_036257415.1). Lineage (GTDB taxonomy): Bacteria > Gemmatimonadota > Gemmatimonadetes > Gemmatimonadales > GWC2-71-9 > DASQPE01. The sequence goes on from DATAFP010000095.1 coordinate 4,063, forward strand.
CCGGAAATCTCCCCGCGCAACCCGCTCCCTGAGCTCCCGGTTGGTGGCCGCGATGACCCGCACGTCCACCTTGATCGGCTGGGTGCCGCCCACCCGGAAGAACGATCGCGCCTCCAGCACCCGAAGCAGCTTGACCTGGGTGGCCGGGGCCATCTCACCGACCTCGTCGAGAAAGATCGTGCCGCTGTCGGCCAGCTCGAACCGGCCCAGCCGCCGCTCCGCGGCGCCGGTGAACGCGCCCTTCTCGTGGCCGAACAGCTCGCTTTCCAGGAGCGTGTCGGGGATCGCAGCGCAGTTGACCGCGATGAACGGGTTGTTGCGCCGGGGGGAGAGGTCGTGAATCGCCTTGGCGACCAGCTCCTTGCCGGTACCCGACTCGCCCTGGATCAGCACCGTGCTCGAGACCGGCGCCATCTGCTCGATCCGCACCAGCACTTCCTGAATGCCGGCACTCTCGCCGCTGATCCCGGTCCGGTGCTGCAGTCCGCGCCGGTCGAGCAGGCGGCGCGCGGTGGCAGCGACCTCGTCGGGCGAGACCGGCTTGACCAGCACCTCGGTGACGCCGAGCCGGCCGACCCGCTCCGCTCGCTCGGAGTCGGTGGACTCGAGAAGCGCGAGGGTCGAGATCTCGGCGTCGCGCGCCAGGGCCGCGAGCTGGAGGTTGGGGGTATCGTGCACCGCGCCGGTCAGCACGACCAGGTCGGGGTTCTCCCGCCGCACCGTGCCGCGGACGTCGTCCAGCGAGCTGAACATGGCCGTGGACAGCCCAGCGGCCTCAAGCGCCGCGTTGGTTCGGACCGCGGTCTCGAGGTCGTCCATCGTGATCAGGATTTGCGCGGCCATCGCATCAGTGTCCCGCCCGCTCCCCGCGTACCAGCGCCACCGCGTGGTCGATGAACCCCTCCAGCACGCCCAGCCCGTCGCGGACCCCCCCAGGGCTGCCGGGAAGATTGACCACGAGGGTGCGGCCCCGCACCCCGGCGACCCCGCGGGAGAGCGCGGCCCTGGGAAAGCGAGGGAAAATTGCCACCCGGAGCGCCTCCGCGATTCCGGGAGCTTCCTTCTCCAGCACGGCGCGGGTGGCCTCGGGCGTCACGTCGCGGGCAGTGAGCCCGGTGCCGCCGGTAGTGAGCACCAGGTCAGCCGAGTCGGCGTCAGCCCAGCGTCGAAGCGCCTGGCCGATCTGCGCCGGCTCGTCGGGGACGAGAGCCCGGTCCGCGAGCGCGTAGCCGCGGCCGCCGGCCCATTCCGCGATGGCGTCGCCCGACATGTCGGCCCGCTCACCCCGGGCCCCGGCGTCCGAGATCGTCAGAATGGCCACCCGCATCAGCCGCCCGTTCGCTTGCCGGCCGTGCCCCGGGTCCAGAACGGCCGCTTCACCACCTCGGCCGGCACCCGCTCGCCCCGGATCGCGACCTCGAACCTGGTTCCGGGCGTCGCCGCAGCCGCCGGCAGGAACGTGGTGCCGATCGGCACGCCGAGCGAGGGACTCATGGCCCCGCTCCTGACGACGTCAACCTCGCGCCCGTCGTGCCAGACAGTGGAGCCCTGCCTGGGGATCCCCCGACCGTCGAGCCGGAATCCGACCAGCTTGCGCATCACGCCGCGCTGCTTCTGCGCCCGGAGCGCCGCGTCGCCCACGAAGGGCGCGCCCTTGTCCAGCTTTACGATCCAGGAGAGGCCGGCCTCGAGCGGCGTGATGGTGCGGTCGATCTCGTGACCGTAGAGCGCGTATCCCATCTCCAGCCGGAGCGAATCGCGCGCGCCCAGCCCGATGGGGAGCGCGCCGGCCGCGGTGAGCGCGCTCCACAGCTTGCCCACGCTCCGGTCGCGGCAATAGAGCTCGAACCCGTCTTCGCCGGTGTAGCCGGTGCGGGAGATGAAGCACTCCACGCCGGCCACCGATCCGGTCGTGAAGTGGTAATAGGCGATATCGGCCAGCGGGCTCTGCGTGAGCGGCTGGAGCAGCGCCTCGGCCTTGGGACCCTGCAGCGCCAGAAGTCCAACTTCCTCGGAGATGTCCTTGAGCCGGACGTTCGCGCCGCCCTTGTGATCGACGATGTGCTTCCACGCCGCCGCGATGTTGGCCGCGTTGACCACGACCATCCACTTGTCGTCGAACCGGTACAGGGTGCAGTCGTCCACGAAGGTTCCCTCCGGCGTGAGGATGCCGGAGTACTGCACGCCGCCGGGCTCCACCTTCGAGACGTCGTTGCAGCTGATCCGATTGAGGAATGCGTTCCGGTCCGGGCCGGTGATCTCGAATTCGCCCATGTGCGAGACGTCGAACAAACCGACCCCGGTGCGCACGGCCTGGTGCTCGGCGAGGATCCCGCCGGGATACTGCACCGGCATCTCGTAGCCGGCGTACGGCACCATCTTGCCGCCCAGGGCGCGATGGACGTCGTACAACGCGGTGCGTTTGAGTCCGGTCTCGGGCACACTGCTCACCGCTTGCCTCCCATCAGAATTGCCATGAGCGCTTTCTGCACGTGGAGCCGGTTCTCCGCCTCGTCCCACACCCGGGACTGGGGGCCCTCGATCACCTCGTCCGAGACCTCCTCGCCGCGGTGCGCCGGCAGACAGTGCAGGAAGATGGCCTCCGGTGCGGCACGCCGCATCAGGGCTCTGTCCACGATGAATCCCTGGAACGCCGTCTCGCGCTCCACCTGCTCGGCTTCCTGCCCCATCGAGGCCCACACGTCGGTATTGATCACGTGGGCGCCCTGGGCGGCTTCGGATGGGTCTTCGGTGAGCACGACGCAGGTCCGCTCCCGATTGCGCGCGAGGATCGCGGGATCGGGCTGGTATCCCTTGGGGCACGCGAGTCTGAGCTCGAAGCCGAGGACACCCGCGGCGTCGAGCCAGCTGTGCGCCATGTTGTTGCCATCGCCGATCCAGGCCACCTTCTTCCCGTCCCAGCCGCCCAACGCCTCTCGCACGGTGAGCAGGTCGGCCAGAATCTGACAGGGATGCTGGAGATCGGTGAGTCCGTTGATCACCGGCACCGACGCGAACCGGGCCAGCTCCTCCACCTCGGCCTGGTCGAAGGTGCGGATCATGATGCCGTCGACGTACCGGCTGAGCACCCGCGCGGTATCGCGGATCGGCTCGCCCCGCCCGATCTGAATGTCGCGCGAGGAGAGGAAGAGCGCGTGCCCACCGAGCTGGTAGGCGCCCACCTCGAACGAAACTCGGGTTCGCGTGGAGCTCTTCGCGAAGACCATCGCCAGCGTGCGGCCCGCGAGCGGCCGATCGCCGTACGCTCCCTGCTTCATCCTGGTGGCCAGATCGAAGAGGAAGAGGAGCTCGGGCTTGCTGAGGTCGGGGATGGCGAGGAAGTCGCGCTTCGGCATGAGGTCGCGGGCAGGGGGGCCGGCCGGATGGACGGCGGGATTCTACTCGCGGCGGATAGGAGGCGCCAGAGCGCCGTTGACGCGGCGACGCGGCAGGCTACGTTCCCACGACTTTCCATCCGCACTCCTTGGAGCCATCCCATGACCCGTGCGTTCCAGCGCGCCGTTCGCGCCGCTGCCGCCCTCACGCTGGCCCTCGTCTCCTCCGTCGCGGCGCAGGACTCGTTGCCGATCACCGTGATTCGTGGCGCGCGGCTTCTGGACGTCGCCCGCGGGACACTGGTACAACCCGGTATCGTGGTGGTGCAGGGCGACCGGATCCTCCGGGTGGGCGGGCGCGATGTGCCGGCCGGGGCCACTACCATCGACCTGGGCGACGTGACGCTCCTTCCGGGTCTCATCGACGCGCACACCCACATCACCGGTCAGCTCGAGGGCGACTGGGTGGGGAGGCCGGTGCGGGAGACCGCCGCAGACGCGGTGCTGCACGGTGTGCTGAACGGCGGCAGGACGCTCCGGGCGGGATTCACCACCATCCGGGACGTGGGCTCCGGTGGCTTCGCCGACGTGGCGCTCATGAAGGCGACCGATGCCGGCCGCGTGCTGACTCCGCGCATCGTCCCCGCCGGCAACGCGATCGGCATCACCGGCGGCCACTGCGACGCCACCGGATGGAAGCCAGGCGTGCTCGAGGCGGATTGGAAGCAGGGCGTTGCGAACGGGGTGGACGAGGTCATCAAGGCGGTTCGGTACTCGGCCAAGCATGGCGCCAAGGTCATCAAGGTCTGCGCGACCGCGGGCGTGCTGTCGTTCGAGGGACCGGTCGGCGCGCAGCAGCTGAACGATCAGGAGCTCGCCGCGATCGTGGGCGAGGCGCGCCGCCACGGCCTCAAGGTCGCGGCGCATGCGCACGGGGATGAAGGCATCGCCGCGGCGGTGCGGGCCGGCGTGGCCTCGATCGAGCATGGCTCGGTGATGTCGCCCGCGACCATCGCGCTCATGAAGCAGCGGGGCACCTATCTGGTGCCGACGGCGTACCTGCTCGGTGCGATTCCATTGGACCGCCTGCCGCCGCAGATCCGGGCCAAGGCCGAGAGCGTGATCCCGCGCGCGCGGGAAAGCCACCGGCGCGCGATCCGGGCCGGGGTCAAGATCGCGTTCGGGACCGACGCCGCCGTGTACCCGCACGGCCAGAACGCGCGCGAGTTCTCGACCTACGTCGACTACGGAATGACACCGCTCCAGGCGATTCGCACCGCCACGGTCAACGCCGCTGACCTTCTGGGCGTCACCGACCGCGGCGTGCTCGCGGCCGGCAAGCTCGCCGACGTGATCGCGGTTCCCGGCAATCCCCTCCAGGACGTCAAGGTGCTCGAGCGGGTGAGCTGGGTGATGAAGGGCGGGCAGGTCGTGCCGCCGGCCGGCACGTCACAAGTGGCCGTGGTGCGCGCCGCGCGGATGCTCGACGTGACCACCGGGAAGATCCGGTCGCCCGTGGTGGTGACGATCGTGAACGGGCGAATCGCGAGCGTGGGGAGCGATTCACCATCGGGCGCCGCGGTGACCGACCTGGGCGACGTGACGCTGGTGCCGGGGTTCATCGACAGCCACGTTCATCTCACCCTCGAGATCGAGGGTGACTGGACCCTCCGACCCGCGCGCGAGGGGGCGCCGGACGAAGCGCTCCGCGGCGTGCCGAACGCGCGAAACACGCTCCTGGCCGGGTTCACCACCGTGCGCAACGTCGGAGCGGGCGGCTTCGCCGACATCGCCTTGATGAAGGCAGTGGACCAGGGCGAGGTGGACGGCCCGCGGATCGTCCCGGCCGGCTATGCGATCGGCATCACCGGCGGGCACTGCGACCAGACCGGCTTCGCGCCCCGAATTCTCGAGTTGGGGCCGGAGGAAGGGGTTGCCGACGGCGTCGCGGGTGTGGTCGAGGCGGTCCGGCAGCAAGTCAAGTACGGCGCCAAAGTGATCAAGATCTGCGCGACCGCGGGCGTGATGTCGTTCGAGGCGACGGTCGGGGCGCAGCAGCTTTCCGACCAGGAGCTTCGCGCCGTGGTGGAGGAGGCCGGCCGGCACGGGCTCAAGGTCGCCGCGCACGCCCACGGCGCCGAGGGAATTCTGGCGGCGGTGCGGGCCGGCGTGGCGTCGATCGAGCATGGCTCGATGCTCACCGACGAGATCCTGGAGGAGATGAAGCGGCGCGGGACCTATCTGGTTCCCACCACCTACCTGCGCGACATCGTCCGGGAGGACCTACCCGAGCCGATCCGGAGCAAGCGGAAGAGCATCGCCGAGGCCGCGAAGGCGAGTCACAGCCGTGCCATCGCCGCCGGCGTGAAGATGGCGTTCGGAACCGATGCCGGCGTGTTTCCCCACGGGCAGAACGCGCGCGAGTTCGCCTCGCTGGTGAGCCGCGGCATGTCGCCCATCGAGGCGATTCGGAATGCCACGATCTACGCCGCGGATCTCCTCGGCGTGGACGACCGCGGCACCATTGCGCCGGGCAGGCTCGCCGACCTGGTCGCATTGCCGGGGAATCCGTTGGAGGACATACGGGTGACGGAAAGGCCGGTCGCGGTGATCAAGGGAGGGACTTTGTACCCGGTGGCGGAGGACAAGAGACAAGTGACAAGTGACAAGTGATGCGATGCATGCGTCTCTTGTCTCTCCTCTCTTGTCTGTGCTCAAAGGATATACCGCCGCAGATCATCGTCATTGACCACCCGCGTCAGCCGCTCCGTCACCTCCGCGGCGCTGAAGACGATCCGCTGATCCGGCCACTCGGGTAGGTCGAACAGCAGGTCCTCCATCAGCGTCGCCATGACCGTGTGCAGGCGGCGGGCGCCGATGTTCTCCATCCGGTCGTTCGCGAGCCAAGCGAACCGCGCCACCTCCTCGATCCCGTCCGGGGTGAACTCGAGCTCGCGGCCTTCCGCCGCAACCAGCGCCTGGTATTGCCGGGTAATCGCGTTCTCCGGCTCGGTGAGGATCCGGACAAAGTCCTCCTGGGTGAGCGGCTGCAGCTCCACTCGGATGGGGAACCGGCCCTGCAGCTCGGGGATCAGGTCCGACGGCTTGCTGACGTGGAACGCGCCGGCCGCGATGAACAGGATGTGATCGGTGCGGACGTAGCCGTAGCGGGTCTGAATCGTGGAGCCCTCCACGATCGGCAGCAGGTCTCGCTGGACCCCTTCGCGGGAGATGTCCGGCCCCGCCGACGGTCCCCGCTCGCCGGCGATCTTGTCGATCTCGTCCACGAAGATGATGCCGTGGTTCTCGACCCGGTCGAGCGATTCGTTCACCACGTCGTCCATGTCCACCAGCTTCTTCAGTTCCTCGTCCACCAGGATGCGGCGGGCTTCGGGCACCTTCATCGTGCGCCGCTTCTTCCGCCGGCCGAGCACGTCCTGGAGCATCTCGCCGATGTTGACGTCCTGTCCCTCCATCCCCTGGGGCGGCTGCATGAACTCGAGCATGGGGAGGTTCTGCTGCGGCGTGACCTCGACCTCGACCTCGCGGTCGTCCAGCCGCCCCTGCCCGAGCAGCTCGCGCAGCTTCTCCCGCGACCGGCTGCGGCGCTCGTCCTCCGGTGCGGGTTGTTCCGCCTTGGCTTGCCCCCCGGGCGAGACCACGAACACCGGCGATGGGGCATCGGCGTTTCCCTGGCCGGCCAGCCGTGGGCTCGCGGGCGGCGCCGGAAGCAGCAGGTCGAGCAACCGGTCCTCCGCCCGCTGTTCCGCCTGCGGGAATACCTCGTCCTCCCGCTCGCCCCGCACCATCGTGATCGCGGCGTCGACCAGGTCGCGCACCATGGATTCGACATCGCGGCCCACGTATCCGACCTCGGTGAACTTGGAGGCCTCGACCTTGATGAACGGCGCGCCGGCGAGCCGGGCCAGCCGGCGGGCGATCTCGGTCTTCCCCACTCCGGTGGGACCGATCAGGATGATGTTGTAGGGCGTGATCTCGTCGCGGATTTCTTCCGGGGTCTGCGCCCGGCGCCAGCGATTGCGCACCGCGATTGCCACCGCCTTCTTGGCAGCGTCCTGTCCCACGATGTAGCGGTCCAGCTCGGCGACGATCTGCCTCGGTGGGAGCTCTTCCAGCCAGGGCACCGGCTCGGGCGCCGCGGGCTGCGTCTCGTTCGGGGTCTGGGTGGCAACATCGGTCATACCGGCAGCTCCAGCACCGTGATGCTTCGATTGGTGAACACGCAGATATCCGCGGCGATCTCCAGCGACCGCTGGACGATGGCGCACGCCGCAAGGTTCTCATCCGGCAGCAGCGCGCGCGCCGCGGCCAGCGCATAGTTGCCACCGGAGCCGGCCGCGACGATCCCATCGTCGGGCTCGATCAGCTCGCCCGCCCCGCTCAGCAGAAACGCGTGCTCCAGGTCGGCGAGGACGAGGAGCGCCTCGAGCCGGCGCAGCACCCGATCGCTCCGCCAGTCCTTGGCCAGCTCGACTGCCGCGCGTGGCAGGTTGCCGGGAAAGCGGTCCAGCTTCTCCTCGAACTTCTCGTACAGCGTGATGGCATCCGCCACCGAGCCCGCGAACCCCGCGAGGACCTTCCCGGACTTGAGCGTGCGAACCTTCACGGCGCCGGATTTCATCACCGTGTCGCCGATGCTCACCTGGCCGTCGCCTCCGAGCGCTACGCGGCCGTCTTTGCGGACCGCCAGGATCGTGGTGCCGTGAAAAGTCATCGTCACGCCCTTGGGTGTGCCTGCTTGTACACCGTCTTCAGCCGTTCCACGCTGGTGTGGGTGTAGATCTGGGTGGTGGTGAGCGACGCATGGCCCAACAGCTCCTGCACCGCCCGGAGGTCGGCGCCGGCATCGAGCAGGTGGGTCGCGAAGCTGTGCCTCAGCGAGTGCACCCGGACGCCCTCGGCGCCGACCGCGTCGAACAGCCCGTGCATCTGTCGCTGCACCGCCCGAGGTGAGAGCCGGCGCCCCCGGACGCTCACGAACACCGCCTGCCGCCCCGCGCCGGACTCGCGGGGGAGGCGCTCGCGCAGCCGAAGATAGCCCCTGAGCGCCCGCACCGCGCGCGAGCCGACCGGTATGATTCGTTCCTTCCGCCCCTTGCCGCGGACCTTGACCTGATCGGCCAGCAGATCGAGTGAGCCGAGGTCCAGCCCGGCAAGCTCGGAAAGCCGCATGCCGGTGGAATAGAACAGCTCGAGCATCGCGAGGTCGCGCGCCGCCATGAAATCGCCGCCGCCGGCGCGCTGTTCCGCCCATTCGAACAGGGAGTCGAGCGTCTGCCGGTCGAGGTGAGTCGGCAACCGCTTGTCGATCTTGGGCACCCGCGCCGCGCGCGGCACCCCCGCGGGCACGTCGTGGTGTACCTGAAGCCAGCGGTACAGGCTCCGCACCGCCGACAAGGCCCGCGCCGTCGAGCGCTTCGAGAGTCCGCGCCGTTGCAGCTCGCCGAGAAAGGCACGAAGCCCGGACCGGTCGATCGAAGCCCAGGTCCACCGGCCGTAGTGGCGGTCGCAGAAGTCCGTGAATTGCTCGAGGTCGCGCCGATAGGCGGTGACGGTGTGGGGCGAGTGCTGTTTTTCCTTTTCCAGGTGGAGGAGGAAATCGGTGATGGGCGGATGGACGGATGGACCGATGGACCGGGTCACAGCGCCGCTACCCAGCGCTCGAAATCTGCCTGAGCTCGCTCGACCAGCAGCTCCTTCTTCCGCTCCTTCGACCGTCGGACCCGGCCATCCTGCCCTCTGCCCATCTGCCCGTCCCCGAGCGGATCCAGCAGGCCGAAGTTCGCGTTCATCGGCTGGAAGTGCCGCGGATCCGCCTCGCGCAGGTATCGATACAGCCCGCCCAGCATCGTGGTCGGCGGCGGAACCGTCACCGGCTGTCCCGAGAGCCGTCTCGCCAGGTTGATCCCCGCCACGAGCCCGGTACCGAGTGATTCGGTGTAGCCCTCGACGCCGGTCATCTGGCCCGCGATGAACACGCGGTCGTCGTCCTTGAGCGTCAGCGCCTCGCCCAGACAGGCCGGGCTGTTCAAGTACGCGTTGCGGTGAATGCTCCCGAAGCGCAGGAACTCCGCCTGCTCGAGCCCGGGAATCATGCTGAACACCCGGCGCTGCTCAGGGATCCGGAGCCGGGTCTGGAAGCCGACGAGATTCCACATCTGCCCCGCCCGATCCTCCCGGCGAAGCTGTACCACGGCGAAGGGTTCGCGCCCGGTGGCGGGCTCCGGCAGTCCCACCGGCTTCATCGGGCCGAACCGAAGGGTTTCCCGGCCGCGGCGCGCCATCTCCTCGACCGGCAGGCATCCCTCGAAATACGGCACCTGGTCGAACTCGTGCGCGGTGAACTGATCGGCCGAGAGCAGCGCGTCGATGAACGTCGCGTACGCCTCGGCGTCCATCGGCGCATTGAGGTAGTCGTCGCCGTCGCCCTTGCCATAGCGCGAAAGCGCGTAGAGGCGGCCGTGGTCCAGCGATTCGCTCGACACCACCGGCGCGATCGCGTCGTAGAACGCCAACGCGTCGGCGCCGAGCCTCCGGGTGAGCGCGCCGGTGAGCGCTTCCGACGTGAGCGGTCCGGTCGCGATCACCGCCGGCGAGGGAATGTCGCGAACTTCTTCGCGCACGACATTGATACGCGAATGCGACGTGACGCGCTCGTGCACCAGACGGGAGAAGATGTCGCGGTCCACGGCGAGCGCCGCGCCGCCCGGCACCCGCGCCAGCTCGGCACATTCGAGCAGCAGGCTTCCGAGATGCCTGAGCTCGGCCTTGAGGAGACCGTGGGCGTTGCTCAGCTCGAGTGACTTGAACGAGTTGCTGCAGACCAGCTCGGCAAGACGATCGGTCTGATGGGCGGGCGTGCGAACCGCTGGGCGCATCTCGAACAGCGTGACGTCCACGCCGCGCGTGGCGAGGGCCCAGGCTGCCTCGCAGCCCGCGAGCCCCCCGCCGACCACCACCGCGGTCACGTCAGTGCCATCTCCTCCGGCTCGATCGCGACGTCACGATGCCCGCACTTGAGGCAGGTGAACACTTCGCCTTCCGCCTTGCTGACCTTCTTCTCCAGGCCCACCCAGCCGCAGGCGGGGCACTCCTCAGCGACCGGCCGGTTCCAGGTGGAGAAATCGCACGCCGGGTAGCGCACGCATCCCCAGAACGACTTGCCGCGCTTGGTGCGCCGCTCCGCGAGGTCGCCCTCGAGGCACTTCGGGCACTTCATCCCCAGCGGGATCGCGCGGGTGCCCTTGCACTCGGGGTAGCGAGTGCAGGCCAGGAACTCTCCGAACCGGCCGATCTTGATGACCATCGGTGCCTGGCACAGATGGCATTTCTCGTCGGTCGGCCGGTCGGGTACCTTGTCCTTCCGGAGCGACTTCGCGTAGTCGCACTGCTCCTTGTACTTCTCGCAGGCGAGATAGGGACCGAACCGTCCGGTGCGGAGCTCGACCGGCGAGCCGCACTTGGGGCAGCGCTCGCTGGCGAGCTTCTCCGGCGAGAGGCCGTGGGCCTCTGCCACCAGCTTGCCGACGTCCACCGCGTCGAGTGCCCGGGTAAATGGTCCATAGAAGTCGTGCAGCACATCCTGCCAGCCCAGCTCGCCGTCCTCGATGCGGTCCAGCTCGGTTTCCATCTCCGCCGTGAAGCCCACGTTGAAGATGTCGGGGAACCGGCTCACCATGATCTGCTCCACGGTCTCCCCCAGCGAGGTACTGTGGAAGCGGCGCTGCTCGAGCTGCACGTACTCCCGGTCGGTGAGCGTGGAGATGATGGCGGCGTAGGTGGACGGCCGGCCGATGCCGAGTCGCTCGAGCTCCTTCACTAGGCTGGCCTCGGAGAACCGGGGCGGCGGCTCGGTGAAATGCTGCGAAGGAACGATCTCGCGGACCTCCACCTCGTCACCCTGGGCCAGCGCCGGCAACGCGGCGAGCTCGTCGATGCTGCGGCCCTCCTCGCGCTCGTGCCCTTCCATATATATGGCGTGGTAGCCGTCGAACAGGAGCACCGAGCCGGTGGTGCGGAACAGGTACCGGCCGAGGTCGAAGTCCACGATCGTCATATCGTAGACGGCCGGCAGCATCTGGGACGCGAGAAAACGCTGCCAGATCAGTTGATACAGCCGATACTGATCCGGCTCGAGGTAGCGCTGCACATCCTCCGGCCGGCGGTGCACGTCGGTGGGGCGGATGGCCTCGTGCGCGTCCTGCACCTTGGCGCTCTGCTTCCGTGAGCTGTACTGGTTGGGCCCGTCGGGTAGGTATCGGGATCCGAAGGTGCGCCCGATATAGTCCCGAGCCGATGCGACCGCCAGGTCCGAGACCCGGACCGAATCGGTTCGCATGTAGGTGATGAGACCGACCGGACCGTCTTCGCCTACCTCGACGCCCTCGTAGAGCTGCTGCGCCGCACGCATGGTGCGGCGGCTGGAAAAGCCAAGCTTCTTTGCCGCCTCCTGCTGCATGGTGCTGGTGGTGAAGGGCGCCGCGGGACGCTTCTTCCTCTGTTTTCGTTCAACCGCCGTTACGATGAACGGCATGCCCTTCACCGCGTCCACCACCGCCCGGGCTTCGGCTTCGTTGTGCAGCTGGGGCTTGTGCCCGTCGAGCTTGTGGAGCGACGCCTCGAACGCCTGGCCGTCCTTGGCGAGCTCGGCCTCGATGGTCCAGTACTCCTGCGGCTTGAACGCGCGGATCTCGCGCTCGCGCTCGACGATCAGTCGAAGGGCCACCGTCTGCACCCGGCCGGCCGAGAGCCCGGTCTTGATCGCCTTCCACAAGAGGGGGCTCGCCTTGTAGCCGACCAGCCGGTCGAGGATGCGGCGCGCCTGCTGCGCGTTGACCTTCTGCTCGTCGATGCGGCCCGGTTTCCGGATGGCCTCGTTGACGGCGTCCTTGGTGATCTCGTGGAACAGGATCCGGTGGGTCGGCACGCCGCGGTCCAGCTGGCTGGCGACGTGCCAGGCGATCGCCTCGCCCTCGCGGTCCGGGTCGGTGGCGAGGAAGACCGCGCGAGCCGCCTTTGCCGCCTTCTTGATGTCGGCCACCGTCTGGTTCTTGCCCTTGATGATCACGTACTCCGGCGTGAACGCGCCGTTGTCGATATCCACCCCGAGCTTTCGGGTGGGCAGATCGCGCACGTGACCCACCGTGGCCTTCACGGCGTATCCGGACCCGAGATACTTGCTGATGGTCCGAGCCTTGGCCGGAGACTCGACGATCACGAGCGCGCTACCGCGCCGCCCCGATTTGGGGGCGGCGGCCTTAGGGCGCCTGGTCTTCTTCGCCGGCTTGGCGGTCTTTACGGTCTTCTTGGCCTTCGTTGGCATAGTTCCATTCTATTGAGCCGAACGCATCCGCGGCTCAAGTCAAACCCGGTTCAAGAAACCCGGGCGGGTTCCCCTAAGCAAGGATGCTAATCGCGACTTGATGTGGTATAATGATTTACCAGCCACCGACTTCCCGGGCGATGCGGGCCACGTGCTCGGCCACCGCATCGGCCGGTCGGCTGTCCGCGGGCACCTGCCGGTCTGCCCGGGTGTAGAATGGCTCCCGCTGGGTCTCGAGCTCGCGCATCCGCGCCAGCGGGTCGGGGCCAAGAAGCAGAGGACGCGCCTCTCCCTGTTCCGACCGTTTGAGCGCAGTGGCCGGGGCGCACTTGAGGTACACGACGAGGGAGCTGGCCCGGGCGGCGTCGAGCTCGCCTTCCTGCGCCGCCCAACCCGCGCCGGGCACAATCACCGCGGGTTCGCGGGCGCAGGCCGCCCGCACCGCGTCGCGCTCCATCCGCCGGAAGGCCACCTCTCCCTGCATCGCGAAGATCTGGCTGACCGGCATCGCCATCTCCCGCATCAGGAGCAGATCGATGTCGATGAGCTGGGCGTTGAGGCTGTCGGCGACCAGCCGGCCGACCGTGCTCTTCCCCGATCCCGGCAGCCCGACGAGGATGAGGTGCTTGGGCATCAGCGGGCCTCCACCTGCTCCGAGCGGAGCGCGTTCCAGCGCGCGCCCAGCGCGGCCACATAGCCCTCGTAGTTTCGCCGCATCTCGCCCAGGCTGTCGCCCCCAAACTTCTCGATCATCGCGTCGGCCAGGACGAATGCCATCATCGCCTCGGCGATGACGCCGAGCGCAGGCACCGCGGTGACGTCGGAGCGCTCGCTCTGCGCCGCCGCCGGCGCGCCGGTGGCGAGGTCCACGGTTGGGAGCGGCGACATCAGCGTCGCGATGGGCTTCATGGCGATGCGCACTACCACCGGCTCGCCGGTGGTGATGCCGGCCTCGAGCCCGCCCGCGTTGTTCGTTACGCGCCGGAAGCCGGCGCGAGGATCTCCTTGCACCGGAGGCAATCCGCCGGCCGGTTGCACCGGCTCGATCGGATCGTGCACCTCGGAGCCTGGGCGTCGCGCGGCCTCGAATCCCATCCCGATACCGACTCCTTTGACCGCCGGGATCGACATCAGGATGCCAGCGAGCCGGCCGTCGAGCTTCCGATCCCAGCTCACGTGGCTGCCGAGCCCGGCCACCACGCCGCGCGCGATCACCTCGACTTCGCCGCCCAGCGTGTCGCCGTCCTTCTTGGCCTGGTCCACCCGCCGGATGATGGCCGCTTCGGCCGCGGAGTCGAGCACTCGAACCTCGGAGCGGTCGGCGGCCTCGTTGAGCGGTGACGGCAGCTTCGCGGGTGGATGCGCGTCGATGCCACCCATGGATATCACGTGGCTTCCGATCTCGACGCCGAACTCGTCCAGGAGCCGCTTGGCGAGCGCACCGGCCGCGACCCGCGCCGCCGTCTCGCGCGCGCTGGCCCGCTCCAGTACGTCGCGCGCGTCGACCCGATCGTACTTGAGAACCCCGGAAAGGTCGACATGCCCGGGTCGAGGCCGAGTGACCCGCCGGCGGCGGAGCTCGCCCTGCGGCCCCTCCGCGGCCATGATCTCCTCCCAGTTGGCCCAGTCCCGATTCTGGATCAGCATCGCCACCGGCGAGCCCAGGGTTTCGCCCGCGCGGATACCCGAGACCCACTCGATCCGGTCGCGCTCGATCTTCATGCGCGCACCGCGCCCGTAGCCCTGCATCCGCCGGGCGAGGTCGCGATCGACCCACTCGGCGGTCACCGGAATGCCGGCCGGCAAGTTTTCCACGATGACGGCGAGCGCCTTGCCGTGCGATTCGCCGGCGGTCACGAACCTCAAGGGCACTGCATGACTCCGATCACCAGTGAGCACTAAGCAGGGAGCGAAAAGGCAACAAGCCCGACCTCGCGGCCGGGCTCGAAGCTATCCGGTTGGCCCGGGTGGGCCAAGGCAGGCGTCAGTTCAGGCTGGCGCCCGCGTCGTCCACCACCCGCGGCGTGACCAGGATCATGAGGTCGCGACGCCGTTCCGATGTTTCCGTGGTGGCGAACAGGCCGCCCACGATCGGGAGCTGCGACAGGAGCGGAATGCCGGCCCGGGTGCGGTTCACCTCGGTGATGGTGAGGCCGCCGATGACCGCGGTCTCGCCGTCGTTCACCAGCAGCTGATTCTCGGTCGTCTGCTTGGTGAAGTTGAAGCCGAACTGCGACGCCGGGAGATCCTGCACCGCCGACCGCTCGGTGCGGAGGCTCATCAGAATCTGGCCGCTGTTGGTCACGTGCGGCGTGACAGTGAGTCGGATGCCGGTCTCCTTGAACTGAACCTGCTGCACCGCCACCGCCGAGCCCTGTTGGGGCGGCGCGCCCGGAACCGGCGTTTCCTCACCGACGAGGATGTCCGCCTTCCGGTTGTCCAGCGTGCTGATGGTCGGCTCCGCCTGGATGTCGGCCAGCTGATGCTGCTGCAGGGCGCTCAGGAACGCGGTCACCGTGTTGCCGCCGAGCAGGGTGGAGAACACCAGGCCGAGCGCGCTGTTCTCGACCGGCGCATTGGCATTGCCGATCGCCGAGAGCGTGTTGCCGCCCAGATCCACGAAGCCGGCGTTGGTCTCACCAGCCGGCGCGCCGAAGGGCACCGAGCCCGGCGGCACGTCGCGGTCGATCAGGTTGGTGAAGCCCTGGTTGGGCGCGGACACATCATAGCGCACGCCGAGCCGCTCGAGCTCAGTGCGGTCGACGAAGACGATCTTGGCCTTGATCAGGATCTGCGGGGTCTTCCGGTCGAGGTTCTGCACGAACTGGGTGATGTCCTCGATCCGGCTCCGCGTGTCGGTGATGATGAGGCTGCTCGATGCCGAGTCACCCACCACCCGGCCGCGGCCCTTGGTCAGCAGGGTCTCGACTGACTTGGTGATCTGTCCCAGCGGGGTGTAGTTGATCGGCACCTGGCGCGACTCGAGCGGCTCGAGCGAGTCGAGCGCGGCGAGCGCGGCCGGCGCGTCTACCCGGATGATGCCGCCGGGCATCTCGGTAGCCGAAAGGGCTTGGGTAGCCAGGATGGCCTGGAAGGCCATATCCCACGGCTGGTTCTTGATCTCCGCCGTGACCTCGCCCTTGATATCCTTGCCGAGGATGATGGTGCGGCCGCTGAAGGCGGCGAAGCCGGCGACCACGTCGGCGATGCTGGCCCGGTCCCACGTCACGGTGATCCGCGGCTGCTGCCCCGGAAGCCTGAGCTTGCCGCGCTGCTGCTTGAGCGACGTGAGCAGAACTTCCGGCTGCCCGCCGGCCTGCACGCTGGCCGCGTCGCGCACTGGCAAGTCTACCAGCTGCACCATCGCGGGGGCGGCGGTGGCCGACGACCAGGCGGCGAACTTCTGGTCGGCAGCGAAGCTCACCCGTACCTCCTCGGCGCCGCGGTCCACCTGATAGTCCTTCACCCCGTCCAGGTGCACCACGATCCGGACCACGTCGGGGCGGAATTGGGAGTAGCGCAGGTTCACCACGCCGGCGCGCTTGATGCCGTCGTAGGTCCCGCCGGCGGATGTGAGCGTCGCGCCGACCACGTCGAGCACGAGCCGGTCGGGCGCGTTCAGCATGAAGTCGCGCACCTGGACCGCGCCCCGCAGGTTGACCACCACCTGGGCCCGGCCCGGTGCCGAGAGCAGGCTCACGCCCGTGACCTCTCCGCCTACGGGACCCGCGGCCTGGGCCGGGGTAACGGTCCCGACGAGAGCGGCGGCCAGCATCCAACCAAGGATTCGCGTCATGGCGTGAGGTCCTCCGGCTTACGGAGCGAGAGAGTTTCCTGCCGTTCGTACCCGAAATCCTGAATGGTGAACACCACTTCCTTGGAACGGATCTGCGTCACCCGGAGGCGGCCGAGCTGGTCGCCGGCGCGGAGCTTGTGACGCTTCTGTTCCTTGTTCTTTTCCCGCAGCACCGCGATGCTGTTGCCGGAGTAGCGCAGGTCCTCGTAGATCCCCACCAACTGGAGATCGCCCAGCTCCGGGCCGGCGTGCGCGGTCTTGATCAGCGACGCGAACGGATCGCGCGGGGCGCCGGCGTAGGCGAACGTCTCGCGCAGCAGCGACGCCTCGGTGGCCGACAGCGAGTCGGCCGCCGCCGTGTCTTCGGGCCGTGGGGGCGTAACGGCCGGAGCGGGCGCGCCCGCCGTCGTCGCAACCGCCTGCGCGGCTGCGGGCGTGGCTGCGACCATCGCTATCAGCAGGCCGCCCCAGAGTCTAGGTGCCACTGGACGCTCCTTCCGCCGCGTCGGGTGCGTTGGACTTCACGTAGGTCCGGATCTGCAGCTTCGCTTCCAGCAACGAGCCGCTGGTGTCGCCCAGCGCCTTGGCCGCGGTCTGGTTCGCGACCGCGAGCTGAACGTCCTGCGGAACGATGATGCGCTGGAGGCTGGCGACGTCGGCCAGCCACTCACCGATCTGGTCGTACCGGCCGATCACCGCGAGCGTGTACTTGTAGGTGTCGAACGGAGCCGGACCTGCCTCGACCGGAAGCGGCACAACCTGCGACAGCGTGATCCCGCGGATCTTGCCACGGGTGGAGATGTCGTCGAGCAGGTTGGGCACTTCGTTCCGGTCCGGCACCAGCCGGCGAAGCAGCGCCAGGCTGGAGCGGTAGGCGTCGAGCCGCTTGCGCAGGTCTTCCACCGTGCCGCGCGCGAGCTCCGCCTTGGCCTTGGCCGTCTCGCCCTCGAGCTTCGTGATGGTGTCCTGGATGGCCGCGACCCGCGCCTTCCGGGCGGTCATCCCGGGCAACCCGGCCACCTCGAGCCCCTCGTAGCCGATGTAGCCGCCGGCCGCGGCGAGGACGATCAGGAACAGCGGGGTGGTCTGCGAACTGGAGAGGGCCATGGCCTTACCTCACCGACTGGCTGAGAGGAACCGTCCGGATGTAGGCCGAATCGGCCTCCCGGTAGCTCGCGCGGATGACGAACGCCGTGATCGCCCGCTCTTGCTCGACCACCGTCTGCGCGCTCACCGGCGTCACATCGGTGACCCAGGGTGACGCCTCGAGGTTGCGCAGGAACCGCGTGTACGCCTGGATGTCCACCGTGCGACCGGTGATGGTGAACTCCACTGGACCGCGCACCACCATGGTGGTGTCGGCGGGCTTGGTGCTGTCCGGCCGCGAGGGCGGCGGAGCGGGTGGCGGCGTCGGAGCTGTGCCCGGCGGTGGCGCCGGAGCGCCCGGCTTCAGGTCAACCAGCCAGGTGTACGCCGGCAGCGCCTTGGTGACCTCATCCATCACGTGGGGCCAGACGTACCGGTCGCCGTCCACGCTCTTGATGGTGGCGATCTGACGGCCGAGCGAGTCGCGGATGACTTCCTGCTTCCGCTTCTGCTCCAGGAACGTCCTGAACCGCTTATGCTCGGCGCGGGTCTGCTCCAGCTTGGGCTCGAGCGCGCTGAGCTCGGCGGTGGTGCTGATCCAGGTCCAGCCCAGGAACGCGGCGACGATGGCCCAGGCGCCGACCGCGCCGATCAGCAGCGGATCCTTGACCCGCGTGCCGATGCCGCGAATGCCGTCGAGCACGCCGGCGAAGGGGGTGCCCCTGCTCCGCTTGCGCTTGAGGCCCGGACGAAGGTTGACCGTGATCATCATGGCGTGTCGCGTCCGATAGGGGTGGTCACGCGGCCTTCCGGAGCGCCAGGCCGATCGGGAGCATGAGGAGCGGCGCCACGTCGTCGACGTTCAGCGTGTCGAAGACGCCATCGGCAACCGAGAGCCGCTCGAGCGGATTGGCGGGCACCACCGGCAGCCGCAGACGATCGGCCAGGATCCGGTTGAGCCGCTGGATGCGAGAGCCGCCGCCGGTGGTGAACAGCCGGCCGATGCCACCCGAGCGGCTGGCCGACTGCAGGAACGCCGCGGCGCGCTCGATACCAACCGCCAGCTCTTCGCCCCGCGACTCCAGGAACGGCGCCAGAACTTCGGCTTGCTCCACGCCCTGCAGCATGCGATCGGCTTCCTCGGCCGAGAGTCCGCGCTCGCGCTGGAGATCTTCCCGGAACCGGCGGGTACCGATCGAGATGTCGCGGGTGAGCACCGGGATGCCGTCGTCGAGAATGTTGACGTTGGTGGTCTCGTTGCCGATGTTCACCAGCCCCACCACCCCCCGCATGGCCTCGGGGTAGTTCACCTCGAATGCGTTGTGAAGCGCGAAGGCATCCACGTCGATGATGCCGGGCTCGAGCCCGGCCTCGGACAGAAGCGCCAGCTTGGTCTCGATGAGCTCGCGCTTGGCCGCCACCAGGAGAACGGTCATCTGCAGGCCATCGCCGTCCGGATCCAGGATCTGGAAATCAAGCTCCACGTTGTCCATGTCGAACGGCACGTGCTGCTCGGCTTCCCACCGGATCACCTCGCGGGCCTCCGACTCCTTCATGCGGTCCATCGCGATCTTCTTGATGATCACGTCGCGGCCGCCGACCGCAGTCACGACCTGCTTCGCCTTGACCCCTGCCGTGGCCATGAGCCCCTTGATGGCGTCAGCGACGATTGCGGGGTCCATGACCTCGCCCTCGACGATGGCGTCGTTCACGACCGAGGTGAACGCAACCTTGGTCAGGACCGGCTCGCCGGACCGATGCGACACGACCACGAGCTTGATGAGCCCGCTGCCGATGTCCAGGCCCACGGTGGTCGTGTTGCGACCAAAGAGTGCCATAGGTGCCCAGTTGTTGGAGGGAACAAGCGCAACGCCATCACCACACTGCTTCAACGTCAAGCGATCCCGCCGCCCGACGGAACCAATCGATCGCCACCGGTACCGTTCTCCAGCTTGCACCGGGAGGTGCAACCCATGTGCCGTGGGCGGCCTGAGCACCTAAGCGATAGCTGCTAAGTACCTTACGTCATGGTGCTGCGGCTGCTTTCCGACCGGCGGCCAGGTGCTATCTGCTCTTTCGCAACCGGATTAGCGAAAGGCAAAACGGCCGAGATGCAAGAGGCCGCAGGGCGATGGATCTCGCCCCACGGCCTCTCCCTTATGCAGTTTATTGCGTTGACTAGTTGTAAACCTGCGTCCACGCGTGCCCGCTGAGCGGCACTGGATACGCACCACCCTGAAGCGCGCGGAGAATGGCGCAGTTCGAGTACTGCACGCTTGCGTTGCCCTGGATGATGCTCTGGTCGTTAATGACGATGTTCTGGGAGAACAGGCCGCCGTAGATCTTGCCGCCATCGCTCCCGGTGCCGCCCAGATTGACCGAACCCTTGGCGATCACGAGCCCATAAAACTGGAAGCCGCCGTCAACGATGAGGTTCCCGTCAACCAGCAGGACGCCCTGGCCCCGGCTGCCACCATTCAGGTGAAGATTGCCATAGGCGTGGATCGTGGGGAAGTAATTCTGGCACTCCGCCACGTAACCCGCCGTCCGGAACGGCTCGCCCCAGTTGTACCTGTCGCCGTAGTTGCAGCGAGTGCCGTTGAGCGTAGGTGTAGGCTGATAGGGCCCGTTCTCATAGGACTGGAACTGAATCGTCGCGGCAGCCGCCATCTGGTTGTAGGTCAGATCACCGAAATTTTCGAACGTGCTGCTGCTGATATCGTTTTGATTGGTCTGGACCGACGGCCAGTTGCCCAGCCCCGTGACATTGTCTTGCTGGTTCTGCTGCATCGGCGGCACGAACCAGTTGTTCGAGCTGGTCCGAATGGCGTACAGGTTCGGGCCGGGCGGGCAGCCGCCCCAGCCGTTCGGGTCGGCATTGTTGCCGTCGATCACGAACGCCGCACCATTGAAGTTGATCGGCGAGGTGGTAGTGATCGCCGCTGTCACGTTCACGTCCGCAGTGTTGAGCCGGACCGCGGTGGCGAGCGTCTGGGTCACCCCGCCGATGGACGTGCCCACCGACTTGACCAGCAGCAGCTCGCTGTTGAGCGGGCTCACGGTCACCTGGAAGCTGTCGCCCACCGACGTCGCCGAGACCTGGGTCTTCGAGAAGACCACATCGGTGCCCGGCGTGTAGCTGACCGGTACCCACCCGCCGACGGCGGAGTTCATCCCCGCCTCGGCCGCCTCCAGAGCGCGCGACGTATAGGCGGCGTTGATCGAGGTCCGCTGCTCGATCGTGCTCATGAAGAAGGTGCCGGTGACAATCGCCCCGATCACCACCAGGGCGACGATCGCCACCACCAGCGCGATGCCGCGCTCGTTCCGAACACAGGGGGACCGCATGCCGAGCTCCGAGGTTGAGGTCTAGCGGTGAACCGCGTTCCGCAGAGTGACCAGCGTGACCACGCTGTCCAGCAGCTGTTGGTTGGCGCCGGTGCCCGCCGGGCTCACGTTCTCATCTGAGATCGCAACCACGCTCACGCCCACCGTACGGACCCGGCGGCGCGCCTGCATGTCGGCGCTGGCGAAGCCGCCGTTGCACGGCGCGGCGCAGGCGACCTGGTTTCCGTTCAGGTCCAGATACGTCAGGTTGAACCCGTTGTTGGGGTTGAGCGGACCCAGCACGGGCTGCCGTCCGCCCCCCGCCGAGATCGACTGGGCGCCGAGATAGTTCCGGCCGTCCGCGTCGGTGTAGAGGCTGTACTCCATGATCTCGTTCAGCCGCACCGGCGAGCCGACAGTGATCTGGGCAGACGTGACGGGATCGTTCACGCCGGCGAAGCCCAACATGGTGAATTGCGTGCCGGGGCCCGCGCCGATGGCGCCGAGCGCAGGACAGTTGACCCCCGCGGTGGTGATGCCGATGATGTCCCGGGTGATCCAGCGGTCGTCGGCGCCGGTGGTGGTGCCGCCCTCGACGAAGATGGTCAGGTCGTCGTTCACGCTCGGCGCGCGGTAGCCCGACGCATTCCACCCGACGGTGGTCCACTGGCCGAATACCGTGACGGTGGTGGCGCCCACCGCGCAGATGATCCCGCTCCGCCGCACGGCGCGGAACCGGATGCTGGTGGGGCCCATCGCGAGGATGTCGGACTGGACCGTGCTGAGCGAGCCCGCCAGCCCGCCCGCGGCGGGAAGGTACGTGGTGTCGTAGCCCACCTCGCGCAGCTCGCTGGGCACGATCAGCGTGCCCGCGCGCATGTTGGACTGCATGTCCATGCGTTCGGCCTGGGCCCGCGACACCCGCTGGGTGTTGAGCAGCAGGTTGTAGATCCCGCCCAGAACGATGGTGAGGACGACGACGGCCACCAGCAGCTCGACCAGCGTGAAGCCGCGGCGCGCGTGCAGGGTCGATGGCATGGTCAGAAGCACCCGACGGTGGTGTTGAAGGTGACGTTGCGCACGCCGCGCAGCGTGTTGTAGGCCGCGACCACGCTGAGGTCGCGGGTCTTCGCCACCGCGCCGTTGGCGACCGTCCAGGTCAGCGTGACGCCTCGGACAGTAGATGGCCCGCCGCCGACGAACCCGCCGTGGGTGCAGCGGGCGCCGGCGCCGTTCGGCTGCGCGGCCAGCATTCGCAGACTGTCCAGCTTCTGCTCGGCCAGCTGGGACGCAACGGTGACGATCCGGCCGCGGCTCACCTGCCGGGTCACCAGCGCGGAGCCGCCCGCGAGGGCGGTGATGCCGATACCGAGGATCATGATGGCGATCATGACCTCGATCATCGTGAATCCCTTGGTGGTGTGAGTCATGGTTACTTGTCCGCTCGGCCGAAGCCGCGAATCCAGACCGTGTCGCGCTCCGGGTCGCGCCGGAGCTCGATGGTGACCGGCGTGTTCGGGCCCAGGCCGCGGCTGTCGAACGTGTAGGTGGTCTGCGATGGGTTGACGGTGACGCCGTACTGGGTGTTGAGCTGCCGGACCAGCCCGATCGTGTCCATGGTGCAGTTATTACCGGGGCACGGCGCGCGGCGCGGCGACGCGCTCACGAACATCCGGCCGGTGGCGGTCTCGAAGTTCACTTGTGCCGACCGGCCCTGACTGGCCGCCGTCACCTTGGCCTGCTGGATGGCGTTGAACACGGTGGTCCGCGCTCCGCGGACGTTGCTCCGGATCAAGAGCGCCCGGCTGCGAGGCAACGCGATGACGCCAAGCGCCGCCATCAGCACTATGACGATCATCATCTCGGTGAGCGAGAACCCTCGACGGTTCAGAACCGGCACGTGGCCTCCTGCTGCAGCGTGAATAGTGGATCCCGCCGGCGTACATGGCAGGCGGCGTACCATATCGTAAGTGCTTGTCTTGAGGAGGCTTGACCAAAAACGTGCGGCTTGGGTCGTGCAGTTCGCTGCGCGGGCTGCAGTTCTCGGCGCGCTCCCGGCGCCGACCGTGGGCGCCGGTTTCGCACACGGCGGATTAAGCGGTGGTCTGTGCCCGCCTGAGCTTGTAGAACAGGGTGCGCAAGCTGATGCCGAGCAGGCTCGCGGCCTCGCGCCGATTGCCCTTGGAGGCCTCGAGCGCGCGCAGGATCAGCGCCTTCTCGACTTCCTCCACCTGAGCTCTCAGGTCGAACGAGCCGTTGAGCGGCAGCATGCCGTGACCATTGGCGCCGTTTCGCGACTGCGCCAGCGAGAAGTCGCCGGAGTCGAGCGCCTTGGCCCCGCCGAGGACCGCGGCGCGCTCGAGCGCGTTGCGGAGCTCGCGGACGTTGCCGGGCCATGCATGCTCGGTGAGCATCGCGAGCGCCTGGGGCGTGATGCTGACCGGATGGCCCAGGCGCTGCGCCGCCTGGCGCGCGAAATGAGCAACCAGCGCGGGGATGTCCTCGCGCCGTTCGCGGAGCGGCGGGATGTGCAGGCGCACCACGTCGAGCCGGTAGAAGAGATCACCGCGGAACTCGCCGCGCTCCACCGCCTCGTTCAGCAGCTTGGCCGTGGCGGCGATGACCCGGACATCCACTTTCTTGCCTTCCCGGGCGCCCACCCGGCGGATCTCGCCCTCCTCCAGCACTCGGAGCAGCTTCGACTGGAGGCCGAGCGGCAGGTCGCCGATCTCGTCCAGAAGCAGGGTGCCTTGATGGGCGGACTCGAACAGGCCGGTCCGATCGGCGCT
>DATAFP010000034.1:0-2327 GCA_036257415.1 Gemmatimonadales bacterium
CTTCGAGCACCTTCGCCCGGCCGCTGGTTCGTGTCCTCCTCGCGTGCGCCGTCGGCATGGTGGTGGTTCACATCGGTGGGTCGGCGCAGTTGGCGATTCTCACGGGCGACGTCGGGGCCGCCACGCGTTTCGGGCTGGTCCCGTTCCTCACCGGCGACCTCCTCAAGATCGGCCTCGCCGCACTCGTCATCCTTGCCGTTGGTCCTCAGATCCGTTCGCGGCTTTGACCGCGCCGGCGTCGGAGGTCCGCCAGGTGCTGAAGGCGATCGGATGGTCGATCGCCTTCTTGCTGACTGGGCTCGCGATCACGACCGCGCTGTTCGTGCTCGCCGCGGTTGCGTACGGCCGGGGCGACCTCCAGGCAGGTGTACGGGCGTTCCAGCAGCCGGGCGGGCTCCAGACGCTCGTCGGCGGGTTGACCCAGTTGACCGGGTTCGCCTTGGCCACCTGGCTCATCGGCTTCAAGCTGCTGCATCTGGATCGGGCAACGTTACGGTGGGCCCCGGCCCGCGCGGGCGTGCGGGGCATGCTGCGCGGCCTGGGATTGGGCGCGCTCGCCGCGGTCGTCGCGCTGACGACGGCCGTGGTGGCCCGGACCGCCTACTGGTCACGCGATGCCGGCGGGGTGAGTGACTATGTCGTGGAAGTGCTCAAGACCACGCTCGCGCTCGCACCGGCGGCGTTCAGCGAGGAGCTGATGTTCCGAGGTCTCCCGCTCGTGCTCCTCGCCGCCGTCACCAGCCGGGGAACCGCGCTGGTCGTGGTTTCCGCTCTCACCTTCGCAGCGTTTCACTGGCTCAACCCCGACGTCACCCCGCTGGCGCTCGGCAACATTGCGCTGGCCGGCCTGTTTCTCGGGGTCGCGTTCTACGCGCCCGGCGGCCTGTGGACCGCGTTCGGCGCCCACCTCGGCTGGAACGCGACGCTCGCCGCGCTGGACGCGCCGGTGAGCGGGCTCCCGTTCCGGATCCCACTGCTCGACTATCATGCCGGAGAGCCGTCGTGGTTGTCGGGCGGCCGATTCGGGCCCGAGGGCGGGCTGGTCAGCACTGCCGCGCTGCTGCTCGCCACCATGGTTACCGTGCGCTGGGTCCGAAAGGAGTCGGCATGAGCCGAGCCGCGGTGGTGGGCGCCGGGACGATGGGAAACGGTATCGCGCACGTCTTCGCGCAGCACGGCTGGGAGGTGGCGCTGATCGACACCGCTCCGGACGCGCTGGACCGCGCGCTCGCGACCATCCGCGGCAATCTGGAGCGGCAGGTGAAGAAGGGCACGATCGCGGCCGACGCGCCCGGCTCCATCCTCGAGCGGATTCGCCCTCACGCCGACCTGGGCGCGGCCCGGGAGTCGAGCCTGGTGGTGGAAGCGGCCAGCGAGAACCCGGCGACCAAGTTCGCGCTGTTCACCGAGCTCGACCGCGTTGCGCCGCGCGAGGCGATCCTGGCGTCGAATACCAGCTCGATCTCCATCACCGAGATCGCCGCCCGCACCCGCCGTCCGGAGCAGGTGATCGGCATGCACTTCATGAATCCTGTTCCGGTCATGCAGCTGGTGGAGGTGATCCGCGGCCACGCGACCAGCGACGGCACCACCCACGCCGTGATGGAAACGGCCCGGGCGCTCGGAAAGACTCCCGTCGAGGTCAACGACTATCCGGGCTTCGTATCCAATCGGGTGCTGATGCCGATGATCAACGAAGCCATCTTCTGTGTGATGGAAGGTGTGGCGGAGCCGGAGGCCATCGACACGGTGATGAAGCTGGGCATGGCCCATCCGATGGGGCCGCTGGCGCTGGCCGATTTCATCGGGCTCGACGTCTGCCTCGCTATCATGGACGTGCTGCACCGTGGGCTGGGCGACGACAAGTACCGGGCGTGCCCGCTGCTCCGCCGCATGGTGGCCGCGGGGCAGCTCGGGAAGAAGTCGGGCCGTGGCTTCTACTCCTATCAGACGCCCTGACCAGGCAACCCCCGCCTCGTCTACTACCGGTACCTTCGGTACATTGGAGCATGCGGGAAGTCATCCCGATCGGAGCCGACCATGCTGGCTACCCGCTCAAGCAGCGGCTCGTCGCCGAGCTCGAGTCGCTGGGGTACGCGCCGCTGGATCTCGGAACCGACGGTCCGGAATCGGTCGACTATCCTGACTATGCGCATCGAGTGGCCGGACAGGTGGAGCGGGGGGAGGCCGCACGGGGTGTCCTGTTGTGCGGCTCGGGACTCGGGATGTCCTACGCGGCTAATCGGCATCCGGGCGTTCGCGCCGCCGTGGCCTGGTCGCCGGAGATCGCGCGGCTCGCGCGGGAGCACAACGACGCCAACGTGCTG
>DATAFP010000072.1:0-21759 GCA_036257415.1 Gemmatimonadales bacterium
CAACCGGCAGATCGACGAGGGAGTGTTTGCCGCGACCCGTGACCCCTGGCAGCCCATGGCAGACCCGCCCCGACTCGAGGTGCCACCGGCGCTCGACTTCACGCCGCTCGACAGCGCGCTGGCTCGGTTGGGCCGGAGTGCGGCCAGTTACGACGATCAGGCCGCGCGTCGATCCGACACCTCCGCCGCAAGCGGCGGAAGCGATCGCGCCGCCGTCCTCCGGGAGGTGAACGCGAAGCTCATGGCCACCGAGCGAACGCTAACCCGTGACGATGGCCTCCCCGGCCGCCCGTGGTACCGGCATCAGATCTACGCGCCCGGGTTCTACACGGGGTACGGGGTCAAAACGCTGCCCGGAGTTCGCGAAGCCATCGAGGAGCGGCGTTGGGACGAAGCGCGGGAGCAGATTACGCGGCTGGCGGAGGTACTGGATTCCGCCGCCACGGCGATCGACGACGCGGGCACCGCACTCCGGCGGCTCTGAGGTTTCAGTGGGAGGCACTGCGCTTCTCATCTACGGTGTACTGGCACCGGCCCGGTTGACGGCCCGGCCGTTACCGCGCACCCTCCTGGACCCGATGCTCGGCCGGACCCGGCAGGTCGCGCCCCGGGTCGTGCCGCTCGGGAGCGGCGGCGAGTTAATCGATCTGGACGCAACCGAACTCAAGCCGCTGATCCCCCGGTTCCACGCGTTCCTGTCCCGGCGCCTTCCCGAACCGAATACCGCGTCGGCGCAGACGCTCGAGTATCTCGGCATCCGCGACATTCCCCGCCTCTACCTCCGGGGCAATCGGGAAGCGGGGAAAGCGGCGGAGTGGTTCACCCAGGTTGGATTCTCCGGCTGCGCCGGTATGGCCGAGGTGTCGGCATTGGTCGCCTGCCACTGGGCGGCAGCGTGGGCCCAGGAGGAGATGCCCGTGTTGGAGCGGGAGATCTTCGGCCCGTTCGGGTTCACGCCGACGCCGGACCAATCATTCGGCTTGGCCGACGAGCGGTTCCTCCCGGTCGCGGAGCTGGGCTACTTGCGATACGTTCCCGCTGACGAGCGCGAGGCCGACGGGCTCGTCTTCGAAGTGGATCACGCGGTGGTTGAGGCAATCGAGAATGCGGAAGAGCGGCTTGCGGACGCGAGCGCCCGTCACGGCAGCCTTATGGCCGACAGTCGCTGTCGCTGTCAGCTCTGCGCCCCGGCGTAGGCCACGCTCACGTAGCGGAGGGTGGGCTAAAGTCCTCCGGCCGCGCCGCCCCATTGCAGGGCCGTCCACGGCGGCGACGGCCAGGTGGCGACGATCACGCCTGCAGCGACGAGCGCGAACAACAGTTCGGCGGCGGGACCCCATGCGGCGGAGGGACATGTGAGGTTCAGAACGATAGCGCGGCAGTCCCTGCCTGTCGGGCTCCTGGTGGCCGCGGGACTGGGCTTTGCCTCCCTCGCCCCGGAGGACCCGCGCCGTTACTTCGCACAGGTCATCGACTACGTGCAGGCGTACGCGGCCGACGAGCGGGCGACCGACAGCCTGTACGTGCGGGCGGCGCGGGGCCTGCTGCAGCAGATCGACGATCCGTACGCCGCGCTGTTCTCGCCTGCCGAGGTCAGCCGCTTCACCCGCAACACGATCGGCAACGCGTATGGCGGCCTCGGAATGGTGGTCGAGGCCGTCGGCGACGGCGTGATCGTGAGCCAGGTCTTCCCCGCCTCCCCCGCCGAGTCGATCGGCCTCACGCCGGGCGATCGCATCGAGGAGATCGAGGGTGAGCGGGCCGATCCGTGGGACGTGGACGCGGTCACGTCGCGGCTCACCGGTCGTCCCGGCACCGTGGTGAAGCTGGCGGTGTCTCGCCCGGGCGTGAGCGGGCTCATCCGCGCGGACGCGCGGCGCGCGACCATCCACGTGCCGGCGGTGCCGTTCGTGCTCATGCTGGATGGGAACGTCGGCTATCTCCCCCTCTGGCGCTTCAACGACGGCGCGTCGCGCGACGTGGAGCGTGCGCTCGCCGATCTCGCCGCGCGCGGGGCGCGGGGCATCATCCTCGACCTGCGCGGCAACGGCGGTGGCGGGCTGGACGCGGCCATCCGCGTGAGCGAGCTGTTCCTCGAGCGGGGGCAGGCCGTGGCGACCGTTCGCCAGCGGGGCGAGCCGCGAGCCACCTACCTGGCGCGCCGCGACGTGCGCCCGCCCGCTGTCCCGCTCGCGGTGCTGGTGGACGGGTTTTCGGCGTCCGCGTCGGAAATCGTCGCCGGGGCGTTGCAGGACCATGATCGGGCCGTAGTGATCGGCACCACGAGCTTCGGGAAGGGGCTGGTCCAGACGCTGTTCCCGGTTGACGGCGGCTGGGCGCTCAAGCTCACCACCGGCCGCTGGTACACCCCGAGCGGGCGATCCATCCAGCGCGACCGGAAGGCCGATTCGCTAGAGACCGACAGCGTGCCCCGGTCCCGGCCTACGTTCACCTCGGATGCCGGGCGGGTCGTGTACGG
Organism: Gemmatimonadales bacterium; assembly: GCA_036257415.1. Lineage (GTDB taxonomy): Bacteria > Gemmatimonadota > Gemmatimonadetes > Gemmatimonadales > GWC2-71-9 > DASQPE01. The sequence continues at coordinate 2,480 of DATAFP010000072.1, forward strand.
TGGCGGAGGCATCACACCCGACATCGTGATCATGCCCGACACCCTGACCACCGCGGAGCAGAACCTGGCACGGAGCGTGGCCCCGCGGTCACGAGAGTTCCTCACCACGGTAGCCGAAATCGCGCGCGAGGCCCGGCCGGGCGTGCGGCCCGGCTTCAGCTTCCGGCACGAGTGGAGCGACACTCTGTACCACCGCCTCCGGCGGAGCGGCGTGACCGTCTCCCGTGCCGAGTACGATGCCGCCTCCCGCTGGGTGAATTCGCGGCTCGAGCAGCGGATCGCCGCGATCGCGTTCGGCGATTCCGCCGCGTTCCGCCGCGCCGTCCCCCGCGACCGACAGCTCGGCGCGGCGTCGAAACTGCTGCGGGCCAGCGGGAGCCGCGCGGAGCTGTTCGCCAACCTTGCGCGGCAGACGGCGGAGGACACCCACTGATGCGAAGCGTGGTCCGGATGGCCGCCGCGGCAAGCCTGCTCCTGGCCACCGCATCCGTGCTGGCGGCGCACGATCTCTTCATCAAGCTGGACACTTTCTTCGTACGGCCGGGCGCCGCGGTGAAAGCGCCGGTGCTCAACGGCACGTTCAGCAGCAGCGAGAATTCGATCGCACGGGGGCGCGTCGCCGATCTATCGCTGGTCTCCCCCGCAGGCCGCGCCGCGCTCGACACGAGCGACGTTGATGCCTCCCGCGACACCACCTTCCTCGCGCTCCGGACTGCGGGTCCCGGCACCTACGTCGTCGGGCTGAGCACCAGACCAAATGGCATCGCGCTCTCGGGCCAGGAGTTCACCGCCTACCTCGAGGAGGAGGCACTCAGCGGGATCATCGCGGAGCGGCGGGAGGCCGGCATCGGCGCCGACTCGGCGCGGGAGCGCTACTCCAAGCACGTGAAGGCGGTCTTCCAGGTGGGCGACACTCGCACCGAGGGCTTCGCCACCGCGCTCGGCTACCCGGCCGAACTGGTGCCGCTCGACAATCCCTACACGCTCGCGCGCGGGGGCACGCTCCAGGTCCGGTGTCTGGTGGACGGCCGCCCCACCCCGGGTCTGTCGGTGCTTGCCGGCGGACGGCGGCCCGACGGCTCGCGCATGCGCCGACGGGAGCTCGCTAGCGGTCCCGATGGGGTCGTTCGGGTGCCGATCGATGCGTCGGGTCACTGGTACCTGAAGTTCATCCACATGGCGCGGGTGAACGAGCCCGACGTGGACTACGAATCGAAGTGGGCAACGCTCACCTTCGAGGTGCGCTAGCCCGAGCCGTGGCGGAGACGCTGGAGAACGCCATCCATCCGAAGACACGCGGGGCCTGGCGGCGCTGGCTTGCGGCCCATCACGCCCGCCCAGCCGGTGTGTGGCTGATCAGCTACAAGCAGCGCACCGGCAAGCAGCAGTTCGATTACAATGACGCGGTCGAGGAACCGCGAAAGCCGCGTAGTGCATGGGCGGCGAGCAACAAGGCGCGGGTCGAGCGGCTGATCGCGGCAGGATTGATGACGGAGGCGGGCCTGGTGAAGATCGAGGCGGCCAAGCGGGACGGCTCGTGGAACACGCTCGATTCGATCGACATCCTCGAGCTGCCGCCCGATCTCCGGCGCGCGTTCCGAAGGCACCCCGGCTCGGCGGCCAACGTCGACGCGTTCCCGCGCGGCGTGAAACGCAGCATCCTCCTATGGATCTCCAGCGCGAAGCGACCGGAGACCCGGGCCCACCGCGTGGATGAGACCGCGCGCGAGGCCGCGCGCAACATTCGGGCGAACCAGTGGCGGACGTAGCCCGGGCCGGCGAGTCCCGGCCGTTGCCCCAACCGGCGGCTACCTCCGCGCCGCGGCGCGTCCACCTCGTGGTGGTTACCACCCGCCCGGCGGAAGCACCCCTGTCGGACAGCAGCTCGATGCTCATCGCTCGATACTGGCAGCCGCGGGAGCGGCGCTGGATCGAGCAGCCGTTCGAGTCCGTCGAGCACGCGTTGCGCCTCTTCGTGGATGAAAAGGGATGGGTGCTGCGCCAGCAGCAGGTGCTCGAGTCTCCGGCCCATCAGGAATTGATCTTCGAGACCCAGATCGAGCGGCTCAGCCAGCCCAGCGTGGTCGAGGTGCTCGAAGCGGAAGTCGGCCTCACGCCCAAGGACGTCGAGGAGATGCTGACCCGGGTGGACGAGCGGGTCGAGGAGGACCGGGGCGGCGGGTAGCGGAACCTGCGGTTTCGCGCGGCCGGCCGCGGCGGCCTAACCCGGGGTCGTCGCCAGCGCCTCCCATTTCGCGAGCGCGCGATCGAGCGCCGCGCGGGCGGCGTCCAGCTCGCGCCCGAGCGCAGCGGATCGGGCCGCCCCGCCCGGAGCCACATAGAGGGCCGGATCTTCCAGCTGGGCGGTGATGGCGGCCAGTCGCGCTTCACACCGCGCCACCTCCAACTCGGCCGCGGCGAGCTCGCGTTCGGCCGAACGCCGGGCCGACTGCTCCCGCTTGCGGCACTCGTCGCGGCGGTGCGTCTGTTTCCGGTCGCGCACCCGCCGGATCGATTCCTCTTCCGCCGCCGCCACTGCGGCGGCGTGCTCGCGCTCCGCGCTGGCCGCTTCCCACTCGCTGAAACTGCCGGGATAGTCGGTGACGTGCCCGTCGTAGAGCACCCACGTGCGGGTGGTGACGGCGCGGAGCAAAGCGCGATCGTGGCTCACCAGCAGGACGGTGCCGTCGTACGCTTCGATGGCATCTTCCAGCGCCTCGATCGACTCCACGTCCAGGTGGTTGGTGGGCTCGTCGAACAAGAGAAGGTTCGCGCCCGAAAGCATCATCATCGCCAGCGCGACCCGCGCCTGTTCCCCGCCGGAAAGCGATCCCGCCTTGCGCCGCACCGTGTCCCCGGAGAACCCGAACCGGCCCAGATGTCCCTGCACCGCCCCGCGCCCCCAGGATGGCTTGAGCTCGGCGATGATGTCGTAGACCGCACGCTCGGCCGGCACTTGCGCGAGATCCTGACGGTAATGGGCGAGGCGCACCGATTCGGGAATCCGGATCTCTCCGGCCACGACGCTCCATTCGCCGGCGATGGCCTTGAGCAGCGTGCTCTTCCCCGCCCCGTTGGGTCCGACGACCGCGATTACATCGCCCCGCCGCACCGACGCGCTGAAGCCCCGCACCAAGGTGCGGTGGCCCGCCGCGAGCGACACACCGACCAAGGCGAGCGCCTGATCGCCGCCGCGCTCGGCGGTCTCCAGCCGGAGTGACATGGCAGACTCGTCGCCCGGCGGAGGGCTGAGCCGACTCACCCGCTCCAGCCGGCGCCTCCGGCCCTTGGCCTGTGCGCTGTTCTGACCCGCGATGTTCCGGCGGATGTACTCCTCTTCCGCGGCGATGTGTCTGGCCTGCTTGGCGTGGGCGCGGGACTGCGCCAGGCGACGTTCGGCCCGCTGCCGCAGGAACGCCTCATAGTCGCCGCTATAGGCGAACGCGGTGCCGGCCTCGAGATGGAGCACGTGGTCGACTACGGCCTGGAGAAGGGCCCGATCGTGGCTGATCTGGATCACCGTTGCGTCGAGCCCACGCAGATATTCCTCCAGCCAGCGGGTGGTCTCGAGGTCGAGGTGATTGGTCGGCTCGTCGAGCAGCAGCAGGTCGGCATCGGAGAGAAGCTGACAGGCGAGCTCCACCCGTCCCAGCTCGCCGCCGCTCAAACTCGCCAGCTCGCGGGTCCGGGCGTCGTCGGGATCGAAGCCGAGGCCGTGGAGCACCGCGTCTACCCGGGCGGCCACGGTGTAGCCACCTTCGCGTTCGAATCGCTCCAGGTCTCGATCGTAGCGGGCCAGCATCTGCGGCGTGCACCGCTCTCCCGCTTCCGCCATCGCCGCTGCCTGTGCCGCGAGCGAGCGCTCCAGCGCGAACAGCTCGCCGAAGGCCCCGGCAGCCCCTTCCCACACCGTCACCGCGCCGGAGAGCCGGCGGTGCTGCTCCATCACCGAGATGCGGAGCGATGGTGCGCGGGAGACCGATCCAGCCGTGGGCCTCAGCTTGCCCGCGGCGATCCGGAGCAGGGTCGTCTTCCCCGAGCCGTTCCGGCCGATGATGCCCCATTTCTCCCCCCGGGTCACGGTGAACGTGACGCCACCGAAGAGGCGCGTTCCGCCGAACTCGACGGCCACGTCCGAGATCGCGAGCTGGGTCATTACGCAGGCGCGGTGGGCGCCGGTGGAGTCGGAACGAGCGGGCTCCGGCTTTCGTCCCACAGCCGGACCATTTGAGTGAAGGTTTGGACAATCTCGGGATCGAACTCGTGGCCGGCGCGCTCCGCCAGATAGCTCAGGGCACGCTCCGATTCCCACGCGGCCCGGTAGGGGCGATCGGTGCACAGCGCATCGTACACGTCGCACACGTGGACCAGCTTGCTCGCGTAGTGGCAGTCGCGGGCATAGCGGAGCCGTGGATACCCGCCCCCGTCCAGAAGGATGTGGTGTTCGTAGGCGACGAATGCCGCCGTCTCGAGCCGGGTCTCCCGCTCGAGGATGATACGCGCGCCGTCCACCGGATGCTGCTGCATCACCTCGCGCTCCTCGTCAGTGAGCTTCCCCGGTTTGACCAGGATCTCCTTGGGGATCCGCACCTTGCCGAGATCATGCAGCAGGCCGGCGATGCCGAACTGCCGGATCTCCCGCGAGCCCAGGCCCAGATATTCGGCCAGACCCATCGCGAGGACGGCGACGTTGCTGGAATGGGTCGTGGTGTACTGGTCGAAGCTCTTGAGCTGCAGCAGAGGAAGGCGGATCTGGCTCGAGCTGTGCATTGCGAGCGACAGCGACCGGACCACCGCCTCGGCCTCGAGCAGTGGGAGCCGCCCAAGTTTCTGCACCTCACGGTGCATCCACTGGATCGCTTCCGCCTCCGCATCGAGCGACATGGGCTCGGTGGGCGGGGCCGGCTCTGCTTCCCCGGCCGGGTGCTCCTGGGCTCCCCGCACCTCGACGGCGCCGTAGCGAATTTTCCCGGGATAGAGCTGGCGCGCCTCCGCCGATGGCGGCGATTCGCCCGCGATGCGCTGAAGCATGTCTGCCAACCAGCCTGCGTATTCCTCACGCTCGATCCCGTCCAGAAACTCGATCCGCTGGATGCCACTCCCGGAGAACCGCGTTCCCCATTCCCATCCGGCCAGCTCGCGAACCACCTGGCGTCCGTAAATGACGTCGCCATCGAGAAACGAAAAACGCGGCGGTGTATCGCTCTGCACCAGCTGGCGGAGGAGATCGAACGACGCGTCGACCGCGCGCTCGCGTGAGGGATGGCCGGCCGGGTACAGCCCCATCACCGAGAGCGCCTGGCCCAAGCTGGTGATGAACTTGGTCGGGTCGCTCACGCCGATCCTCCCGGTGGCGGGGCCGACGGCACCGGGGGAGCCGCCGCGGCCTGCAACTCGGCGTCACGGCTCTTCACCGCCAGGCGGAGCACCTCCGCAGCTTTCGGATTCTGCGCCCATCTGAGCGCGAGGGCGGTGACGGCCGCCACGAGGTCGGACGACTTGGGCGTGAGGCGCACCCCGCGAAGGAACCGGCGTTTGGTGAGGCAGCGCGCGACGAGCCAGTCGCACGCCGCGGGGGCGGCGATGGCACCGACCGCGCGGATCAGCAGGGTCCGGAGCTCCGGTGAATGGTTTCGCTCCTGCAGCTGCCGCTCGACGAAGGGCAATGCCTGAGGCGGGCAGCCGTCGAGGGCTGAGGCGATCGCCATGCGCAGATTCTGCTCGTCGGCCTCACCCAGCCCGCGCGAGATTGCTTCGTCGCGTAGCTCTGATGTGCGGAGCGCGATCTTGAGCGCCTCGCGGCGGACCCGGGCGTCCGGATGGCCCAGATAGGTGCGCGGGATGAAGTCCGAGGGTCGCGCTGCCATCGCCCCCAGCAGCAAGAGCATGTTGCGCTGCACGTACCAGTGGGGAGAGTCGAGGCGCGCCATCACGGCCGACCCGATCCTGGAGCCGAAGGCGCCGAGCCACTGGAGCAGACGGCGGCGGGTGGCGCGATGAGGGGATGCGACGAGCGCGTCGAGCAACGGCTCTGCGGCGTCAATGCCCAGGCGCTGCACCAGGGGCTCCACGACCTGGGGCTCGGGCTCGTCAACCGTGAGCAGGTCCCGCAGCATGTCGGGTGTCGCGACCCGTTGCCAGATCATCTCGGCCGTGGCGTCGTCCCCGGGTGCCGCCGCGAGCAGCTCCACCAGCTCCGCGAGACCGCCCCCCTCGATCATGGTCTCGACGGCGCGGGCGACCGGTGCACCGTACACCGCCGCCTCGACCGCGATCTGCACCACGCGGCGTGCCTCCGCGGGCCCAACCTCGGTGGCCAGCCTCGCACCGGTGGCCACCTGGGTCGTGGTCGCGCCGCCCGGCCCGGCCGGCCGCGCGAGCCCTTCGAGCACGGCGCTGTACGCGGCGGGGTTGGGATCGCGGAGCACCCAATCGTGGAGCAGCTCGCGCACCATGTCCCGGAGCGCCTCGTCGTCCTCCGTCGCTTCCCCGGGGGCGGTCGTGTCGGCGTGGGTCGCGAGCTTGGAGAAGATCCGGAGCAGCGAATGCGAGATGGTCTGCTCGTTCGCGCCGGCAAACGCGCGCACCAACTCCACCACCGCGCCGACCGGCATGGTGCGGGCCATGTCTACGGCGAGCAGCCGCCGCTGGCCGGCGTCCGGCCCCAGCCGCAGCAGGTGGTTCAGCGTATCGGGGCTGAGGTTGGAAAACAGCTCCGCCAGCTGGCGCCGGACGGCGCGGGCCTCTGGCCCTTCGTCCTGTCGCGCCGCCTCACCCAGCTCGATGAGCTGCCGGCTGACGGAGCGGGTGTAGTCGTCGTCGCGCATCTGCGCGTTGATCACCGCCGCCAGCGCTCGCGCATCCAGCGGGTCCTCCGTCTGACTCGCCGCGGCATCCCACGTGTCGGCGAAGGCGGCGCGCGCGAGATCGCCCCACAGGCGCTGTGCCCGGTCCCGGCGCTCGCTCTCGACCGGGGCGCTGTCGCCGGCGAGCCGCAAGCGGTCGAAAGCGAGCGGCACGACCCGGATATGCGGCCATTGCGGAGATTCGGTGTGCGCCGCGCCCTCGGGGCGTCCGTTCACGTAGACCAGGAACTCGGTGAGCTCGCCGGCCTCGACACCGAATGCGAACTCGATGCCGCCGATCTGCCGGCGGTAGAGCCGCTGGGCCAGCTCGCGCAGCACGGGATGCCCGGCGTCGGTGCTCTCGCCGTCGATCAGGATCTGCGATCGCGCGATGCCGAGGGCGAGCGGAGCGTTGTCGCGCAGCCGCTCGGTGAGTGCGTCGAGTGCATCGGCGACGGCAGCCACGGCGAGGGGATGACGAGAAGGATACGCGGCGCTCTTGTGCAGCGCGATCGAGAGCTGGACGAGGAAGGCCGTCAGGTCGCGATCCACGTCAGCGGGCCTGGGCGTTCGGGGGAGGTAGCAAGGTCGTGCTGAATGCTGCCCGGTCCCGGACGGCGGGTCAAGCCGACGCCGGCCTACCCCCGCGGAAAACGGCGTCCTAACTTCCGCGCTCGCATGACTCATTCAAACATCCCCGCGGCACTCGGCTTGGCAGCCGCGGCGTGGCTCGGCGTCACCCACGGCCTGAGTGCACAAGCAGCACCGCCTCGCGCGCCCAATGCCGCCGGACGCGTACTGATTCTCGAGTATCATCTGATCGGCGACCAGGACAGCCGGTGGGGGCGCTCCCGCGACGGCTTCCGGCGCGATCTCCAGTTGCTCTACGATCGCGGGTACCGCCCCGTCACGGTCGCCGAGTTGGTCGATGGGACGTTCGAGCTGACGGCCGGCCTGTCGCCGGTAGTGTTCACCTTCGACGACTCGTCACCCGGGCAGTTTCGCTACATCGAGAAGGACGGCAAGCTCGAGGTGGACCCGACGAGCGGGCTCGGCATCTGGCTCGACTTCGCACGAACCCACCCGGGATGGTCCCCTCGGGCCACGTTCTGCATGCTGCCCGCCGCGAGCCATGGCCACGCCTTCTTCGGCGACAAAGGCATTCAGGGCCAGCAGACTTCGTGGCGGTTCCCCAAGCTGCGCGATCTGGCGGCGCGCGGCTTCGAGCTCTGCGTACACACACTGTGGCACGCGAATCTCGCCACGCTGAGCGATGCTCAGGTGCAGGAGCAGATCGCTCGCAGCGTGATCGCGGTCGATTCCGCCGTGCCCGGCTATCGGGTCCGCACCTTCGCGCTCCCGCTCGGCATCTGGCCGAAGAACCGCGCGCTCGCCCGGAGCGGGAGCTGGCGCGACCCCAGGACCGGACGGCTGACGAGCTACGCGTTCGACGCCGTGCTTCGGGTGTCCGGCGGTCCCGCCCCCACCAAAGGCGACCCGGCGTTCGATCCGGCGAGCCTGCCGAGAGTCCAGGTGATCGGCGACAACCTGGCACACGAGCTCGACCGCATCGAGAAGACGCGATATGTGGCGGGCTCCCGGTGACCGCAACCGGGACCGCTCCACTCCCTCCCGCTCGCCTGCCGGCCGTCGATGTCTTTCGCGGTCTTACCGTGGCCGCGATGATCCTGGTCAACAATCCCGGCAACTGGGGTCAGGTGTACCCGCCGTTTCGTCACGCGGCGTGGCATGGCTGGACTCCCACCGACCTGATTTTCCCCTTCTTCCTGTTCATCGTCGGCATTACCACCACGCTCTCGCTCGATGCGCGGCGCGAGCGCGGAGCCACCGATGGCGAGCTCGCGACCCAGATCCTCCGGCGCGGCACGATCATCGTGGGCCTGGGGCTTCTGGTCTCGGCCTTCCCATTCTTTCCCCGCGAGCAGCTCGCCCACCTGCGGATTCCCGGGGTGCTGCAACGGATCGGTGTCGCGTACCTGGCTGCCGGCATGATCGTACTCCACGGATCGTGGCGCACTCAGGTCGCGATCACCGCCGCGATCCTGTTCGGCTACTGGGCCGTGCTCGCGCTGGTGCCGGTGCCGGGCGGGTGGCGTCCGGCGCTCGAGCCGCCGGAAGCCACGCTCCCGGCATGGCTCGACCGACTCTTGTTCGACGGGCATCTCTGGGCGGCCACGAAGTCCTGGGATCCGGAAGGCCTGCTGTCGACGATCCCCGCGGTCGCAAGCGTCCTGCTCGGGGCCCTGGCCGCGCGACTCATTCAAGATGGTCGGCCGCTCACGCAGCGAGTGCGTCGCCTCGCCGCGAGCGGCGCCGTGGCCGCGGCGGCCGGACTCCTGTGGGGATTGGTGTTCCCCATCAACAAGAATCTCTGGACCAGCTCATACGCGCTCTTCACCGCCGGCGCCGCGGGGCTCGCGCTGGCGCTGTGCCTCTGGGCGATCGACGTGCGCGAGCGCCGGGGTTGGATCAAACCATTCCTCGTGTTCGGGGTGAATCCCATCGTGGCGTTCGTGGGGTCGGCGATGCTGTCACGGCTCCTGTACACCACGCTTCGGGTTCCGAACGACGGGGCGACCATCTCGCTGCAGCAGGCGATCCACCGGTCATTGTTCGCATCCTGGCTCCCGCCCAAACCTGCCTCGCTCGCGTTCGCTCTCGTGATGGTGGCGTTCTGGTGGGGCGTGCTCGCCCTGCTCGACCGCCGCGGCATTCGGCTGAAGGTCTAGCTCACCTCTTTTCCCCGGGTCAGCCGGTGAATCAGGAGCGCCGCGCGGCCGATCTGGCGCGGCAGGCTCTCGAGCTTCATGGCCTCGCGCTCGGTGTGCCCGTCCCTCCCTTCGGCGCCGAGCCCCGCCAGTCCGTCCACGTAATCGGCGACGAACGAGATATCCGCCGCCCCGCGACGCACCGGGTCGAGGAGCTGCATGGGGGGGAAGCCCGCGTCCTGGTTGATCCGGTTGAGCAGGTCGGCGAGCCGGCGATTGGCGTCGGTTGGCGCCATGGCGGGATAGCCATCGCGAAAGGTGATGGTGGCGCTGGTGGTGGGCAGGCTCCGCGCCACCACGGCGCGCATTCGCTCACGCACCCGCTCGAGCGACTCGTTGGTGACGGTCCGGATATCGCCCGACACCACCACCCGGCGCGCCACGATGTTGTCCTTGCCCGCCGTGCTCCCCTGGTGTTCCTCCTCGTTGAACGCCACGTCGGTGCCGCCGAGGATCAGGCCCGGGCTGAAGGTCGCGCCTGGCTCGCCCCGGATCTCGTCATAGAACGCGTTGAGGATCCGGGCGGCCTCGTAGATGGCGCCGGCGCCGGTCTCGCGGCCGAAGATGGTGCTCGAATGCGCGCCGCGCCCCGTCACCTCCAGCTTCCACCCGGTGCTGCTCCGCCGCGCGATCGTCACCCAGTCGCCGGCGGAGTCCACGATCAGCTCTTCGAACTCGAGCGCGATGTCACTGGTCCGCGCGGCGGTGATCAGTGCCTTGCGGGCCTCCGCCAGCGGCTCGCCCGGCAGCTCTTCGTCTCCAGTGAGAAACACGGTGATCTGCGCGCCGTCGAGCGCGCGGGCTTTCGCCAGTGCCCGGAGCGCGTGCAAGGCGACCGCGTTGCCGCCTTTCATGTCCGACACCCCCGGCCCGTACGCCATGGTCGAATCGCGCCGGAACGACTGGAAGTCGCTCGACGGCTCGAACACGGTATCGAGATGGCCGATGATGAGAATTCGCTTGCCCCGATTTCCCTTCCGTTCCGCGACCAGGTGCCCCGCCCGCTTCATCGAGGCCGGAACCTCGGCCCAGACTACGGTGAATCCGAGCGAATCGAGCAGCGGCCGGTACATCTCGCCTACTTTCCGGACGCCGGCCACGTTGAGCGTGCCGCTGTTGACGTTCACGGTCCGCTCGATCAAGGTCAGCGCGGCCGGCACCTCGGCCGTGGCGGCGGTGAGGATCCGGCGCTCCGTCGGCGACAAGCCGGCTTGCGCGGCGAGGGAAGCGGGGACTGTGGCGATGGAACAGAGCACATGCAGGGCGCGCCGTGACATGAAGACTCGCAGGTAAGCGGGATCACAGACCGGATGCATGTAAAGTGCACAAGTACCAACCAGTGCACAGGGGGGACAGGATGAGTCGTTTCGGGCGGTGGACGTTCCGGTTGCTTTTGGTTGCGATGGCCGTTGGCGCCGGCCTGGCGGCTCGGCGCGCAGCGGCGCAGACCACGGCGCCCGCGCCACCGGCGCGCTCGCCCGACGTGCCGTTCGTGCCCACCCAGACCGAGCTGGTGCGTTCCATGCTCGACGTGGCCAAGGTGGGCTCCAACGACATCGTGTACGACCTCGGCTGCGGCGATGGACGCATCGTGATCGCGGCGGTTCGGTACTACGGAGCGAAGCGCGGCGTCTGCGTGGATATCGATCCCACCCGGATCGAGGAGGCCCGACACAACGCGGACACCGCGGGCGTGGGAGACCGGATCAGCTTCGAAAACGCGGACCTGTTCACCACCGATCTTCGCGAGGCGACGGTGGTGACGCTGTACCTCCTGCCGCTCATCAACGAGCGGCTCCGCCCCAAGCTGTTCCGCGAGCTCCGGCCCGGCACGCGCGTCGTCTCCAACAGCTTCGACATGGGCAACTGGGCGGCTGATACGATCGTCGCGCCGCCGGCGCCAAGCGGGTTCCAGAAGCAGGCCTACTTCTGGACCATACCGGCGGACGTCGCCGGCATCTGGCACGTGCGCGCAGGCGGCGCCGGCCTCAAGACGCTGGAGCTGGAGCAGACGTACCAGCGGGTGAACGGCACCGCGGAGTTTCGCGGGCGCACCGTGCCGCTCTCCGACGTGCGCATCAGCGGCGACCGACTCAGCTTCACGTTGGGGAACAGCGGAGAGGTTCGATTCGAGGGCGCCGTGCGCGGCGACCAGCTGAGCGGCACGGTCCGCAACGGGTCGCAGGGGGAAAAGGCCTGGTCGGCGGAGCGGACCAAGCGGGGCAAGCGGGCCGAGCTCGCCCCGTCTTAGCGCTCCAGCACCCGAGCCATGCGGTCGACCGCGGCGCGGATCGCCTCCGGCGAATACGCGGCATAGCCCAGCACCAACCCGCTGCCTGACGGGGGGCCGGTCCAGTAGCGCGAAAGCGGCACGGCATCCACGTCCGCGGTGAGCAGCGATTCAGAGGCCCGGCGGTCATCGCTCCCCGGCGGCAGCCAGCCGACCGTGTGCATGCCGGCGTCCATCGACCCTAACGTCAGCCGTCCATCGAGTCGTCGCGCCACGGCGTCTCTGAGCGCGTCGCGGCGCTCTTCATAGACCGCGCGCATCCGGCGCAGGTGGCGAACGTAGTGCCCTTCGCCGATGAAGTCGGCGAGCACGCCCTGCTCCAGGGCCGGCGAGTGACGATCGGCCGCGGCCCGCGCGGCCTGCAGCGCATCGATCATGGCCGGCGGCGCGATCAGATAGCCCAGCCGGAGCGCCGGGAAGATCGTCTTGCTGAACGTGCCGACGTACACCACGCAGCCGGCGTCATCCAGCCCCTGCAGACAGGCGAGCGGGCGGCTGGCGTAGCGGTATTCGCTGTCGTAGTCGTCCTCGACGACCCAGGCCCCGGCCTGGCGCGCCCAGCCCAGAAGCTCCAGCCGGCGTGCGGCGCTCATCGTGACGCCGAGTGGCATTTGATGCGATGGGGCGACGCAGGCGACCCGGGCACCCGGGCCGAGCCGCCTGCCGGCGCTGACGTCGAGCCCGTCGTTGTCCACCGGCACCGGTACCAGCCGCGCGCCGGCTGCCGTCAGCGCCGCCCGCACTCCCCAATAGCCCGGCTCCTCCATCCACGCCGCGTCGCCGGGATCGAGCGCCGCGCGCGCCACGAGATCGAGCGCCTGCTGCGAGCCACTCACGATCAACACCTGCTCCTCGGTGCAGTGGGCCCCTCGGGCCGCGCGCACGTACTCGGCGACCGCGGTGCGGAGCGCGGCCTCGCCCTCCGCGTGCCCGTAGGCGAGTGGCACCGCATCGCGGCGCCACCGCCGCGCCAGCAGGCGGGCCCAGATTCGCCGCGGAAAGAGGTCGAGAGCCGGCACACCGGCGCGGAATGGTCGGAGCCGGTCATCGCGGGCACGGAGTGGGGCCCGCGCCGTGGTCGCCACCAGCCGGCCGCGGGCGGACAGCCTGTGGGTCATTGCATCTGCAGGTGAGTCCGTCGGTCGCCGCGGACGCCGCCGCGGCGGACCCGAGGCCGGCGGCGCGGCGCGCAAGAGACCGTCAGGCAGGCGGGCCGCCACGAACGTCCCGCCGCGCTCGCGCGCCTCCAGGTATCCCTCGGCCCGGAGCTGCTCGAACGCCCCACCTACCGTATTGCGCGACACGCCGAGGTCGCGGGCCAGAAGCCGGGTGGCTGGAAGGCGATGTCCCGGCGGAAGCCGCCCATCCAGCATCATCGACCTGAGCTCGGCGTACAGCTGGCGATGGAGAGCCGGCCCGGCACGGTCGAGTGCTATGAGGAGTGGGACGCTGCTGGGCCGCCGTGGGCTCAAGGAATGGGCCTTTGTTTGTGATTCTGGTCCTATCATTACCACCAGTTCTGGCGCTTACGGTGGTACCAGATCAATCGTACTCTACCACTGTCGATTGCGCCACCGTTACCCGAGGAGCAGTGCCGTGACCGCCCAGCCGATCCCGACCGAATGCCCCCACGCCGGCCCCCCGTTCTCGCGCAGCCGGATTCGGATTCATCCCGAGCGCTCGAAGCCGGACGAGGCCCACGCCATCCTGGCCGCGGGGCTGGTGGCGCACGTCGGGTTCGTGGACAGCGGGCAGCCGTTCGTGATCCCGATGACCTACTACTTCGACTCCGAGCGGCCGGAGCACGTCTACCTCCACGGAGCCCATCACAGCCGGCTGATGCAGCACCTGGGCACCGGGGCGCCGATCTGTGTCACGGTCACGTTGGTGGACGGCCTGGTCTACTCGAAGACCGCGCTGTTCCACACGCTGAACTATCGAAGCGTCGTAGTGTTCGGGCGGGCGGGAGCGGAGCCGCCCCGGGCGGACCGCCGGCGCCTGCTGGAGGGCATGGTGGCGCGGTACTGGCCGGGGCGTACGGCGGGCCGGGACTACGACCCGATCCCGGACGACCACCTCGATCCCACCGCGTTCGTCGCGATCCGGATCGAGGAGCTGAGTGCCAAGGTTCGGCGGGGCGGGCCAAAGGGGCCGCGTGACGCCGATCCGGCAGCACCGGGGTCGGCGGGCGTTACGTCGTTGCGCGGGTAGGTACTAGGACCCACCCGCAGTACGAGTCCCCCTTGCTGTAGCCGCGATTTGGGGGCGACCTTCCGACATGAAGCGTCGTCCCCGTTGGATCTTCCCGCTCGCCATCCTGCCTGCGCTGGCTGCCGGGTGCGAAAAGCCCAGACCGAAGGACCCTCCGCCGGTCCCGGTCACGGCGGCGCTCGCCGAGCGTCGAGCGGTCCCGCGGAACCTGCAGGCCACGGGGACAGTCGAGCCGGTGGCCACGGTCGCGGTCCAGTCTCAGGTGACCGGCGTGCTGCAGCGGGTTCTGTTCGCCGAGGGCCAGGACGTCCGCGCCGGGCAGGTGCTCTTCGAGATCGATCCGCGCACCGACCGCGCTGCGCTCGAGGGTGCCCAGGCGGCTCTGGCGCGGGACCTCGTCCAGCTGGCCAATGCGCGCGAGAACGCCCGCCGCCTGGCCGAGCTCGGCCCCGACTACGCCACACGGCAGCAGATCGAACAGGCGCAGGCTAACGCCGACGCGCTCGCCGCCACGGTGCGGGCGGACAGCGCGGCGATAGAGGCCGCGCGGCTCCAGCTTCAGTACGCCACGATCCGCTCTCCGATTGCCGGGCGGGCGGGCAGCCTGCTGGTCCGCCCGGGCAACCTGGTCCGCGCCAACCAGGGCGATCCGCTGGTGGTGATCAACCAGCTGAGCCCCATCCTGGTACGGTTCTCCCTGCCGGCTACCCACCTCGCCGACATTCGCCGCTACCGGCCGGAAACGCTGTCCGTGCGCGCCCGACCGGCAGGCGGTGAGGAGAGCGAAGGCACGCTGGCGTTCTTGGACAACGCCGTAGATACCTCGACTGGTACGATCCTGCTCAAGGGTCGCTTCGAGAACAAGAACGGTGCGCTCTGGCCGGGCCAGTTCGTGACGGTGACCCTGCAGCTCGAGGTCGATGATGCCGCGCTCGTGGTGCCGTCCACCGCGGTCATCGAGGGCCAGCAGGGAGCGTACGTCTTCGTGGTGAAGTCGGACCGCACTACCGAAGTCCGCAACGTGCGCGTGGCACGCGCCGCCGGCGACGTGACGGTGCTCGATGGCGGAGTTGAGCCGGGCGAGCGAGTGGTGACCGATGGCCAGCTTCGGCTCACCGCCGGGGCCAAGGTCGAGATCAAGGAAGCACCGCAAGGGACATGAGCATCTCCGGGCTGTTCATCCGCCGGCCGGTCATGACTACGCTGGTCATGGCGGGTGCGCTGATTTTCGGCGTGCTGGGCTATCGCCGGCTCCCGGTGAGCGACCTGCCGAACGTCGACTTCCCCACCATCAGCGTGAACGCGTCGCTCCCCGGTGCGAGCCCCGAGACCATGGCGTCGGCCGTGGCCACGCCGCTGGAGCGGGAGTTTTCGACCATCGCCGGCATCCAGGTGATGACCTCGACCAGCAGCACCGGCCAGACGAGCATCCAACTCCAGTTCGCGCTCGACCGCGACATCGATGCGGCCGCCCAGGACGTGCAGGCGGCGATCGCCTCGGCGCAGACCGACCTGCCATCGGAGTTGCTGCCGCCGCGCTATCGGAAGCAGAACCCGGCCGACAGCCCGATCCTCTACCTCTCGCTCACCTCGAAGACGCTGCCGCTCTCGCAAGTGAACGAGTACGCCGAGACCTTCCTGGCCCAGCGGATCTCGACGGTGACGGGGGTGTCGCAGGTGGACGTGTTCGGCCAGCAGAAGTACGCCGTCCGGATCCAGCTCGATCCCAGCGCGCTCGCGAACCGCGGTATCGGCATCGACGAGGTGGCGGACGCGGTCACCGCCGGCAACGTGAACCTGCCGAACGGCGTGCTGTGGGGCACCGAGAAGGCATACACGCTGGAGGCGACCGGCCAGCTGGCGAACGCCGCGGCATTCCGCCCGCTCGTGGTGACGTTCCGAAACGGCGCGCCGGTCCGGCTGCAGGATCTCGGGCGGGTCGAAGACGGCGTGCAGGACAACCGCGTCGCCGCGTGGTACAACGGCGTGCGGAGCGTCGTGCTTGCGATCCGGCGGCAGCCGGGCACCAACACGGTGCAGGTGGCCGACGCGGTGCGCGCGCGGGTCGATGAGCTCCGCGACCAGCTCCCCGCCTCGGTGGATCTGCTCTACAACTACGACCGGTCCATCTTCGTCCGCTCGTCGGTGGCCAACGTGAAGTTCACCCTGATGCTCACGATTGGCCTCGTGGTGCTGGTGATCTTCCTCTTCCTGCGGAACCTGCCCGCAACGCTCATCCCCAGCACGGCGGTGCCGATGTCGCTCGTGGGCACCTTCGCGCTGATGTACCTGTTCGGGTACAGCCTGGACAACCTGTCGCTCATGGCGCTCGTGTTGGCGGTGGGCTTCGTGGTGGACGACGCCATCGTGATGCTGGAAAACATCGTCCGCCACATGGAGATGGGAAAGAACGCCTGGCAGGCGGCGCTCGATGGCGCCCGGGAGATCGGGTTCACCATCGTCTCGATGACGCTCTCGCTCGCCGCCGTCTTCATCCCGGTTTTCTTCCTCGGCGGGCTCATCGGGCGGCTCTTCCAGGAGTTCGCGGCGGTCATCGGCATCGCGATCCTCACTTCCGGCATCGTGTCGCTCACCCTTACCCCCATGCTCTGCAGCCGGTACCTCAGGCATTCGCGTGGGGCGCAGCACGGCCGCTTCTACGAGGTGACCGAGCGGACGTACAACCGGGTGGTCGGCTGGTACGCGGCGAGCCTCCGATGGGTGATGGGGCGCCGCCGGGCGACGCTTGCCTTCTCGCTGCTGCTGGTCGTGGCGACCGTGTGGCTCGCCATCGTCATCCCGAAGGGATTCCTTCCCAACGAGGATCAGGGCTTCCTGAGCGTCACCACCGAGACGGCGGAGGGGACGTCGTTCGATGCGATGATGCGGCACCAGCAGGCGGTCGCGGCCATCGTCCAGCGGGATTCCAACGTGGCGGGCTTCAGCTCCCAGGTCGGCGCCATGGGCCGCTCGCAGACGGTGAACAACGGCCGGATGTTCATCCGGCTCAAGCCGCAGGACGAGCGCGAGATGGGCGCGGACGAGATCGCCCGGCAGCTGCAGGTCAAGACGGCGGTGGTGCCGGGCATCCGGACCTACGTGCAGAACGTGCCGGTGATCAATATCGGCACGCGCACCAGCAAGAGCCTCTACCAGTACACCATCCAGAGCACTGACCTCGACGCGCTCTACGGCGCGGCGGCCCAGTTCGAGCGGCGGCTCGCCGAGCTCCCGATCCTGACCGACGTCACCAGCGATCTCCAGATCAAGAATCCGCAGATCAAGGTGGAGATCGACCGCGACCGCGCCGCGGCCGTTGGGGTCACCGCGGAGCAGATCGAGCGCGCGCTCTACGATGCCTACGGATCGCGCCAGGTCTCCACCATCTACACCCCCACCAATCAGTACTGGGTGATGCTGGAGCTCCTGCCCGAGTATCAGCGAGACCTGTCAGCACTGAGCCTGCTGTACATCCGCTCATCCGGCGGCCAGCTCGTGCCACTAGGAAGCGTGGCGCGCCTCACCGAGGGCGTGGGGCCGCTCACTGTGGGCCACTCCGGGCAGCTCCCTTCGGTGACCCTGTCGTTCAACCTCGCACCTGGTGTGGCACTGGGTCAGGCGGTATCGGAGGTTGAGCGGACGGCGCGCGCGCATCTGCCTTCCACCATCAGCGGCGAGTTCGCCGGCACGGCGCAGGCCTTCCAGGACGCTCAGGGCGGCCTGCTCGTGCTGCTGGTCGTCGCGATCCTGGTGATCTATCTGGTGCTGGGAGTGCTCTACGAGAGCTTCATCCACCCGCTCACGATCCTCTCCGGCCTGCCGGCGGCGGGGTTCGGCGCGCTGATGACGCTCCTGATCTTCGGCTACGATCTCAGCGTGTACGCGTTCGTCGGCATCATCCTGCTGGTGGGCTTGGTCAAGAAGAACGCGATCATGATGATCGATTTCGCGATCGACGCGGAGCGCAGGGAGCGGAAACCGGCCGCCGACGCGATCGTGGAGGCGTGTCTGGTGCGATTCCGCCCCATCATGATGACGACGATGTCCGCCCTCATGGGCACCCTGCCGATCGCGCTCGGCCATGGCCCCGGGGCAGAGTCGCGCCGTCCACTCGGCGTCGCGGTGGTGGGCGGACTCGCGTTCTCCCAGCTCGTGACGCTCTACATCACGCCGGTGATCTACACCTACTTCGACGGGCTCCAGCGGCGGCTGGCGCGGCGGTCCGGCGAGCCGGCTGCGGTGCTCGAACCGGCCGAAATCACCACCGACGCCCACGAATCGGTTTCGCCGTCGGCGTAGCGGAGATCGTATAGCCGGACACCGCCCGGCGTCACGACGGCGGCCGGGAAGCGGGACCAGCCCAGAAACGCCCGCGCGGCGGGCTTGGTCAGCACGGCCGCGATGGCCGGCTGGTCGAAGTTGCGCGGGATAGTGTCCGGTGCCACCAGCAGCCGCGGCACCGGGCGCCGCCAGTCGAAGCTCGCCCACCGATAGCCCTGCTTGAGATCGAACAGCACCTCACGCCGGAAGGGACTCACCGGCACCGGCGCGGCCATCATTCGCCCTCGCGAAACGGCGGGACCAGCCTCCCGCGCGGCGGCAGTCTGTGCCGCTTGGCCTAGCCCGAACATGACGGCGATGTAGACGAGCGCAAACCCACCGACGATCTTCGCCGTCCCCTCCCGTCTGCTTCCGACCGAACCAACCAGCCACGTCAGGGCCAGCAGCCCGGACAGCCAGGGATCGATGATGAACAGGGTGTCGCTGTAGAACCAACGTTCCGAGAACGGCATCAGCAGGCGTACCCCGTACGTGTTGAGCAGGTCGAGCAGCGGATGCGACAGCACGCCGATCAGGCTCACCAGCCAGAGCGACCGAAACGACGCAGGTGTGGCCTGGGGGCGGCGTCGGCGTCGCACCAGCCCGTCCCACCCGACCATCACGGCCGCGAGCACGAGCGGCAACACGGCCATCGCGAGCACCCCGTGGGTCCAGCCGCGGCGGAACGTGAGCGCGAAGAGGGGGTCCCGCAGGTAAGCCAGCGCGTCGATGTCGGGAAGATTGGCCGCTACCAGCAGGGTGGGCATCGCGAGCGGCGTGCGGCGCTCGAGACCGGCCTTGGCCAGCGCACCGCCGGCGAGTGTG
>DATAFP010000076.1:0-3669 GCA_036257415.1 Gemmatimonadales bacterium
TGACGTAGAAGTATTTCTGATCCTCCGTGAGCCAGCCCTGGTGGGTGTACGCGGTGTTGGGGTACGATGCGACCGAGATCGGCTTGGGCGCCTTCTTGTCGGTGACGTCAGCGATGCCCACCGCGGTCTCGGAGGCGTTGAAGCAGATCTCCCGACCCCGATACCGGGTATCCGGCCCCCGGTAGCGCACACACTGAGTCTCATGGGTGTACCCGGTGCGCTGCAGGCCGGTGGACGGGTCGGCGTAGCAGCCGGCGAACGTCGGGTTCCGCGGGTCGCGAATGTCGATCATGTGAAGCCCGCCGCCACAGGTCTCGCCCCCGGCGCTGTTGCCGACCGGATAGGCGAACCCGGTCTCCTCGTTGATCGCGATCGTGTGGGCGCTGTGAATCCGATTGTAGTGCGCGGTTTCGGTGAACGTCACCGGCGGATGCTTTACATCGCGAAGCTGGGTCAGGTCGAACACCTGCATGCCGTGAGGACCGGCGCCGTCGGCGACGATGAACGCGTGATCCTTGTAAACCTTGATGCCTCGCCAGAGGTTGGCGTTGGCGCCCTGATGCAAGGGTAGCTCACCCAGGTACACCGGGTTCGACGGGTCGGTGACTTCGACGAACGCGGTGGCGTCCATTCGTCCCACCAGCGCGAACTCGCGGTTGGTCTTGGGATCGGTCCAGCCCCAGATGTCGTTCAGCATGATGCCGCGCTTGGCCCCCAGCGCGGCGTTGGGCAGAAAGGCCTCGAGATCCACCTGCTCGCAGGAGAAGATCTCGATCTTCCCCGCGTCGCATTTGCGCTCCCGACCGGTGATGGACGGCAGTGCCACGGGCTTGTCGGTGATCGTGCTCCGTTCCTTCCACTCGCCGCTGGCCCGGTCGCGGGCATACGCTATTGCCGTGCCCTCGAAGAAATCGTTGAGCGGGCTGCCGACCACGGCGAGGTCACCCGCCACGGTAATGGATCCGCCGAACTGGGCCTGGAGTCCGTTCTTCCTGGTCGTAAGGACCTGGGTCTCACGCCAACCGCCGCCGTCGGGGCGGAACACGTGCACCTGGCCCACACCCTGGTTCGCCGATTGGGCTCCGACGAAGATCACCCCGTCGCCGCGCGCGACAGTGAAGCCGAACAGGCCGTCGGCATCCGGCGTTGTCGCCGTCAGCTTGCCGGCCGGCTGCCATTTGCCGCCCGCCGATCGGAAGAGGTAGACCGCGCCGGGGCCGCTGGGCATACCCACCAACGCCTCGGTCGCACTGAGGTGCACGGCAAAGCCGAAGGCGAGCACGCTGTCAGCACCAGCGTTGAGCTTGGCTTCTTCCGACCACCGTCCGCCGTCGAAGCGATAGATGGCCGCGGCACCTGGCTTGGGTACCGGTTGGTCAGGCTTTCCCTGCCCTGGAGCCGGAGCGCCGCTCACCGGTCCTGGATATCCGATCAGCACCCGATTGCCGGCCACCGACAAGGCTCGTCCGAAACGGTCGTGCGGCTCCGTGCCCCGCCCGATCGCCACCGGCGCCGACCACTTGCCGCCCCGGTGGCGCCGGTACGCGTACACGGCACCACGGGCCGAGTCGGCGCTGGGCGCGCTCACCACCAGCAGCGACCCGTCGAGCGCGACGGCCAAGCCAAATTCGTCGCCCGTTCCGCCGGCCGGCGGGTCGAGGCGCGCGGTCCGGCTCCAACCGCCGCCGCGACGCTCGAAGATGTACACGGCGCCGTTGTCACCGTGCTTCGGCGCGCCGACTGCCAGCACGTTCCCGCTCACCGCGATGGCGCTGCCGAACCGGTCGCCGAGGGTGAGATCGTCGGACGTGATGGTCGTCGTCTCGCGCCAGCTGTCGCCCGCGCGGGTGAACACGTGAATCGCGCCCGGATGCGACGGATTCAACGGGAATCCCAGCACGGCCCCGGTTCGGCCGACGAAAAGCTCGCCGCCCTGGAGCTTCAGCGCGGAGGCAAAGCCGATGGGCGCCGGCGGCGCGAGCCGCTCGGTGAAGCGGGTTTGCGCGGTGGCCGGCCCGGCGAGGGCCAGCAGCATGAACGTGACAAGGCGCGGTATCGTGGGCATAGCGATCCGGGAGGTGAGGTCAGGCACGGGTATGGGGCGCGGGAAACATACGCGGAAATCCCCCTGTTTGGTTCAGGGTGGTTAGACAGTGGCGGCGCTCGCGGCGTTTACGGAGCCGACAAAGGTGTCCGACAACGCTGTCACCCGCGAGGATGGTCCGACGAGACCGTTGTTTCGACTGGTGGCCGACGAGCGTGGTTTGATTGGCCAAAGCGTTGTGGTCCTGCCGGTTACGGCCGGAGGCGCGCTCGACGCACCCCTCGACCAGACTGGAACGCCGCTTGCCCTGGGGGGTGACCGGTGCGGCTCGAGCGTCACCGACATGGGGCTGGTCGAGTCTGTGCCAGGATGAAGGTCAGATTGGGCTGCAAGGGAAGGAGATGTAGCGCGGATGAGGCATGTCGACGCAGCTGCAGAGGAAGCGGCCACCCGGCTCTTCGCGGAGGCCCAGGAAGAGCTGATCAGTCACCTGCTCCGCAGCAACGTCACGGAGGTCGCGCCCGCCCTCCAGCGGGTATGGCTGAACGATACGATCACGTACCTCGGTGACCGCTATCCCCGGTTGAGCGGCACGGCGCTTCGCCGGCTACGTGCGCTGGCCGACGGCTACCTGGCCCACGGCACCTTGATGGAACTCGAGCGCCGGACGGCCTGATCGAGGGTCACCTCTGGCCTGAGGGCATCTGGCCGTGTAGCGTACGGGCACTCGCTGACCGGCCGCAGATTGTCCCAACTTTTTTCGCGCTTCCAGTCGGCTCTTGCCGACCGCTATCGCATCGAGCGTGAGCTCGGTCGTGGCGGCATGGCGACCGTCTACCTTGCCCAAGACATCAAGCACGACCGGCCCGTCGCGCTCAAGGTGCTGCATCCCGAGCTCGCGGTAACGCTCGGCCCGGAGCGCTTTCTCCGGGAGATTCAACTCACCGCCCGGCTCCAGCATCCGCACATCCTGCCGATCCACGACTCGGGTGATGCCGCCGGGCAGCTGTGGTACTCGATGCCGTTCGTGGCTGGTGAGTCGCTGCGGGAGCGGCTGCTCCGCGACGGCACGGTACCGGAGGAGGAGGCGGTTCGGATCATTCGGGAGGTGGCGCTCGCGCTCGACTACGCCCACCGCCAGGGGATTGTCCACCGCGATGTGAAGCCGGAGAACATTCTGTTTTCGGACGAGCATCCCCTCGTGGCCGATTTCGGGATCGCGAAAGCGGCCACCACCGGAGCAAATCTTACCGCCGCAGGCATCCCCATCGGCACGCCGGCCTACATGGCGCCGGAGCAGATCGAGGGTGAGCCGAACATCGACGGCCGCGCGGACGTCTATGCGATGGCGAGCGTTCTGTTCGAGATGCTCACCGGCGAGCCGCCGTTCGTGGGCAAGACGCCGCAGGCGGTGATGAAGCGGCGGCTCTCGCGTCCCGCCCCGTCGCTGGCCGCCGCGCGACCCGGTATCGCCCCCGGCATCGCCGCGCTGGTGGACAAGGGCCTCGCGGCGGAGCCCGTCGATCGCTGGGCGACCGCCGCGGAGTTCGCGCGCGTGGCCGGCAAGCTGGCGGGTGAGGGCAGCGGCGGCTTCACGATCGTGACGCCGCCCGAGTCGACCCGGC
>DATAFP010000105.1:0-10303 GCA_036257415.1 Gemmatimonadales bacterium
GGCCGCGACACGTCGGCGAGACAGCGCCGGCACCCGCCCTGCACCTCACCCCGGACTCGGCCCCGCCAGAAGAACTCTCCCGGTCCGGTCTCTTGCAGTCGGCCCTCGACGGACACCGGCCCAGCGAGCCCCAACTCGAGGCCCTCGAACACCGGATCGTCGGGCTGGAGCACGCCCGCGGTTTCCATCGGACCACGATGGATTCCCCGCAGATCCACCCGTAGCATAGCCCCGTAAGCTACCAAGTCGTCAGGGGTTAGAGCAAGTACAGGAGGGAACTGCCATCGGGGCGTCAAGGCGTCAAGCGCCCCAAAGACCCGCCAGCTCCGATCGGGGAAAGAAGAAGGCGATCTCGGCAGCTGCGTTCTCGTCGCTGTCGGAGCCGTGGACTGCGTTCCGGCCTTTCGATTCGGCGTAAAGCTTCCGCACGGTGCCCTCGGCGGCCTCCCTGGGATCGGTGGCGCCGATAACGCGCCGGAAGTGTGCCACCGCATCCTCGCGGTCCAGCGCCATCGGGAGACACGGGCCACTGCTCATGAACGCCACCAGGTCGGCATAGAACGGGCGTCCCTTGTGCACCTCGTAGAACGCCGCGGCCTGCGCGGAGGTCAGCCGCACCAGGCGGGCGGCTCGCAGCAAGAACCCCTCGCGCTCCAGGTGGGCGATGATGAGGCCGCTCTTGTTGGTCTCGACGGCGTCAGGCTTCACGATGCCCAGCGTGTAGGACACGGAGTCTCCTTTAGAAGCAAACGGTGAGCCGCTCACCTGATCTTCAGTCGTTGCTTGAGCAGCTGCACCACATCAGCCGGCCGCCGCATGATCCCTATGCCGGCGTCCTCGAACGCGGCCAGCTTCTCCTCCGCCGTGCCCGAGCTACCTGAGATGATGGCGCCCGCGTGTCCCATCCGGCGGCCTTTCGGCGCGGTCTGCCCCGCGATGAAGCCGACCACGGGCTTCGTGACCTTCGCCTTGACGAACTCCGCTGCCTGCTGCTCGTCGGTGCCGCCGATCTCGCCGATCATCACGATGGCATCGGTCTCGGGATCGTCCTGGAACGCTCGGAGGCAATCGATGAAGTTGGTGCCGATCACCGGGTCGCCGCCGATGCCCACACAGGTGCTCTGGCCGATGCCGGCACGGGTCAGGTGATTCACCACCTCGTACGTGAGCGTCCCGCTCCGCGACACCATCCCCACCCGACCGGGCGTGCAGATGTTCCCGGGAATGATGCCGACCTTCGCCCGCCCGCCCGGCGTGATGAGTCCGGGACAGTTGGGCCCGATCAACCGCACGCCACGGCTCCGGACGAAGGGCATCACCCGGCTCATGTGCATGACCGGAATTCCCTCGGTGATGCACACGATAAGCGGGACATCCGAATCGGCCGCTTCGAAGACCGCCCCAGCCGCCGCCATGGGCGGTACGTAGATCACCGCGCAATTGGCGCCGGTGGCGCGCACGGCATCCGCGACCGTGTTCAACACCGGCACCTTGTTCTCGAAGGTCTGGCCGCCTTTGCCCGGAGTTACGCCGGCCACCACGTTGGTGCCGTAATCCAGCATCTGCTTGGCATGGAAGGACCCCTCGCGCCCGGTGATGCCCTGCACCAGGAGGCGGGTCCGCGCATCGGCAAAGATGCTCATGCCGCCGCTCGCGCCAGTTTTACCACTCGCTGCACGGCCTCGTCCATGTCGCTGAGAGCGGTCATGCCGACGCCCTCGAGGATCCGAATGGCCTCAGCCTCGTTGGTGCCTGTGAGACGGATGACGATCGGCACACCCACCTTGAACTGCCTGGTGGCCGCGACGATACCATTGGCGACGTCGTCGGTCCGGGTGATTCCGCCGAAGATGTTGAACAGGATGGCCTTCACCCGTGGATCCGCGGTGATGATCTTGAGCGCGTTGATGACCTTCTCCGGGCTCGAGCTGCCACCGATGTCGAGGAAGTTGGCCGGCTCGCCGCCGTAATACTTGACCAGGTCCATGGTGGCCATCGCGAGCCCGGCGCCGTTCACCACGCAGCCGACGTTTCCTTCCAGCTTGATAAAAGAGAGATTGGCCCGGCGCGCGGCGGCCTCGCTGGGCTCTTCGGCGGTGTCGTCGCGCAGGACGCCGAGGTCGGGCCGCCAGAACAGCTCGTTGTCGTCGATCACCATTTTGGCGTCGAGCGCCAACACTCGGCCGTCCGGGGTGGTGACCAGGGGGTTGATCTCGGCCAGGGAGCACCCGTTGGCGACGAACGCGACGTAGAGCTGCTCCATGATCCGCGCGGCGGCTTTCACCTGGTTGAAGTCACGGTAGAGCGAAAAAGCGAGCGCGAGCGACTGATGGGGAAACAGTCCGTGGGCGGGATCGACCGCGAGTCGGGTAATCCTCTCGGGACTCGTCGCCGCCACCTCCTCGATGTCCACGCCCCCCGCCGCGCTCACCATGAACACCGGCCGCTGCGTCTCCCGGTCCATGATGAGCCCGACGTAGCTCTCGGTGGCGATCTCGGCGGCAGGGACGACCAGTACCTTGTGCACCTCCAGCCCTTTGATCCGCATGCCAAGGATCTCGGAGGCGTGATCGAGTGCTTCGGCAGGGTTGCGCGCGAGCTTCACACCGCCAGCCTTGCCGCGACCGCCGGCATGCACCTGAGCCTTGATCACGACGGTGCCGCCGAGACGCCGAGCGATCGCCTCGGCTTCGGTCGGCGTAGATGCGACGTCGCCGTCAAGCATGGGGATGCCCTGCGCCTTGAGCAACGCGCGGGCCTGATACTCGTGTATGTTCACGCCGTCCTCACCAGTGTGGTTCCCGCGTCGCCGCGGAGCGCAGCGGGCCCGTCGGAAAGGCGGGCGATGACGGCGCGCGCGCCGCTGCCCCGCACGAACTCTGCCGCTGCCTCGAGCTTCGGCTTCATGCCGCCTTCATCGACCCCGCCCGAGGCAATCAACTCTTCCACCTGGGCCAACGTCATCCGCCGAAGCGGTCGCGCGGCCGATGTCCCCCAGCCCTGGTAGACCGCCTCCACGTCGGTGAGGATCATCAGGACCTCGGCCTGAAGCTCCTTCGCGACGATTGCCGCCACCCGGTCCTTGTCCACCACTGCATCGACGCCCTCGTACCCGAGCAACGGGTGGTCGTACACCGGTGGTCCGCCGCCCCCCGCGACAATCACGATGGCGCCGGCGTCGAGCATTCGCCGCACCACGTCCAGCTCCAGGACCGCGGTAGGCTGCGGACTAGCGGCCAACCGTCGCCAGCGCCCCGCCCCATCGCGGCCCACGGCAAACCCCCAATCGCGGAGCTCGTCCACGCGATCATCGGCCAGCGCGTGGCCGATAGGCTTGGTCGGCCGATTGAGCGCCGGGTCGTACGGGTCCACCAGCGTCTGGGTGATCACCGTGACCACGTGGCGCTCGACCTGCGCCGCGCGGAGGGCGTTCTGAAGCGACTGCTGGAGCATGTAGCCGATCCAGCCGGCGGTGGCGGCGACCAGCACGCCGAGCGGAAGCGGCTCCACTTCGCGCCGCGCGATCTCGTTTCGGGCGAGCTCGTCGCCCACCTGCGGCCCGTTGCCATGCACGATCGCGATGCGCCAACCCTCGCGCGCCAGCTGCACGATCGGCGCGACGCTTTCGCGCGCGTGCCGAAACTGATTGGTGACCGTGGCCGGCTCGCCGGCGCGGGCGAGCGCGTTCCCGCCGAGCGCGAGGACCGCGGTTCGCGACACGCGTGAGCTCCCATCGAAAAACGCGTGCAAGCTACCGCTGGTGGAGGGGTGGAGCAAGCTACGGCACGGAGTCGCGGCGGATCGAGTCGGTGGGCGCGGCAAGCACCTGCCGCAGCGCGTCGAACGCGCGGCCGAACCCGCTCCAGTCGCCGGAGCGCAGCGCGGAATCGGCGATCTGCACCCAGCGACGCGCTTCGTCCAGGGTGGCGGACGGCAGGACCGGCGGAAGCGGTGCGGATCCACCCAGCAGGTTGTCCCACGCCGCGGCGAGGGTTCGGCCAGCGCCCACCCGCCTGCCGTAGGCGACGCTGACCCACACCAATGCGACGCCCCCGCCGGGCCGATGGGCGAATCGGGCGCGATACGCGCCCAGCGTGTCGGCGCCGCGCCAGACGACCAGCGGCCCGCGAGCGAGCGTATCCACCCGAGCGACGCCCGCGCGCACCGATTCCGCCAAACGCTGATACGAGGGAAACCGATTCCAGGTCTCCTCCAGCATGCGGGGTGCTGGCAGCGTCGCGCCGGTGTCCGCCCGGACGAGGCGGAGCCGCGGGAGCCCGTCGTCCATCGTAGCGCCGAGCAGCGTGCTCACCCGCCGCCCGACGGGACGCTCGTAGATTGCGACCACTCGGGTGCCCGCGGCACCCGGCAACCACCCGCGCTCGGCCGGGGCCGGCTCACCCACGCCGGTCTCCGGCCGACCGCTGAGCGCGCCAGCGTTCCACGCACTGCGCTCGAGCGCCCGAGCCTGGCCTTCGAACAGTTCGACCGGGTAGGCGAGGGCGACCGCGACGTTGCGCGGCAGCTCCGCCGCGGGCCGCACCACACCGGCAGCCACGTCGGCCCACGCCTGGGCGAGCGCGCCGCCGTCAGGCCGAAGGTACAGCCGTGTCTCTCCGGACTCCGCGCGGATGACGCCGATAAAGCCCGCCCGAACCGAGCTCGCCGCGCCGTCGCGCCACGGAATCCGCTCGACCAGCGGGAAGGTCGCGCTCACGAGAAAGCCGTCGGCCAGCCACACCAGCTCGCCATCGATCACCCGGGCGACCGGACGACCCCACTCCGCGAACGGCATGAGCGCGGCAAATCGCTCGGCAGGCGAGCGGCGCCAGGCGAGCCGCGCGCCTGGCGGCAGCGCACCCAGCAACCGTCCGATCTGAAGCGACCACGCAAGCACGAGCCGGCGGGTCCAGGAGTCCAGGGTAGGCCCGCGCGCCTGCCGGTGGAGATCGGGTTCGACGGCGCGCGGATGGAAGGCGTGGGCGCTGAGCTCGAGCAGCGTATACGGCGTCGGGTAGGCGAGCGTATCTCCCAGGCGGTAGAACAGCGGCTCGCCGGTTGCCGACACGCGATCGGCGGCGACAGCGAGGACAGCCGGGGCGGAGCTGCCGGGCCCTCGATCACCAACCGACCGCAGCACGAGCCAGACCGGCAGCCGTCGCCGCTCTACGGTCAGCACCGCGGGATCGGCGCGAATCGCGGCCGGATCGCGGAGATCGCGCGTGTCCCGGGCATCTCGGAGTTCGCTGCGAAGGGCCTCGGCCACTCCCCGCTCGTCCCACAGCGGCGCGACGGTAGGCGGGGAGGCGTCGGCGAAGATGGAGGCATCGGTGGAATCGCCCAGCGCATCGAGCCCCAGTGCAGTGCGCTCGAGCTGGCGGGTCAACGCGGTGTCCACCGCCGGCGTCCCTGGATCGCCTACGAATGCGGGCAGCACGTAATGGCCGACCAGCGACGCCAGCACCAGCACCAACCACCCCGCGGCGGCGAGCGCATGACGCGCGCGCGACGCCCACAGCGCGGACATCACCGCCACCATGAGAGCGGTGCCGGTCAGCGCCGGCGAGACCACCGCCGACAGCTCGACCGCGGACCGGTCGGGGACCCCGTGAATCCCGGCTACCAGCTCGTATGGCTCGAGCAGGTAACCCCACGCGAAGACCAGCGCGAGCACGACGAGAATCCACCCAAGGTGCGCACGCGCATGATCGTTGATGGCCGGCCGCCCCTCGACCCATCGGATCGCCCCGACGAGGCTGTACAGCGCGAAGCAGATCACCAGGCTGAGCGCAGTGAGGAGGAAGGCAAAGTTGTGGAGGGCGCGCCAAAGCGGGAGCTGCGCGATGTAGAGTCCAAGGTCGTGGCCGAACACCGGCTCCCGAATACCGTAGCTCAGGCCTTCCCAGGCCAACGCCACAGTCGAACCCCAGCCGGCGCCACCGCTGCCGGCCAGCACCCCGAGCAGCAGCCCGCCGCCCACCGCGATGGCAAGGAGTAGGTCGGAGGTGATGGCTTCGCGAATCTCCAAGTTCGCGACGTGCCGCGCGATCTGCACCGAGCCGATGGCACGATAGACGACGAGGAGATGTCCGGTGAACCATGCGCCGGCCACCAGAATGCCGCCCGCCTCGAGGGTCCCGCGCAGCAGGTGCCAACCGGTGAGGAAGGTGACGGCGGCCGGCGAGATCTCACCTGCCCACCACCTATCTGCCAGCAGCTGAGCGGCCCACCGGCCGGCGAACAAAAGCCCGCCGAGCGCGACCAGCGCGACGACGAGCCGCCGGGCGCGGGCGGACACTCGGCTACGGGGTCACGCCCTGCGCGGCGAGCCAGCGCATGACCTCGCCGCGGTAGGCTTCGAGCGCCTCTGGGTCGGTCGCCTCGAAGCGCAGCACCAGGACCGGTTGGGTATTGGAGGAGCGGATCAGTCCCCAGCCCTTGGGGAACGTCATGCGAGCGCCGTCGATGGTGTTCACCGGATACCTGGCCCCGAAGTGCCGCGCGGCACGATCGGGCATCTCGAATTTGATCTCCTCCGGGCAGTCCACCCGGATCTCGGGCGTCGCGTAGGTCTTCGGCAGATCGGCGAGGTGGGTTGCCAGACCGAACGGCCCGCCCGAGACCACCTCGAGCAGCCGAGCGGCCGCGAACAGCGCGTCGTCGAAGCCGAGATAGTCGCCGCCGAAGAACATGTGCCCGCTCATCTCGCCCGCGAGTGGCGCCTTCATTTCCTTCATCTTGGCCTTGATGAGCGAGTGGCCGGTCTTCCACATGACCGGCTTCGCGCCGGCGGCTTGAAGCGCTTGCGGCAGGACCTCCGAGCATTTCACGTCGAAGATCACCGGTGTCCCCGGGCCGAAGCGCCGGACGGCATCGCGGCCGAAGATGACCAGCAGCTGATCGCCGAAGATGATGACACCGTGCTCGTCGACCGCACCGATGCGGTCGGCGTCCCCATCGAACGCGATGCCGAGCTCCGCGCCGGTACGGCGGACGGCGGCCTGGAGATCGCGCAGGTTCTCCGGAACGGTGGGATCCGGATGATGGTTCGGGAAGGTGCCATCCGACTCGCAGAACAGCGGCGTGACCTCGGCGCCCAGGGCTGCGAGCGTGGCCCCAGCGATGACGCTTCCGACGCCGTTCCCGCAATCGGCCACCACGCGGACCGGCCGGCGCAGCCGGTGGCGGCTCACGATCGCATCCTTGTACTTCTGAAGCACCGAACTATCGCTGGTCTGCCGGCCCGGTCCCGTCCGCCACCGCTCCGCCGAGATGACCTCCCACAGGCTGAGGATTTCATCGCCATGCATGGCCTCCCCGGCGGCCACCATCTTGAATCCGTTGAACTCGGGCGGATTGTGCGAGCCGGTGACTTGGCAGCCGGCGTCGGTGCTCAGCGCGAATACCGCGAAGTAGAGGGCCGGGGTCGGGAGCATTCCCACGTCGACCGCGGTGCCGCCGGCATCGGCTACGCCCTGGCGGAACCCCTCGGCGAGCGCTGGGCCTGACGGGCGATTGTCCCGTCCGACCGCGATCGTAGGTGCATGACCCACCTTGTCCCACGCCGCGCCGGCAAACGCCCGGCCCAGCGCGCGCGCGAACTCAGGCGTGAGCTCTCTGTCGACGATGCCGCGAACGTCGTACTGGCGGAAGATCGATTTCGGAATGTTCATTCCTGCTCATTTCTGGGCGGTCGTCGCGACCGGCGCCGGGGCGCCACCGAGCGCGCGGGCGCTCCGGAGCGCGCCGGCGAGTGGCCCCGAGGGCCATACCCCGAAGGCCACCGTGACCGCCACTGCGAGCGCCACCGTGGCCCGCGCCGCCCAGGAGAAGGATACCTGACGGTGAGACTCGGGTGAGCGGGTTGGCTTCATGGTCATCGCCATGATGATCGGCAGGTAATAGCCCGCGGAAACCAGACTCCCGAGCACCAGCACGACCGGCAGGATGTACTGCCCCTCCGCCACCGCGGCGGAGATCAGGTACCACTTCCCGATGAACCCGAAGGTTCCCGGAAAACCCAGCAGCGAGAGCAGACAGATGCTGAGCGAGAGCGCGCCCCAGGGCCGCACGGAATAGAGCCCCTCGAGGTCGTCCACCAGGACAGTCCGGGACCCGACGTGCTCGACCGCGGCCACGACACCGAAGCTCGCGAGCGTCGCGATGGAATACGCCAGAAGGTACAGGAGCACCGAGGCCGCGCCGAGGGTGGTAGCGGGCCACACGCCCACCAGCGTGTAACCGGCATGCGCAATGGAGCTGTACGCGAGCAGCCGCTTGAGCGACCGCTGGGCGAGCGCCACCACGTTGCCCACAACGATCGTGACCACGGCGACCACGCCGACGACCGGCTGCCATGCGCTCGCGGCGGAGGGAAACGCTTCCATCAACACCCGGACCAGCGCGACAAACGCCGCCGTCTTGACGCCGGTGGCCATGAAGCCGGTGACCGGCGTAGGGGCGCCGTCGTAGACGTCCGGCGCCCACATATGGAAGGGCACCACCGCGACCTTGAACATGAAACCGATCAAGAGCAGCGCGAGCCCGAGGCCGGCCATGGGACTCAAGGGCCCGGTCAGCCGCTGGCCGATGAGCGTGAGGTTGGTCTCGCCGGTGGCTCCATAGATCAGCGCGATGCCGTACAACAGGAACGCCGAAGCGAACGCGCCGATGAGGAAGTACTTGAGGGCGGCCTCAGCCGACGAGCGTCGGAAGCGATCGAAGCCCGCCAGCACGTACACCGCCACCGACATGACCTCGAGGCCGAGGAACAGCGTGATCATGTCCTGCGCACCCGCCAGGAAGAGCATGCCGGTGGCTGCGAGGAGCACCAGGGCGTAGTACTCCGGAGCCAGCAGGCGCTGGCGGGTGAGATAGCGAATGGATAGAAGGATGGTTCCGGCAGTGACCGCGAGGATGATGGCCGCGGCGCCGAAACGGTAGGAGTCGAGCGCGGTCATGTGGGCCACCCCGGCCGGCCGCGCATCGGTGAGCCACAGAACAGCCAGCGCAATCGCCGAGAGCACGATCCCCACCAGGCTGAGCCAACCGGCCGTCTGGCTGTGCCGGTCGGTCTGATGGCGCCAGGCGACGTACACCAGCACCACCAGTGTCCAGGCCGTGAGCACGCACTCCGGGAGCAAGGCGAGAGTGGCGCCGAGCGGCGTAGTGAGGTCGAGCGCGCCCATCAGCGACGGGCCTCCGTCCGGAGCTCGGCAGGCGTCACGTGCGGCGCCACCATCTCGACGTAGCGGCGCGCCGCCGCCTCCGTCCGTCGAAGCAGGGGCTTCGGATACAACCCCATCCAAATCATCGCGGCGACCATGGGAATCAGCACCGCAAGCTCACGACGGCCCAGGTCCTGCACTCCCTCGTTCTCCGCATTGGACAGCGGATTGAAGAAAACGCGCTGCACCGCCCACAGCAGGTAGGCCGCGGAGAACACGACCACCGTCGTCGCGATGATCGTCGCGATGGGAAAGCGGCCGAAGCTTCCGAGCAGGACCAGGAACTCGCCCACGAAGCCATTCAGGCCCGGCAGGCCGATGGACGAGAACGCGGTAATCGTGAACACCGTCGCCAGGAGCGGCGCGACGCGGGCCAGCCCACCGTAGTCCGCGATCATGCGGGTGTGGCGCCGCTCATAGAGCATGCCCACCAGGAAGAACAGCGCGCCGGTGGAGAGCCCGTGCGCGATCATGACCATGATCGCCCCCTGTACGCTCTGCACGGTCGCGGCCCAGATGCCGAGCATCACAAAGCCGAGGTGGCTGACCGAGGAGTAGGCCACCACCCGCTTCAGGTCGGGCTGCACCATCGAGACCAGCGCACCATAGATGATGCCGGCCACCGCGAGGGCCACGATCACCGCGGAAACGCCGGGGCTCAGCGCAAACGCCGGGAAGAAGGGGATGGCGAATCGCAGGAAG
Organism: Gemmatimonadales bacterium; assembly: GCA_036257415.1. Lineage (GTDB taxonomy): Bacteria > Gemmatimonadota > Gemmatimonadetes > Gemmatimonadales > GWC2-71-9 > DASQPE01. The sequence continues at coordinate 9,930 of DATAFP010000105.1, forward strand.
CCGTAGGTGCCCATCTTCAGCAGGATGACCGCCAGGTCCACGCTGCCGGCGGTGGGCGCCTCGCCGTGGGCATCCGGGAGCCAGGTATGGAACGGGAAAACCGGCACCTTGACCGCGAAGGCCAGCGCGAAGGCGACGAAAAGCCAGGGGGACTGGCGGGTAACCAGGTCCTTGTGGGCCAGCAGATGCTCGTAGCCGAACGAGTACGTGCCGGTCTGCTGGCCGATGAGCCACACCATCGAGATGATCGCCACCAGCATCAATAGCGACCCCGAAAAGGTGTAGATGAAGAACTTCTCCGACGCGTAGAACCGGTTGCCACTGCCCCAGATTCCGATCAGGAAGTACATCGGGATCAGCAGCAGCTCCCAGAA
>DATAFP010000274.1:0-16837 GCA_036257415.1 Gemmatimonadales bacterium
CAACCCATTGTCGTCGCCGTGGGTCATGATCAGCGCCCCGACCAGACGGGTGGAAACGCCCCACGACGTATTCCACACGTGGTCGATCTCGCCGGAGGCGGTCTGGAACGTCACCTCGAACGCCCGGGCGAAATTCTGCCCCAGGTTGTGGCTGGTCCCGGCCTGGAGCGCCTTGTTGTCCTGCATCAACGCTTCGCAGCTGTAGGTGCGGAGCGCGCCCGCGAATCGCTCGCTGTCGGTCTTCCTGCCGGTTATCACCGGCATCGCCATCCATCCGTCCATGAAGCTGCGGTAGACGCCCAGCATCCGCCGCGCCTCCTCCTCGGCATCGGCCTCGGTGGCGTGCGCGGTGTGTCCCTCCTGCCACAGGAACTCGGTCGTCCGAAGGAACAGCCGGGTGCGCATCTCCCACCGCACCACGTTGGCCCACTGGTTGATCAGCACCGGGAGGTCCCGATAGCTCTGAATCCACTTCGCGTACATCGCGTAGATGATCGTCTCGGACGTGGGCCGCACGACCAGCGGCTCCTCCAGCTCCTTGCCGCCCCCATGGGTAACGACGGCGGTCTCGGGCGCGAAGCCTGCGACATGCTCCGCTTCCTTCGAGAGGAAGCTCTGCGGAATGAAGAGCGGGAAGTAGGCGTTCTGATGGCCGGTTTCCTTGAACATGCCGTCGAGCGCCCGCTGCATCTGCTCCCAGATCGCGTAACCGTTCGGTCGGATCACCATGCACCCGCGCACCGGACTGTAGTCCGCGAGCTCCGCCTTCATGATCAGCTCGTTGTACCACGCACTGAAATCGGTCGCGCGGGGGGTCAGGGCTTTCTCTTCGGCCATGGACGGTCTCTCTTGCGTCGATCTGGTCGATCTAGGGGTTGATCGCATGCCGAAGCTCCGAGACCAGGGCATCGCGCCGCACTGCCCGCTGAGTCTTGGCGTCGAGGTCCTTCACCATCACCTCGCTCCGGGCACGGTCGTCGGGCCCGACCACCACCGCCGCCCGGGCTCCACGCGTATCCGCCAGGTTGAGCTGCTTGCCTAACGCCTGGCGCGCCAGCGCGTACTCAACCCGGAGGCCCGCATCGCGAAGCTCGTGAACGAGGGCCAGCGCGTACGGCACGTCCTCGTCCGTGACGGTCGCGACGAAGAGGTCGACCGATCCGTCAGCCGCGACATCGCGTCCGCGATCTTTGAGGAGCTCCGCCAAGACCACGTCGCCCATGCCGAAGCCCAGCGCGGGCAGATCGACGCCGCCCAGCGCGGCGAGGAGGGTGTCGTAGCGGCCTCCGCCAGCGATGGCGCGGAGCGAGCGCGCGGCATCGAAGCACTCGAACACGGTCCCGGTGTAATACGCGAGGCCGCGGACGATCGACAAGTCCACGTCGACGAACTCGCCCAGCCCCATCGCGTGCAGGGCGCGGACCACCTGCGTCAGCGGCGCGAGCGCGGCCGCTGGCGCGTCCAGCCGCTTGGCTTCCTCGGTGACCGCGTCGATTCCGCGAAGTCCGGCGATCCGGAACACAGCCTCGACCTCTGGAGCACCGAACCCAACCCCTCGTAGTTGGCTTGCCAGGTCATCCCGCCGAACCCGTTCGATCTTGTCCACTGCCTGATAGGCGTCGGGCAGGCCCGCGGCGGGCACTCCCGCCGCCAGCAGGAGCCCGTTCAGCGCCCGGCGATCCGAGACGCGCACGCGCACGTCCGTGGGCCCCAGTCCGAACGCCCGCAGCACGTCCGTGGCGAGCGCGATGATTTCCGCGTCACCGGCGGGGCCGGCCTCACCGATGAGATCGCAGTTCAGCTGAAAGTGCTCGCGCAGCCGGCCGCGTTGCTGCCGCTCGTAGCGGAACAGCTGCGGAATGGAGAACCAGCGGATCGGCTTCTTCAGTCCGTTCGCCCGGGCTGCGACCATTCGAGCCAGCGTTGGGGTCATCTCCGGCCGGAGCGCCACTTGCCGTCCGCCCTTGTCTTCGAAGCTGTACAGCTGCCCCACGATCTCCTGCCCGCTCTTCTGGGTGTAGAGCTCCAGCGGCTCCAATGGGGGGCCGTCGTACTCCTCGAATCCATAGCGCACCGCCACCGCCCGCCAGGTGGCGAAGATGTAACTGCGGAGCGCGAGATCGTCGGGGTAAAAGTCGCGAAAGCCCGGGAGGGCGGCGCTCTTCATGGGCGCAAAATAGAGCGATTCATGTTCCCGCGCACACCTCGAATCCGAGCGTCCGCATGACGTCTCCCACGGTGTGGAACGATCCGGTGACGAGCATCGTCCCGGCGTCCCGCTGCACCGTTTCCAGGGCCTCGTCGAAGTCGGGCACCAGCGTCCACGACGCATGCGCGGGCGGGCGCGATGGATCGCGGAGCCAGCGGCCCAGCCATTCCAGGTTCCACCCTCGCCCCGCCGCGGTCGGCGCGCGGGTCAATACGCCGCGGTCAACCACCTGGTCCAGCAGGACGAGCATCTCCGGCCACTCCTTGTCGCCGAGGATCGAGACCAGCGCATGGAGCGGGCGGGGCGGCTCCAGCTCGCGCAACGCGGCTACCAGCGCTCGTACGCCGTCAGGATTGTGGGCGACGTCGAATAACCAGCGGCCTCGCCGGTCCAGTCGTCCGGGAATGTGGGCGTCGGCAAAGCCCGCACGGATCGCGTCGGTGGACGGGCGGTACGGCTCGGGCAATGCGCCAAGCACGCATTCCGCTACCGCGGCGTTTCGGCGCTGATGCGAGCCGGCCAGCCGAAGTGGGCCGCTCCATTGGGTTCCCGGCCGCACGACCCGGATGTCAGGCACCGCCTCGCGATCGTGCCCGCGTACCGCGCACGCGGCGGCGTGCCGGAGAATGCCCACCAGCTCGGGGCGGCTCTCGCCGATGACGAATGGCGCCCCGGGCTTGGCGATGCCTGCCTTCTCTCGCGCGATGTCTTCCAGAGTGTCGCCCAGGTACTTCATGTGGTCCATCTCGATCCGGGTGACCGCGCTCGCCAGCGGGCGCACGACATTGGTGCTGTCCAGCCGCCCGCCGAGGCCCACCTCGATGACGGAGATCTCCGCCCCGCGGGCAGCGAAATCGGCGAAGGCAATGGCCGTGGTCACCTCGAAGAAGGTGGCCTGCCGCTCCTCGATCATCGGCCGGAGACGCTGGGTCCACATCGCGACGGCCGCCTCGGAGATGGGGGCGCCATCGACCCGGATGCGCTCGCGGAATGACACCAGATGCGGCGAGGTGTAAAGACCCACGCGCCATCCGGCTGCGCCAAGCGCCGCGGCGATCAGCGTCGCGACGCTTCCCTTCCCGTTGGTGCCGCCGATATGAACACACGGTATCAGATCCTGCGGGTTCCCCAACGTCGCGAGCAGAGCGCGGGTCGTCCCCAGCCCGAACTTGATCGTGGTCGTCCGGGGAAACAGGAAGTCGAGCGCTTGAACGTACGTCAGCGTCACGGGCGCTCCACCCAACTGTTCAAGTGCCGAAAACCGCGACGCCCCACCAGGATGTCCGTGGTGGGGCGTCGATCGACCGCACGGGACGGACGGCTCAGCTCAGCTCCAACTCCTCGACGGGCGGGCGCTGGCCCTGCATGTGGCGGAGAAGTCGAGCCGTGGTTTCCCGGAGCGAGCCGCGGGGTACCACGTCATCGATCTGGCCGTGCTCCAGCAGGAACTCGGCGGTCTGGAATCCCTCCGGCAGGTCCTGGCCGATCGTCTGCTTGATGACTCGCTGGCCGGCGAACCCGATCACCGCCCCAGGCTCGGCCAGTACGACATCACCCTGCATCGCGAACGACGCCGACACGCCACCCGTCGTTGGATCGGTCAGGATGCTGATGTAGGGCACCCGGGCCTTGGCGAGCTGCGCCAGCGCTGCCGATGTCTTGGCCATCTGCATCAGCGACAGCACACCCTCGTGCATGCGCGCGCCGCCGGATGTGGAAACGATGATGAGGGAGATTTTCTTCTCGAGCGAACGGCGGGCGAGGCGGGCGATCTTCTCTCCGACGACGGAGCCCATCGAGCCACCCATGAACGCGAAATTCATGACCCCGAGGTGGATTGGCGTGCCTTCGAGTCGTGCGGTGCCCGTGAAGATGGCATCGCTGTTCCCTGCCTTCTTGCGCGCGGCCGCCAGCCGCTCGGGGTAGTGCTCGAAGCCGAGCGCGTCCACCGACTTCAGGTTACCGTAGAGCTCACGCCAAGTCCCCGCATCGGTGAGCAGCTCGATGTATTCCTCGGCGGTGAAGCGGCGGTGCCGGCCGCACTCCGGGCAGACGTTGAGCGCCTTTTCGAACTTTTCCCGAATGTCGATGTGGCCGCAGCCATCGCACTTTTCCCACGCATCTGCCGGGATCTCGAGGCGTTCACGTTGGGATGTGCGCGGCTTGCGCTCCTTCTTGAACCATGCCATCACGGCCATAGGGCGTGTAGGAACCAGGTGAGGGGCCACACCAAGATCACGAGAAAGTACCTAATTTGGGCACCGGGGTGTTCCCGCGCTAGGCCCCAACTGATAACCCCTTGCTACATATCAGCATAGCCTGCCAGCCTCGAATCCCACGCTACCCGAAATGCGAGCCCAAGACACAGGCAGCAGATAATGAAAAACGAGCCGCCGTAGCTGAAAAAGGGGAGTGGAATCCCGGTAATCGGCATCAGGTTTACGGTCATGCCGACGTTCTCGAAGACGTGTGAGAACAGAATGCCGAGGATCCCGAAAATGACGAGGCTGCTGAACGAGTCCGTTGCCCGTCGAGCGATTCGAATCAGGATGAGCAGAAGGGCCATGAAGAGCGTGAGCGCGATGGCCACGCCCACGAACCCCAGCTCCTCGCCCACGACGGAGAATACAAAGTCGGTGTGCTGTTCCGGAAGGAACGCGAGCCGTTTCTGCGGTCCCTCCGTGTAGCCGGTGCCCAGCCAGCCGCCGGACCCGATCGCCACCCGGGACTGAATCGCGTGATACCCGGCCGCCCGTGGATCGACCTCGGGGTTGAGAAAGGTGAGCAGCCGGTTCTGCTGATAGGGAGCCAGTCGATGCCACAGCGGCATGGCAACGGTCCCGCTCGCGACATTCAGCAGCCAGAACGTGAGGCCATCCAGCACGTACGGCCGCCAGTAGAACAAGAGCGCCGTGAAGCCGATGATCCAGAACGCCCAGGTCACGTTGCTGAACGCTAGCAGCAAGCTGATCCCGGGTGAGGCAATCATGAACAGGAGACGCGGCCGCACCCCGGCCCAGAACATCATCGCGAAGAACACCCCGACGAACACCAGCGCGCTGCCGAGGTCCGGCTGCTTGAGCACGAGCAGGAAAGGGATGCCCACGATCAGCGCCGGCGCTACCAGGTCGCGGAGCGACCGGGGCGGCTCGCGTCGGCTCGACAGGTAGCGCGCGAGCATCAGGACAGTCGCCACCTTCGCCAGCTCGGACGGCTGCCCGATCCGCACGCCGCCGATGGCGAGCCAGGAGTGACTCCCTGCGGCGGTGCCCGCGCCCGTACCCACCGCAAGCACGATGAGAAGCAGGACCACGCTGAACGCGTAGATGGCGGGCGTGAGCCACTCTAGAAGCCTGGGCGAGGTCTGAAACGCCGCCCACGCGGCGACCAGCCCGACACCGACCCAGATGAACTGTCGCCGCCAGACGCCGGCCCCAGCGGTGGGGACATCGGTCTGCCCCGCCGAGTAGAGCACGATGAACCCGCAGACCATGAGGGCGAGCGACACCCACGCGAGCTGACGGTCGATCGCCGCGAGTCTCATTGCGCGGTGCTGTCGCCGGCCCGACGGATGGAATCGGCCACCGCCCGCGCCGCGGCGGAATCAGGGTCCAGCTCGATGGTACGGGGCGCGGTGTCTGCAGGAGCGACGATCTTCACTCGGGTGGGAACCTGAGCCGGGGGCTCCGGGCCCAGAATGCTGCGCCGCAGCACCTGTACCACGTAGGGCGCGACGGTCGTGCCGTGCTCGGCGAACTCCATGATGGCTCCGACCACCATCTCCGGCTTGTCGGCGGGGGCAAAGCCGATGAACCACCCGTGGTCCTTGCCGTGCGGATTCTGCGCGGTCCCAGTCTTTCCGGCGACGGCAAGATCGCCGCGACGCGAGGCCGCAGCCGTCCCGCGCTCCACGACCGCGATCAGCGAGTGCCGCAGCCCATCGAGCTGCGTGTCGGTCAGGCCGAGGGTCCTGGCGCTGGTCGCCAGTGGCCGGACCAGATGCGGCACCGGCTCGCGGCCGTCACCTGCGAGCGCGCCGTAGAATTGCACCATGTTCACCAGCGACTGGGTGTTCTCTCCCTGGCCGATCGCAAAGTTGAGCACCGTAGCCGGCGGGCTCCAACGGCGTGGTCCGTAGAGCCGGTCGAAGTACGCGGTGGAGGCAGGAAAGATCGGTGCGATCTCGTTGGGCAGGTCCACGTGGGTCGTATCGCGAAATCCCATCAGAACGCCGTCCTCGAGAATCGCCTCGAGCCCGAGACGAAGCCCTACCTGGTAGAAATAGACATCGCAGCTCGCGGCCACCGCGCCGACCAGGTCCAGCGAGCCGTGCCCCTCCTTCTTCCAGCAGCGAAACACCCGGTTACCCATGCGCAGCCCGCCGCGGCAGGGCACCGGCATGCGGGTGTCGAGCTGGATCAGGTTTCGCTTGAGGGCCATGGCCGAGATGGCGAGCTTGAAGGGCGAGGCGGGTGGATACCGTGTCTGGATGGCGCGATTGAGAAGCGGCCGTGCGGCATCGGTCGTGAGAGCGCGCCAGGTGCGGGCGTCGATCCCCCCGACGAACGCGTTCGGATCGTAGCTGGGCGAGGAGTAGAGCGCCCGCACCGACCCATCCGGCGTCATGGCGATGAGCGCACCACGGGTCCCCTTCGGCCAGATGCTGTCGACGAACTGCTGGAGATCGATGTCGATGGACGTGCTGATGGGCTTGCCGGGGGTCGGCGGCAGCGACGCCGAGCTCGCCTCTTCCCGGACGAGACGTCCACGCGCGTTGACCTCGATGTAGCGCACCCCCTCCCCGCCGCGTAGCGTGTCATCATACTCCTGCTCCAGGCCTGCCTTTCCCACGATCGAGCCCAGTGTGGCACCCGGATAGCGATTCCGCGTGAGGTCGCCATCGGTCACTTCACCGACATAGCCGACCAGGTGAGCCACGGCAGGTCCGGCCGGGTACTTCCGCTTGGGTTCCGACTGAATCACCAGGCCCGGCAGGGCGGCGCGATGCTCCTCGAGCCGCGAGATCGTGGGGAAGTCGGCATCACCGAACACCAGCACCGGCTGGTACCGCGCCGAGCGGAATCGCCGGAGGATCTCCGTCATGTCGGCGGTATCCAGCGGAACGACCCGCGCGACCCGATCGAGTACCGCCCGGAGGGAGTCGGCGGAGGGGGCCAGGAGCTTGACCGAGTAGCCGGGCACGTTCTCGGCGATGATTCGGCCGAGATGGTCGAAGATCTGTCCCCGGGGCGGCGTGAGCGGAATGGGGCGCAGCCGGTTGGTCTCGGCCTTCAGCTGAAACTTCTCGTGCTGGATGATCTGCGTGCGGAAGAAGGCGCCGAGCAGCACGGCGAATGCCGCCGTGACGATCCATCGAGCCACCCGAGCCCGCTCATTGATACGATAAGAGTCGAAAGCGCTCACGCGTCGACCCTCAGATCGAAGAACTGCCGCGCCGCGAACAACACCGCCGCCCCGACGATCGCCGTGATGATCCCCTGGAGCGGCGCCCAGAGCGCCAGCGATTCGAAGAGATTCCCGCTGCCGCCCGAGGCGACCAGCAGGATGAGATCGCGCAGCCAGAGGCCGACGGCCACGAAGCCGGCCGTCACCAGAATGTTATCGGCAAAGAACACCGCGCGCCCCCAAGCGGCCGCATAACCCACGATGGTGTGGGCCAGCGCCGAGGCGCCGAAGCGGGCCGGTGACAGCACATCGTTGACCAGCCCGACCAGAAACCCCGCGACCGCACCGGTGCCGGGCCCGCTCCGCATCGCAAGGGTTATCAGGGCGAACAATAGCAGGTCGGGACTCAGCCGAGTCGCCCCGAACCTCGGCCGAACGTAAAAGTGGAGTAGCACCAGCAGCCCCATGATCAGCGTCAGATGGAGCCGCCCGCTGCGAGTCGAGGTCACTGCGTACTATCCCCCGGCGGCGGGGGCGCGGTTGGTGGAACCTGGGCGCCTGTCGTCACGCTGGATTGCCCACCCGTGTCGGCGTGAAACGCGTCGCCCAGCGCGACAGCGCGGGGCGCCGTCAGCACCAGCACGTGAGTGGCGGTTCCCGGGTTGGCAGCAGGACGGACGCGATAGACCCGCTCCCAGCCGGCCTGCTCCCGGACGACGCCGACCACGCGACCAATCGGGATGCCCTTGGGGTAGACGCCGCCAAGCCCGGACGACAGCACCAGCGTGCCCCCCGGGATGGAATCCCGGTATGAGACACCCCGAAACTCCAGAAACGGCTCGCTGGGCCCCGCGGCCGGCGACGCGGCGACGATGCCTACGGCGGCCCCGCTGTCGGTGAACGCGCTGGCCCGGAACTCAGGATGGGCCCAGGTCATCGCCGTGCTGACGTTGCGCCCGGCGCTCGCAACGACGCCGATCAAGCCTTCCGGTGCCACCACCGGGTCGAAGGGCGCGATTCCCGCCTCGCTGCCCGCGCCGAGCAGCAGCATTCGGCTGTCCGTCGCCTGGGCCTGATGCAGCACTTCCGCCGGCACGTAGCGAGCTCGGATCCGCTGGCTCAGCCCGAGCAGGGCTCGAAGCCGCTCGTTTTCGACCGCGAGCGCCGGCAACCCCTGGGCGATGTAGGCGGCCGAGTCACGCTCGGCCGTGATCGCACGCAGCCTTGCCCGACTGGTCCGACCTTCCTCGGCGAGCTCGTTCAGCCAAACCAGCGGGAACAGCAGCGTGTCGCGGAGGGTCTGGGCCAATCCGAGGGTCATCCGCGTCGGCGCAAACAGCGCCGCCAGCGACAAGCCCACGCATACCAGGAACAGAATCGTGTCGCGGCGGCTGAAGGAGCGGTCCGACGGGACGAGCATCAGACGGACAGGACGCTGCGGTATTTCTCGAAGTCGTCGAGGATGCGGCCGGTGCCGCGTACGACACAGGTGAGAGGGTCTTCGTCCACGTGCACGGGCAGTCCGGTCTCCTGGGCCAGGAGAATGTCGAGCCCTCGAATGAGCGCACCTCCGCCGGTCATGACGATGCCGCGGTCTACGATGTCACTCGCCAGCTCGGGTGGCGTGATTTCCAGCGCACGACGCGTGGCATCTACGATCTGCTGGATGGGCTCCTGCACGGCCTCGCGGATCTCGCTCGAGTGGACCCGGACGGTCTTAGGGATGCCCGAGACGAGATCTCGACCCTTCACCTCCATCTCGCGCTCCTCTCCCACCGGCGCCGCCGACCCGATCTTGATCTTGATGGTTTCGGCCGTCGCCTCGCCCACGAGCAGGTTGTAGTTCTTCCGCATGAACTGCACGATTGCCTGATCGAGCTCGTCGCCGCCGGTGCGGATCGACGTATCGGACACGATGCCAGCGAGCGCGATGACCGCGATCTCGGTGGTGCCGCCGCCGATGTCGATGACCATGTTCCCCGTGGGCGTCTCCACCGGCAGCCCCACCCCGATGGCCGCCGCCATCGGCTCGGCGACCATCAGCACTTCCTTCGCTCCCGCGGTTTGCGCCGAATCCCGCACGGCGCGGCGCTCCACCTCGGTGATGCCCGAAGGGACGCAGACGATCACCCGGGGCTTCACGCGAAAAACGTGCTTGTCGATGATGGTCTTCAGGAAGTACCGCAGCATCTTCTCGGTGACGTCGAAATCGGCGATCACGCCGTCCTTGAGCGGCCGCACCGCCAGGATGCCGTCCGGTGTCCTGCCCAGCATCCGCTTGGCTTCGAGGCCGTAGCGGAGCGGCTTGCCAGTCCCCTTCTCCACGGCCACGACTGACGGCTCGTTCAGGACGATCCCCTCGCCCTTGACGTACACCAGTGTGTTGGCCGTGCCGAGATCGACCGCGATCTCGTTCGCGGGGAAGAAAGACCCGAGACTGAATGGAGGAAGCTTCATGGGCAGGCGGAATATCTACAGGGCGGCAGAGGCGGTAAAGGCGGGAGGGCGCGTGTGGTGGTCACGCGCCGGTGCTTCCGAACCCTCCGGCCCCCCGATCCGTCTCCGGCAGCTGGGCCACTTCCTCGAACGCGACCTGCTCGACCTTCGCCACGACCATCTGCGCGATGCGCATCCCCCGGGTCACGTCGAACGGCTCGGCCCCGAGGTTGACCAGGGCGACCATTAGCTCCCCGCGGTAGTCGCTGTCGATCGTCGCGGGCGTGTTGGGCAGCGTGACACCATGCCGGAGCGCCAGCCCCGAGCGGGGCCGAAGCTGACACTCATAGCCGTGCGGGACGGCGATGGCGATCCCGGTGCGGAACAGGCGCCGCTCGCCCGGTCCGAGCCTGCCGTCCTCGGCGCTCGCGAGGTCGTAGCCGGCGGCGCCGGGGGTAGCCCGGCTCGGCAGCGGCATTCCGTTGCCGTGCGGCAGGCGGGAGATCGGCACCGCCACGGTTCCCTCAGACGACAGAGGCAACGTCCACCAACGGCAGCTTGAAAGCCTCCGCGACACCGGGGTACACCACCTTCCCCTCGACCACGTTGAGCCCCTTCCTGAGGACCGGATCGTTCTTGCAGGCGGCCTTCCAGCCGTCGCGGGCCAGCCGGAGCGCGTAGGGCAGCGTCGCGTTGGTGAGCGCGAGCGTGGAGGTGCGGGGTACGCCGCCTGGCATGTTCGCCACTCCGTAATGCAGGATGCCTTCGACGAAGTAAGTAGGGTTCTCGTGGGTGGTCGGCTTGATCGTCTCGACACAGCCGCCCTGGTCGACCGCGACGTCCACGATGACCGCTCCCTGCTTCATCAGCTTGAGATCGTCACGCTTCACCAGGTGCGGCGCCCGCGCCCCCGGCAACAGGACGGCCCCAATCACGAGCTCGGCGCCGGTCACGGCTTCCAGGATGTTGTGCCGGTTCGAGTACACGGTATCGACATTGGCGGGGAGGACGTCGCTGAGGTACCGGAGCCTTGGCAGCGAGATGTCGAGAATGGTCACGTGGGCGCCGAGACCCGCGGCGATCTTGGCGGAATTGAGGCCCACCACTCCGCCGCCGAGAATCACGACCTCGGCCGGGGGCACGCCGGGCACACCGCCCAGGAGGATGCCCCGGCCGCCGTGGACCTTCTCGAGGTACTTCGCCCCCGCCTGCACCGCCATCCGCCCCGCCACCTCGGACATCGGGGTGAGGAGCGGCAGCTCGCCGTTGGCGAGCTGAACGGTCTCGTAGGCGACTGCGACGGCGCCGGACCCGACCACCGCCTTGGTCAGCTGTTCGTCGGCCGCGAAGTGGAAGTAGGTGTAGATCACCTGCCCCGCCCGCATGCGCCGCCACTCCGACTCGATCGGCTCCTTGACCTTCGTGATCATGTCGGCTTTGGTCCAGACCTCGTCCGCCGTGGGCAGGATGACTGCGCCGGCGGCGACGTACGCTTCGTCGGTGAATCCGCTTCCCACCCCCGCGCCCTGCTCGACGAAAACCTGGTGCCCCGCCGCCACCAGCGCTTCGGTGCCCGCCGGGACAAGCGCCACGCGGTTTTCATTGGTCTTGATCTCTTTTGGCACGCCGATCAGCATGAGGGTCTCCTCACTCAGGACCGAGCCGCACCACCGTCTGCCGGTCCGGGTCGAAGAACTCCGCCGCCACACCAGCGATCTCGTCCCGGGTGACAGAGGCGATCTCGGCGAGCATCTCGTCCAGCGTTCGATAGCGGTCGCCGTGGAGCATGAACCCGGCGAGTCGGCCCATGCGGCTGATCGGGCTCTCGAGCGACAGCATGACCTGGCCTTTGAGCTGCTGCTTGCCGTCCACAAGCTCGTCGGCGGGCAGGCCTTCCCGTGCGATGCGTTGATACTCCGCCCGGATCGCGTCCACCGCGCGGTCGGCCGCGGCCGGCTGGGTGCCGACGTAGACACCGAGCTGGCCCGAGCTCTGAAAGAAGTGCTTGTACGCGTAGACTGCGTAGGCCAGGCCGAGCTCCTCGCGCACCCGCTGAAACAGCCGGCTCGACATCCCTCCGCCGAACACGTTCACCAGAATCGCGAGCGCAAAACGCCGCGGATCCCTCAGGGGGAACGTATCGGTGCCGAACACGACGTGGGTCTGCTGCGTCTCCCGCGACTCGGCTCGCTGAACCCCCCGCGTCGCGGGTGTGGCTGCCACAGGCTCGCGGGCGGGCTCCCGCGCCGACCCGGCGAACCAGCTCTCCCGCTCCAATACGGTCAGGAGCTGCTCATGATTCACGTTGCCCGCCGCGCTGATGACGCAGTTGCCGCGGTGGTATCCGTCGCTGTGGACCGCGCGGAGGTCGCCGGTGGTCAACGCTCCGACGGTCTCCGGCGTGCCCAAAATGGAATACCCGTAGGGATGCTGGGGCCAAAGCGCCTCGGCGTGCAGCTCGTAGACGAGGTCATCCGGCGTATCCGCGACCCCCGCGATCTCTTCGAGAATCACGTTCCGCTCGAGCGCGAGATCGTGATCGGCCAGGAGCGGCCGGCGCACCAGATCGGTCAGGATCTCGAGCGCCAGTGGCAGATCGGCGTCGAGCACATGCGCCTGATAGCTGGTATAGTCTCGTCCAGTGAAGGCATCGAGCGAGCCGCCGCGGACCTCCAGCTCGAGCGCCAGCTGCCGGGCGGTACGCCGCTCGGTGCCCTTGAAGACCATATGCTCGAGGAGGTGCGAGACGCCCATCTTGCCCCGGGGCTCGTGCGCACTGGCGGTGCGCACGTAGATCCCCAGTGCGGCGGAACGAACGCCGGGGAGGTGCTCCGACAGGACGACGAGCCCGTTCGGCGCGGTGGTGCGCCGGAGCCCCTCGTCCAGCTGGACCGTGTCCACCGACCGGTCAGGCTGTGGGCGTGAGCAGCGCCTTCCGGGAAAGCCGCATGCGACCCCGCTCATCCACGTCGATGAGCTTCACCTTCACGATGTCGCCTTTCTTCACCACGTCCTCGGTCTTTTCCGTGCGCCCGTGTTGCAGCTCGCTGATGTGCAGCAGCCCCTCGACTCCCGGGAGGATTTCCACGAACGCCCCGAAGGGCGTGGTGCTCTTCACCGGCCCCTCGTAGATCCGCCCGACCTCGGGCTCGGCCACGATCGCCGCGACCATCTCGCGAGCCTTCTCGCCGGCGTCGCCGCCCACCGCCGAGATGGTGATCAGGCCGCTGTCGTCCACGTTGATCTTGGCGCCGGTGGCGTCCTGGATCCCGCGGATGGTCTTGCCCTTGGGCCCGATGACATCGCCGATCTTATCCGGTTTGATCTGGATGGTGATGATCCGCGGCGCCCAGGGCGACAGCTGTGCCCGCGGCCGGGGAAGCGCCTTCTCCATCTCGCCCAGGATGTGGAGCCGGCCTTTGCGGGCGCGCTCGAGGGCCTCCTTCATGATGTCCAGCGTCAGACCCGCGATCTTGATGTCCATCTGGATCGAGGTGATCCCGCGCGTCGTGCCGGCGACCTTGAAGTCCATGTCGCCCAGCGCGTCCTCGGAGCCGAGGATGTCGGTGAGCACCGCGACCTTGTAGCCTTCCTTGATGAGCCCCATCGCCACACCGGCGCAGGCAGCCTGCATGGGAACGCCGGCATCCATCAACGCGAGCGAGCCGGCACAGACGGTCGCCATGGACGACGATCCGTTCGACTCGAGAATCTCCGACACCACCCGCAGGGTGTAGGGGAAGTTCTCGTAGTTCGGCAAGAGCGGCTGCAATGCCCGCTCCGCCAGCGCGCCGTGGCCGATCTCGCGGCGGCTGGTGCCGCGCATCATCTTGACCTCGCCGGTGGCGTACGGCGGGAAATTGTAGTGGAGCATGAACGACTTCGTGGTTTCGCCGGCCACGTCGATGCTGTCGATCCGCTGCTCGTCGTCGGCGGTGCCGAGGGTGACGGCGGTAAGCGACTGGGTCTCGCCGCGCTGAAACAGCGCCGAACCATGGGTGCGCGGCAGCACGCCGACCTCGATCGTGATCGGACGTATGGTGTCGGGATCCCGGCCGTCCACCCGCTCGCCTCTCTCCAGCACCTGGGCCCGCATCACGCGGTACTCGATATCGTCCAGCGCGCCCGCGATGTCCTTGAGGGCGTCAGGAAACTCGGCGCCGAGCTGCTCCAGCACTTGCTGCTTGAGGTCCTTGACGGCCTTGCTGCGGCCAGCCTTGTCCTTCGCGTTGATGGCCTTCGCCATCGCCGGCTCGGCGAGTTCACGCACCCGAGCGAGCAGAATCGGATCGGCCGCCGCAGCCTCCCATTCCATCTTCGGCTTGGCGGCCACGTCGATCACCCGCTTCTCCAGCGCGATGATGTCCCGAATCCCCTTCTGCGCCACCTTGAGCGCCTCGAGCATCTCGGCCTCGCTGACCTCCAACGACCCGCCCTCGACCATGTAGATGGCATCGGCCGAGCCGGCGACCACGAGATCGATGCTGGAGAACTCGAGCTGCTGGAACGTGGGGTTGAGGATCCACTTGTCGTCTACCCGTCCCACCCGGACGGCCGCGAGCGGCCCGTTCCACGGCACATTGGACACGCTGAGCGCCACCGACGCCGCCACGGCACCGAGGACATCAGCATCGTTCTCCTGATCGGCGGACAGCACCGTCGCGAACACCTGAACTTCGTTCTTGAACCCCTCGGGAAACAGCGGCCGGATGCCGCGATCGATGAGGCGGCTGGCGAGAATCTCCTTGTCGGCCGGGCGTCCCTCGCGCTTGAGGAAGCCGCCGGGAATCTTCCCCGCTGCGTAGGTCTTTTCGCGATACTCGACGGTGAGGGGAAAGAACGGGAGCGGACTGACGTTGGGGGAGGCGGTGACGGCGGCGAGCACGACGGTGTCGCCGAACTGCACCAGGGCCGATCCGGCGGCCTGTTTCGCAAGGCGGCCGGTCTCGATCACGAGACGGCGCCCGGCGAACTCTGTTTCGATCCGATGTACGGTCACGACGTTGTTGTCCTGATCAGAGCACACCAATGCAGCGAGGGCGCCCCGATGTGCTCGTTCGGGACGCCCTCGCGGACCCTTTTCCGCTAGTGCCGGAGACCGAGTTCCTCGATCAGCGCGCGATACGCGACGAGATCGCTGCGCTTGAGGTACTGCAGGAGACGTCGGCGCGTGCCCACCATCTTCAGCAACCCCCGCCGACCGTGGTGGTCCTTGGGGTGCGTGCGGAAATGGTCGGTGAGCGAGTTGATCCGCTCGGTGAGCAGCGCGACCTGCACCCGGGTGGAACCGGTGTCCGCCTCACTGAGCCGGTGCCTGGCCACCACGGCCTGCTTGTCGAAAGGCATCTTCTTCGGGTCCTTAGGTTCCTAATGTCGACTCTTGTCTAAGCAGCGAAAGATACACGGGTTAAGAACGCCGGTAAAGTAGCGCCTCACCCCCCGAGCAGGCGCCGGATGTCGTTGCTGAAGGCGAGCACCATGAGGAGCACGACGAACACCAGGCCGAGGGCGGTCAACCGTTCCCGGAGCTTGAGCGGCAGCGGCCGGCGGAGCACACCCTCGGCCAGGAGCAGGACGAACTGCCCCCCGTCGAGCACGGGAATCGGCAGCAGATTCAGCACAGCCAGATTGATCGAGATGAACGCCATAAAGCTGAGAAACTCATCCAGTCCCAACTGAGCCTGCTGGCCGGCCATCTGACCGATCAGGATCGGCCCGCCCACCTCGCGGGTCGAGACCCGACCGCTGAACAGTCCCCGCACGGTGCGGACGATCTGGGTCGCGGCGATGCCGGTGGCCACGGTGCCGGCGCGAACCGCCTCCCCGAACGAGAGCGATTCCCGGCGCACCGGAAGGTCCACATACACGCCGATCCGGCCCACCTTTCGCGGAGCGCCGTTCTCCCGCACCTCGGCGCTCGCCAACGTCAGGTCGAGCTCCAGCGGCCGGCCGTCGCGCATCAGCGTCACCTTGACCGGTTGTCCGGGTCGGACATCCACGATCCGCTGCAGGTCCCGCCACTGCCGCACCGGGAGCCCCGCCACACCGATGATCGAATCGCCCGGCTTGAGTCCCGCACGCGCGGCGGGGCTCCCGGTCATGACCGAGTCCACCACTGCCGGAATCAGCGGGCGGAGCGCCTGAATCACCTGGGCGCGCTCGGTCAGCGCGTCGGGATGAACGTCGAGCTCCCTGGTCGAGCCATCGGCCAGCCGGAGCACGATCCGATCCTCTGGCGCGTTGAGAATTCCGTCTTCGATCTCGTTCCAGGTCGCGACCGGCTTGTCACCGATGGCGACGATGCGAGCGCCGACCGGCACGGAGCGCAGCGGCGTCGCACCGGCTGGCAAGCCGGTGGTATCCACGCCGCCGATCGTGGTGATGAGGTTGACCTGCCGTCCGTTCTTGTAGGCGAGGCCCACGTACACGACCCAAGCCAGCAGCGCGTTCATCGCCACACCGGCCAGGATTACCACCATGCGCTTCCAGACCGGCCTGGCCTCGAACACCCGATCGGGCGGCACTCCAATCGTGGACTGGCCGCCCTCGAGCATGGCGGCCGCGGCGTCCTCTTCGCGGCTCGCCATCTTGACGTAGCCGCCCAGCGGCAACCAGGAGATGGAGTACTCGGTCTCGCCGCGGCGCCAGGTCAGCCAGGGAATCGGCGCTCCGAGGCCGAGCGAAAACCGATGCACGTAGATGCCGGCCCACTTGGCGGCGATGAAGTGCCCGGCCTCGTGCACGAACACGAGCACGCCCAGCACCACGATGAGCGATACGAGCCCG
>DATAFP010000038.1:0-3695 GCA_036257415.1 Gemmatimonadales bacterium
CGAACGGCTGCACGGTGAGGAGCCGCGCCTCGGGTGCCGATACCAGCCCCACCTGGTTGAGCGGGACGTGGGCGCCATACGCCTCGACCCGCACCAGGTCCAGCAGCGACGTCGTGGCCTTGCCGCTCCGGATGGTGGTCAGCTCGCGCTTGGTGCTCTCGACCGCCTTGTGCATCGCCTCGCGGGCGTGCTTGGTCAGTTCGGGAATCGTGCTCATCGGACGAGGGTGCCGACCCGCTCGCCCCGGAGAACCCGGGTGATCGCGCCGGGCTGATTGAGGTTGAACACCACGATCGGGAGCTGATTGGCCTTGCAGAGCCCGAACGCGTTCGCGTCCATGACCGCGTAGTTCCGAACGATCGCTTCCTGGTACGAGAGCTCGGGAAGGAAGGTCGCCGACGCATCGGTGCGGGGATCGCCGGTGTAGATCCCGTCCACGTTGGTCGCCTTGAGGAAGACCTCCGCGTCCACTTCGAGGGCGCGCAAGACGCCCGCGGTGTCGGTCGAGAAGAATGGGTTCCCGGTACCACCGGCGAATATGACCAGCCGGCCCTTTTCGAGATGACGGACGGCGCGCCGGCGGATATATGGCTCCGCCACCGATTCCATCCGAATGGCCGTCATGACCCGGGTGTGCACGCCCATCTTTTCGAGCACATCCTGCAGTGCCAGCGCGTTGATGACGGTCGCCAGCATGCCCATATAGTCGGCGGAAACCCGATCGAGTCCCTCTCGACTGGCGGTCGTGCCGCGGACGATGTTGCCGCCGCCGACGACCAGCGAAAGTCGCACGCCGAGCGCGACGACGGCCTTGATCTCCTCGGCCAACGATTCGACCACCGCGAAATCCAATCCCCTGCCCTTTTCGCCGCCCAGCGCCTCGCCCGATAACTTGAGCAAGGCGCGAGAGTAGGCGAGGGCCACCTCAGGCTTCCCCGATCTTGAATCGGGCAAACCGCTTGACCTGCACCGCCTCGCCGAGTTTGCCGGAAACCTCCTTCACCAGCTGACCCACCGTCTTGGTATCGTCCTTGACGAACGGCTGCTCCAGCAGGGTCCGCTCGGCAATGAACTTCCGGATCTTGCCCTCGACGATCTTGGGCCGAACGTTCTCCGGCTTCCCCTCGGCCGCCACCTGCTCCTCGGCGATGCGGCGCTCCCGCTCAACCAGGTCCGCCGGGATGTCCTCCGGGTTGACCGCGATGGGATCGGCCGAGGCGACGTGCAGGGCGATGTCACGGGCAAGTTGCTGGAAGTCGTCGGTGCGCGCGACGAAGTCGGTCTCGCAGTTGAGTTCGAGCAGCACGCCCACCTGTGCGTTGTGGTGGATGTAGCTCACGATCAGCCCCTGCGCGGCCGAGCGCCCGGCACGCTTCTCCGCCTTCGCGATGCCCTTCTTGCGCAGAATTTCGGCGGCCTTATCCATGTCGCCGCCGGCCTCTTCCAGGGCCCGCTTGCAATCCATCATGCCCGCGCTGGTCCGAGCGCGCAGCTCACTCACCTGTTTGGGAGAAATCGTGACAGTTGCCATGGCTCCTGAGTACCCGTCCTCGTAGTGTCGCTCGTCGTAGTGTCGCTGGTCATGAGCGCGCGCCGGCCTACGGCGCGCGTGAATAGTAAAGCCGCCGCTCGCGGCCCGCGCGGACCAGGAGCGGCGGCGGGCCGGCGGCGCGGTGGGCCCTACGCGCCGGAATCGGTGGCGCCGCTCGCCGCGGGGGCGGCATCGGGAACGGCCTCGCCCTTGAGGCGCGCCGCAATCGCTTCCGGCTTGGGACGCCGCTTCCGGCGCGGCCGGCGCCGGCGGCGGTCGGCGTCGTCGCCGCCTTCGCCGCCCGAATCGGTGCTGTAGGTCTCGGCTTCCGCGTCCTCGGCCACCTCGCGGAGCGGCATCTGCGCTCGCGCTTCCTTGATCACGTCGGCGAGCGCCGCGGTGATCAGCGAGACCGACCGGATCGCGTCATCGTTCCCGGGAACCGGGACGGTGATCACATCGGGATCGGCGTTGGTATCCACGATGGCGACCACCGGAATCCCGAGCTTGTTAGCCTCGGCGACCGCGATCTTTTCCTTCTTGGCATCCACCACGAAGAGCGCGCCGGGCAGCCGCGCCATCTGCTTGATGCCCTCGAGGTTGCGGGCGAGCTTCACCCGCTCGCGCTCGAACAGCAGCTTTTCCTTCTTGGTGTAGTTCTCGAAGTCGCCCTCCTGCGCCCCCTGCTCCAGCTCGCGCAGGCGGCGGATCTGCCGCTTGAGGGTCTGGAAGTTGGTGAGCATGCCCCCGAGCCAGCGCTCGGTGACGTGGAAGGCGCCGCAGGACTGGGCTTCAGCCTGGACGATCGACTTGAGCTGCTTCTTGGTGCAGACGAACAGGACGCCCTCGCCCTTGAGCACGACGCTTCGGAGCAGGTCCTGCGCGTTCTGAATTTGTCGAAGGGTCTTCTGCAGATCGATGATGTAGATGCCCGAGCGCTCGGCGAAGATGAACCGGCGCATCTTCGGATTCCAGCGGCGGGTTTGGTGCCCGAAGTGAACTCCTGCTTCGAGCAGGTCCTGCAGTTGTGGCTGTGCCATGCGGTGCGTCTGATCCTTGCGTTGGGGTTGGTCGTCCATCGCCGTCATCTCCGCATCCCAACCCTTGCGGGCACCCGGGAGCCGGATCGGGCGATGTGGGGATTTCGATTTGACGGAGGTCGGAGGGTTCAAACATCCCTCGGACCCGTCCGCTCATCTCTTGCTGAACTGGAACCGCTTCCGGGCGCCTGGGCGACCCGGCTTCTTACGTTCCACCGCCCGCGGGTCGCGGGTGAGGAGATTTGCCGCGCGCAGCTTGATCCGGTGCTGCCCATCGGCCTCGACCAGCGCCCGCGCGACGCCGAGCCGCAGCGCGCCCGCCTGGCCCGACTGCCCGCCGCCGTTCACATGGGCGCGAACGTCGAAGGCGCCCAGGGTGTCGGTGGCGGTGAACGGCTGCTGGATGTGTTGCACCAGCGACGGCCGCGGGAAGTAATCGCCCAGGGTGCGCCCGTTGATGTCCCACTTGCCCGTTCCCGGGGTGAGATACACCCGGGCCACGCTGGTCTTGCGGCGACCGGTGGCCTGCCACCGGTACGCGGCGGGAGCTGCCGTCATGCGGTCACCTTCGCGCTGCTGATAGTGTAGGGCTTGGGCTGCTGGGCTGCATGCGGGTGCTCGGCGCCAGGATACACCTTCAGCTTGCCACGCAGCTTCTGCTTGGCGAGCGACGTCTTGGGCAGCATCCCGAACACCGCCTTCTCGATGACCCGTTCCGGATGGGTGGCGAGCATATCCCGCGCGACGGTGTACCGCTCGTGGCCCATGTAGCCGGTATGCCGGAAGTACCGCTTCTGGTCCGTCTTGCGGCCGCTGAGGCGCACCCGTGCGGCGTTCACCACCACCACGAAATCACCGCCATCCATGTGCGGCGTGAAGCTCGGCTTGTGCTTGCCGCGAATCAACTGCGCCACTGCGCTCGCGAGGCGGCCAAGCGGCACGTCGGCGGCGTCCACGACGTACCAGTCGTGCTCGAGCGTCTCGGGCGTGGCGGTGAAGGTCTTCATCGGCTGCGCGAATCCTGGTTGAAAAGCCAACTGATCCCCAGCTGAACAGGGCCCTGAAAAAAACCGAAACGACAAAAACTGGACAGTCTGACAAGATAGCCGCCGCCTTAGGGTTGG
>DATAFP010000040.1:0-3080 GCA_036257415.1 Gemmatimonadales bacterium
CCGACATACCCCACTGACCCACCCCGCTGACGGCACGGAAGTAGGCGGCGCCCAGGAAGCTGGTCCAGACCTCCCGCCGGCGTTGCTCCTCGGCGAAGCGGCTCTCCCGGATCCAGAAACCGGCAAAGCCGTTGGCGTCCGCCGGCAGATGGCGCGCGGGGCTGTCCTCGGCGATGGTGAAGTAGTCCGGTTCGTAGAGGATCTCGCGCGCGACGCCGTCCTCGAGGGCGTGCATCCGCACGGACTTGGGAAAGAACTGGCCCACGAACTGGAAAAGGATCGGATAGGGACCTGGGCCGTTGCCGAACAGGGCGTACTCGGGCTTGAACGTCAGCTTATGGTGCGCATCATAGTGATCTGTTGCACGAGCTCCGGTGCGGGAGCCGGCGGCGGGGCATAGGGTTGCGCTGCCCGCTGACGGGCGCGCTCGATCAGCCCATCAAAGCTGAACGGCTCGGGCGGCCCGAACCGTAAGGCCGGCTCGGCGGCGACGGCGCTGCTTCCCAGGGATCGATACCTTGGGGCTACACCCGAGGTCGGCCCGGCAGGGCGAGACTGGTCAGGGTCGGATACACCGCGCCGGCGCGTCCGCCGAACCAGGCCGCGAGCCCACCGAGCGCCAGGGCGATGAAGCCGAACAGCGCCCCACGCGATACCACCTTCGCAGCCGCATCGGCCGCCTCCGTCGCTTGGCGCTGCGCCTGCTCAACTGTCTGTCGATATTGCTGCTCGTAGCCGTTGACCCTAGTGCGAGCCTCCTCGATCTGGATGTTCTGTGCCCGGGCGAGCGCCTGCGCAGCCCGCCCGCGCGCCTCTTGCGCCTGTGCCGGGTCGCCGGTGAGCGCAGCGCGGATGGCGGTAGCCGCAGCATCGCGCAGTGCTGCGGGGTCATTGCCCCCGCTCGCCTCGCGCACCGAGTTCTCGATCGCGGACATCGGATCCGACATCTGCGAGAGAGCTGGCGCTGCAGCGCCGACCGTCGTCGCGGCGGTCCGGCCGAGGCCGCCGAGCGCGCCACTAACCGTATTGTAGACACCGCCGAGCACCCCGCCGACGGTCGAAGTCAGATAGAAGATCACCAACGTGGTAAGCGCCCAAGCCGTGAGCCCATGCCACGCAGCGGTGGCCCTTTTGGGCCGTCCCGAAAGGCGTCCCGCCGCGTAGCCGCCGGTGAGCGACGCCAAAATCCCGGAGAGCGTCCACCAGATGCCGGCGGCGATGGACAGCGAGGTGGTACTTGGATTGTCGCCCGTGCGGGGATCGAGAGTGGCGATTCCAAATCCCAACCCCAACATATTGAGCAGCAGTTGGGTGACCAGCGCCACGACCACGCCGGCGAGCACGGCACCCCAGACAATCTCGTTCAGCAAGATGGTGCGCTGATCCTCGGCCGGTGTGGCGGGGCTCAGATGCGGCGCGTCGCCATCGGCGCGAGCGCGAGGTGTATTGGGGTGGATCGTCATGGCAACTCCTCGGAGGATAGGATCGAGCGCTAACCGAGGGGGTGAACAAGGGTTCCCCCTGTTCCTCGGCCGTCACGACACGGCGACGCTAGTGCCGGCTGCTGCCGAGCACGCCTATCGCATACTCGAGCTGTTCACCGCGATCGGGGCGACCGTCCCGCCGGCCGGCGTCCATGACGGGACGAGGGGTAGCTACTGTAAGCGCGGCCCGGAAGTCTGGGGGCACTCTCCCTTCCGTGCGCGACGATGCGTATGCCCTCAGTGCGGGCAGGCTGAGTGATGGCACATTCGAAGCCCCGGCTGGAACGTCTTGGCGTAGTTGTTGGCGCAAATCTCCGACACTACTCCGTGGCAGTGGAACTAGCTGGCCGCGGCTCCGTTCCCGTAGCGTCTGTTGTTCACCGGACCATGCGGAGGCTAGGATGCAGACCACCACTACCGGGACCACTGTCGCCACCGACGAGACCGATCGCTTGATCGCCTCGAACAAGGTGGAGGGTACCGCCGTTTACAACCGTCAGGACGAACGCCTCGGCTCGGTCTACAACTTCATGGTCGACAAGCGCACGGGTAAGGTCGAGTATGCCGTACTGTCGTTTGGCGGCTTCCTCGGCATCGGCGACGACTACTATCCGCTACCGTGGAAGGCATTGAACTACGACACCAGACTAGAAGGTTATGTCGTGGATCTAGACAAGAACCGGCTGCGCGAGGCACCGCACTATGCCCGCGAGGATGCGGCGGCTTGGCGTGATCCGAAATATGGCGGGGTAGTCGACGAATTCTATCGGATGTACTAAGGCATGTCTGGCCCGATGGTGGTTTAGCTCGATCTGAGCGGCCCTCGCAGGGCTCCGCGTGGACCGTCTTCCCTCCTGGCAAGACTGTCGGGCATGGCGGTCCACGTCGCTACGCGAATACAGCCCGGCGCACTTTGCGCAGCCAGCGGCCAGATTTGGTGGCACGCTGGGCCACCGCTCGGCTCCGGACCTGCCCGAGCGGTCCAAGCGAGCGCCGCCTCGAATTTCGCCTCGGGCATGGCCGTCAGCTGTTGCGGGTGGGAGAATTGCGACTTGCTGATGCCGAGGTCGGATAGTCGACCAGCTCGACCATGAACGCCTTGGCCTCGACGCCGCCGGGCTCGCCCGAGTTCGCCACATGATGGGCAGAGCTTGTCTGACGACTGCCCCAAGGGTGAAGTGCCTAGGGCAGATCTCATCGCGACGACGCCACCGTGATGCTGACGACACGCTGAAGGAACTGATCCCACTGGCACTGTGACCATGATGCTTGCTACCGGCAGCATGTTGCACTCCATCACCTAACAGTCGAGGGTCTGGGATGAAAGCGCTTCTCGTCGGTGTGGCGTTGGTAGCTCTGACGGTGCCGGCAGCTTACGCGCAGGAGGTGCCGCCGCCGGAGATAGCGAGTCCCGGTGAGTACCGGGTGTTCTTCGCCTTCGACCGGGCAGACCTGACCGAAGCGGACCGGCAGATGATCGCCCAGGCAGCGGAGGATTATCGTCGGACTGGGACGGCGCGGATCACCGCCACCGGCCATACCGATACCTCCGGTTCCGCTGCGTACAATCTCGAGCTGTCGCAGCGCCGGGCCGAG